>JANNUB010000202.1:0-8930 GCA_031394795.1 Ignavibacteriota bacterium | reverse complement strand
CGGCGGGATTTGAACCCGCGACCCCTTGCACCCCAAGCAAGTGCGCTACCGGGCTGCGCTACGCTCCGAAAACCACTGAAACACCACGTACAATGTCGCTGAAAACCTATTTTTTCTTCTTCAAGTTACGCGCGTCCCGCGCGATATCTTTCTTCGACTTTCCTTTTTTGATTGCCATCCGGTGCGCTCGCTCGTAGGTCTGAATGTCCACGAACTGACCCTTCGCGTTGCGCACAGCGTACAATTTTTTTCCCGCCACGCTGCGATGCGTTGTCCTTCGTCGTGCTGCCATGATTGCTCCTTATGTTGATGAGAGATGATGTTAGGTTGGGAACACTCAGTTCAGTTTCTTCAGCAGTTCTTCCAGAAACTTTTCACCTCCAGCACATGGTGACTTCCTGATACGGACGTCTCTCCGGACTCTCGGGCTACAAAAAAGCTAATGAAATGCTGAGTGAATTGCAACGCGCTATGTGTGGACATTCCCCTCCGAGGAGTCCTTACGGACAAGTCAAAAAGCAAAAAGAGCTTGCCACTCCCGAAGACGTCACTTCGTGAGTGGCTATTTTTTTGCTTTCTATTTTCGGGAATCTCCAAGCTATGTTACGGAACCTCAGCTTACCCGGCATCATGGACTCTGATCGGTTCCACAATAGGATCATTCTTATGCCATTGAAGCAGGATGTTGACAGTAGTTTCCGACAGCGTTGACTCTGCACGCAGCAAAAACTGACCTGCTCTTGTAGTGACGTCATCGATGAGAACCATGCCTGGCTGCAAACTGGTCACGGGCAATGCTCGCTCAAGGCTCATCGGTGCTGTCGCAGTGGTTTCACCCAACATCCGATGAATGAGCGTGACATCGTATTGGGTCGGCCGATTTATCATCCGCTTCAACAGCTCACGGCCTTGAACGCTTCCCTTACGCATCCTGTCGAGATCGACCAAAATACGTAACAGGCGTGTGCCGAGAGGAAGCTCAGTTCCCTTGATCGGTTGGTTGGTCGGTTCTCCGCTGCCGTCAAAATCTTTCCGTTGGAGCTCAATAATCCGCGCCACGCCGCCAAAGCGCGGGATGTCCTTGAGAAGTCCTGCCGCCAAGAGGTGATGGTTGCGAGCGATGGGAGAGCGATCCAGCGCTGCCAAGCCTTCTTTGTTGATCGCCAACTGAGTCAAGGGAGGAAGGACGGCAAGGCCCAGGTTAAACAGATCGAGCGCACGCGAGATTTCCCACCGTTCATGCGAACTTAGTTCCGTCAGCATGCCGAGCATTGCGTTGCCCAGCCGGCGAACACGCTCCACCTGTGCAGCGCCCTCCGGGTTCATATAACCGACCATATCACCGAGGATGCGCGTTGTTCCCACCACTGTTCCATCTAAAAGCTCAGTCAGTTTGGCGTTCTCTCTGTCGAGTTCCTCAAGCAGAAACCGGTTCTCCATCTTCAGATTGTACCGACTGATCGAATCATCAATGAGGCTTCGGAGATCATCGTCTTTCCATGGCTTTGCGATGTAGTGGCTGATCCCCCCTTGGTTGATCGCACGCAACGTATCGTTATGATCCGCATAGCCGGTTACCATCACCCGCACAGTATCCGGGTACAGTCGGGCAACGCGTTCTAATACTGCAACACCGTCAACAACGGGCATTCGCTGGTCCGACAAGACGACTGCGAATGGGCCACCTTCCTGAAGAATGGTTTCGATATTTCTTGAATCGTTTAGCACTGCTGTCTGAACATTTTGCTTCCTCATCATGGAAACAAACGATGAGAGAAGGCTTGCCTCATCATCGACGTACAAAACTTTTCGGTTTGGAATGTAAGTTTCCATTTATGTCATGTTGGTTGTGGTATAGTTGACCCGCCTGTGGCGGGTTGATCAAGCTGTTCGCGCCATTTTGTAATCAATGGATCGATTGCCGGGTCATGCGGATTCGACGAGTCGGCGCACACTAACGCGTCAGCGATCTGTAAGATCTGTACAAGGATTTCATCTTCAGTGTTACGGTGATGCCGTGCTATAGCTTTTTCAATTTCAGGAGGAAGGTTCCAGAATTCCAACAACGCCGCCCCAACTTCATCATGCGGAATCGTAAACACCTTCACTTCCGCTTCGTATTTTGAGATTCCTTCCAGTTTGGAGTGTTCCATGAACGCGCGGTATTTTTCAGGTTCGGAGCTAAGCCGCACGGCATAGCCGATATCCTGGAGCAGCGACGTTACGTACGAAAGATGTCCGTTGTTAAATCCCTTCCACTGTTCACCTATCATCTTCGCAATTGCCGCACGGCGTAACGACGTGCTCCATATTTCTTCAACGAAATGAGTGTACTTGCTATCGATCCCCTTGCCGACGCTTTGAAATGTTTCTATTGCCATCACGAGATTGATAATGTACTTGACACCAATGAAAATCGCGGCTTCCCGTACGGTTGTAATCGGGTTGCGCGCCGCGAAATAGACAGAATTGGCAACGCGAAGGAGCTTCGCAACCACTACCGGGCTGTTCTCAATCGCTTCAACAATATCGTTCAACGAGCTTTCTTCCTTCGACAACATTTCCAGGAGATGCACGTGAAACTTCGGCTGCGATTGGAGTATCGTAGACGTACAAAACATCTCCTTCAGCCGCTGATCGAGTGGAGATTGTTGCAGGCGTACCGCCTGGCGGATCAACGTTCTAAAGCCGACGTCGTCCCAGGGTTTGAGCACATAGTACTGCGCAAGCCCATCCGACAATGCACTGATAACAACTGCTTTGTCCTCATATCCGCTGAGCATGATGCGAACCGCCGCGGGGCAGATATTTGTTGCGCGTTTCAGAAATTCCGCTCCATTCATATCGGGCATCCGCATGTCCGTGACAATTGCTTCAACAGAATTGTGCTGCAAAAAAGTAAGCGCTTCAGGGCCTGAATGAAAGAAGTGCAGCGTATATCCTTCTCGCCGGAACAAGCTGCGAAGCGATGCGAGAATCGCATCTTCGTCGTCAAGAAATAATATCGCTGCAGTTGACCTCAATTCGTTCATCACACTTTCTCCTCCGTAAGGAGTCCTCCGGACAACTTCTCTTCCTGTTCGATCGGTAGTTTTATGGTGAAAGTCGTACCGCGACCAAGTTCACTTTCGACCGTCATCGTGCCTTTGTGTTTTTGGATGATTGTCGCAGAGATCCAGAGACCAAGCCCCGTCCCTTTGCCTACCGGCTTGGTGGTGAAAAACGGATCGAAAATCTTTTTTAGATTGTCGGGCGCAATGCCGTTTCCCGTATCTGAGATCTGAATGACAACTCTCTTTCCTTCCAGAGAAGTGCGAAGGGTGATTTCTCCCCTATCTTGAATTGCATGCGCTGCATTGACCATCAAGTTGATGAAGACCTGTTTGAGCTCTCCAACATTGCAACTGACAAGCGGAAGTGCACCGTACTCTTTGTTGATCTCTGCCTTGTACTTCAGCTCGTTCCAAACGATTGTGAGTGTATCATCGATTGCCTCGTTGATGTTCGCATCGCCAAATTCTGTTCCTGCAAGGTGAGAGAATCCGCGTAGTCGTTCCACGATGCTCTTGATTCGTTCCGCGCCATCTCTTGAGTGGTGCATGAGATTTCCAAAATCTTCAGCGATGAAGTCGAGATCAGCCTGCTGTTCTGCTGCTTTGAGCAAACGTAATTGAGGTTCCCACATCGGATTTCCTTCCAAGCTCTTGCCTAACGCCTGCCATTCCTTCATCAAAGAGAGAGTATCATCAAAATATTCTTTGAAGCGATTGAGGTTGCTTGAGACGAATGCAAGGGGGTTATTGATTTCATGCGCGATCCCCGCCGTCAGTTGTCCAATGGACGCCATTTTCTCCGATTGCACCAAGCTTCCCTGCATGTGCTTCAAGTCGGTCACCGTCTGTTCCAATTCTTGATTGCGCTGCTTCAACTGGCTTTCCAGAGATTGACGTTCTTCCTCGCGACGTACGCGATCAGTAATGTTGCGCGCAACTGCGACAAGTCGCAGCCCCGCATCATTGATCAAGAGACTGACCGCAGATTCAACAGGGCACCACGCACCGTCTTTCTGCTGGAATCGAAACTCCATCGAACGGGTTTGAAATGAATTCACGACGGCGTTGATTTCATCCCTCACTCGGGGAACATCATCAGGGTGGATATAGGTGAAGAGGTTGGCGCCAACCAGTTGCTGTGGGTCGTGACCAAGATTGGCATACGAACGGCTTGCATACAGGTAGTTACCCTGCTCATCGAGAAGTGATATCATGTCAGCGCCATTTTCCGAGATGAGACGGAATTGTTCTTCACTTTGGCGCAACTCCTCTTCCGCCCGCCTACGCATCGTGATGTCGCGGAACGTGACCACGGCGCCCACCAATTTTCCTTCGTGATCCCGCATTGGCGTGCTGAGGTACTCGACAGGAAAACTTGTCCCATCCTTGCGCCAGAACACTTCATCGGACACGCGTCGGGCGCGCCCATCGTGGAGCGTGGCGTAAACGTTGCATTCCTCCTTGGGGTAAGGGGTTCCATCTGCCCTTGTGTGGTGCATTGTTGTGTGGCTGTGCTTTCCGATTAACTCGTTCATCGTCCAACCGAGCATTTCGGCGCCGGCGTGATTCACAAAGATGAAATTTCCTGAAAGGTCAACACCGTGAATACCCTCGCCCACAGAGTTAAAGATCAGTTCGAGCTGACCTCGGAGGTTTGCCATCGCTTCTTCCGTCCGTTTGCGCTCAGTGATGTCGCGAAATATTCCAAGCAGCAGTGGTCTCTGTCCTTCAATCTCAAAAAATGAGTTGGTTGTTTCAAACCAAATCTTTTTTCCGTTCCACAGCGTCATCTCGCGTTCGAGATGCGGGCTTACCGTCCGAGAGCGGAAGCGCTCTAGATGACGTTCGAGGATATGTTCTTGCTGAACCTCCGCGTAGATTTCGGAAAGTGGTTTCCCCTCGATTGCCTCACGTGGTTTTTCCACCATGCGACAAAATGCTTCATTGACCTTTTGCACGATGCCTTGTTCGTTTGTCAAACGCATGCCGTCGGCGCTCTTCTCCCACACCAAGCGGAACTGCAGTTCCGCTTGACGTATTGCCTCCTCCGTCCGCTTGCGTTCGGTGATGTCGTGCAAGAAAGCGCTGAAGAGGACTGTTTCGTTCCAATGAATTGGCGTGATCGTCATTTCCACAGGAAACTCGTGCCCGTCCCGATGCAATGCTGTTATTTCGATCCGCTTGTTCAGTGCCGGGCCTTCACCCGTAAAGAGATAGCGCTGAATGCCATGCAGGTGAGCATCTCTATGATTTGGAGGAATAATCAACTCGGCCAAGGGGCGTCCAACGGCTTCTGCGCGTGACCATCCGAACGTGCACTCAGCTTGAGAGTTCCAATCCACAATCGTGCTCTGGGCATCGATGGCGACAAAGGCATCGTGAGCCATTTCCACAATAAGGCGGGTTCGTTCCTCGCTTTCGCGCAAGGCGTCCTCTGATTGCTTGCGCTCCGTAATGTCTTCTTTGACGGCAAGGAAATGAGTGACCTCGCCTTTCTCGTTTTTGATTGGGGAGATGGACACATGTTCCCAATGCAACTCGCCATTCTTTTTCTTGTTGTGAAACTCTCCGCGCCACTCGCGGCCGGCCGTAATGGTGCTCCACAACTGCGCGTACTCATGCGACGGCTTTTCTCCCGACTTCAGAATGCGAGGGTTCTTGCCGATTGTTTCACTGAATGAATAGCCCGTCACCTGAGTAAATTGGCGATTGACATATTCAATAGTCCCATGTGTATCCGTGATGACAATGGAAACCGGGCTTTGTTCAACAGCCCGATGCAGCATTCGAACCTCGTCGGCCAATGCCTTCTGCAAGCTCCGCGTACGAAGCCCTACACGGACGCGCGCAAGCAATTCCAATCTGTCAAACGGTTTAGTCAAGTAGTCGTCGGCGCCGGCTCCCAGGCCTTCGGCTTTCGCTTGCGGATCGTTACGCGCCGTCACCATGATCGCATAGCGGTCTCCGTACTGGTCATCCGCCTTCACCGATTTGATGAAGTCAATCCCATTCATCCCCGGCATGTTCCAATCGACAAGGAGAACGTCGGGCTGATGCTTCTTCAACTCTTCCCATGCAGAGGTACCATCGTGCGCCATGATTACTTCATACCCGTTTTTTCGAAGAATCATGCTCGTCAATTCTACATAGTCCGGATCGTCATCTGCAACAAGTATGGTTGCTGACATGCTTACACCTCTTTCATTCAACATTCATTTTGTTTTGCGCTTCGTTCACAGTACTACGGTCAATCACCTCGCGGACTTTTGTGAGCATCTCTGCGAGCAGGTACGGCTTGTGTACAAATTCAATTGCTCCGGCTGCGGACAATTCCGATTCGACATCCGGGTCGAGGAATCCGCTTACGACAATGATACTCAGCTGAGGATTCATGCCTACCAATGCCGTAACAACCCCTTGTCCGTCGAGCTTGGGCAATCCTATGTCAGTCATAACGAGTGCTATGCTCTCCCTGTGTTGAGAGTACACCTCAATTGCTTCTCTGCCATCTTGTGCCGTCACGACCCGATAGCCCTTATTCTCAAGTGCAGTTTTCATCAAGTTCAACAAACTTTCTTCATCCTCGACGAGAAGGATGGTCTCTGTTCCACAAGGAATTTCAGCGCTTGTTTCCTCCTTCGTGTTCGTCGGTGTCACGACACTTGCGGGAATCGGCAAATAGAGCTTGAAGGTTGTCCCGCGACCGACTTCGCTCTCAACATCAACAAACCCCTGATGACGCTTGACAACGCCATAGACCACCGCCAATCCCAAACCTGTTCCCCTTCCTAATTCCTTCGTTGTGAAGAACGGTTCAAAGATTCTCTGCTTAGTAGCTTCGTTCATTCCAATCCCTGTGTCTGATACACTGATGCAGACATAGTGTGACTCTGTGGCGTCGGCAAAAAACGTCCGCACGTTATCGCCCGCAATCATCTCTGTCCTTATGGAAAGCGTTCCAACTTTCCCTGTTGTCTCCGATGGATCGTTCATCGCATCTCGAGCATTGACGCAAAGGTTCAGCAGCGCTTGATGCAGTTGAGTGTGGTCCGTCGTGATCACGGGAATCGTCTTATCGAGCTGCAGCGCTATCTCCGTGGTCTTTGGGAACGTATCACGGAGCATTTTGGATAGCTCCTCAATAATGGTATTCACGTTCACAGGCTCTAACGCTGCGTCGGTTTTGCGGGCGAACGTGAGTATCTGTCGAACCAAGTTGGCTCCACGCTGGACTGCTTTTGTGATAGCCCCAGTGCTTGCCGAGAGTGTTCCCTGGTCAACGTCTCCCGGTTGGATGAACGATGCATGGCCGAGAATGATACCGAGGATATTGTTGAAGTCGTGTGCAATCCCGCCGGCAAGTGTACCAATGGACTCCATTTTTTGTGCTTGGAAGAGTTGTTGCTGCAGTGACTTCCTTTCTTCTTCCATCTTTTTCCGTTCCGTGATGTCTTTCTGAACAGCAATGAAACCGGAGATCTGGCCATCTCCTTCGAAAATCGGATTTACAGAAACGTCCACGGTTATGAACCGTCCCTCTTTCGACTTGTTGACAAGCTCCCACCGCACACTCCTACCGGACAGGAGATCCTCCCAAAACTTCTCGTATTGCTCTTGGGTTCGCATCCCGCTTCCGAGCATACGGGGCGTGTTGCCCAAAACCTCTTCCTTTGTGTATCCGTACACCCGTTCAAAAGCGGGATTGACATACGTAATGATGCCTTGGGGATCAGTCATAAATATAATTTCGTCCGACTGTTCAACGGCATGAAGCAATCGTTGTATGGATTCTTGCGCCCGTTTGCGATCGGTAACGTCCCGAAAACTCCATACCCTTCCGACGGTTTCGTTTCCAATCCGCTGAGGCTTTGAATAACGCTCAAAAATTCTCCCGTCCGTGAATTCAATGAAGTCGTAACTCTCTTCGTCCTTGCGGACATAGAGTTCTATTACTCTTGTGAGAAAGGCATCGGGATCCTTCAACTGCTTGAGCACAAAGTCTAACACTTGATCGTCGTCCCGCGTCGCCAGAATTGATTCGGGAATGCGCCAGAGGTCGGAAAACTTTTGATTGAAGCTTTGGATTGTTCTTTGCGTGTCCACCACAAGAATACCGTCGGCAGTTGATTCGAGCGTTGCACGGAGCGTGGAAACAGACTGTTCAAGCTGGTGTTCTGCTTGTTTGCGCTGCGTGATGTCTCGTGCAACGCCCACCGTTGCAACAGGTTTCCCCTGGTCGTCGTGGACCACCGATGTCCACAATTCGATTGGAAAATCAGTGCCATCCTTCCGTCGGTTGAATATCTCTCCGTTCCATCCACCTGCAAGTGTCGCGGGCAAGATCTGCGCACCAACATCGGATGGCGTAAGAGGGGAGCGGACTATGGCAATGTTCTTTCGCAGCAGCTCCTCTTCAGAGTATCCATAGGTGCGAAGAAATGCTTCGTTGACAAAAATGACTTTGTCTTCCATATCGGTGATTGAGACGCAGTCTTGTGCGCTTGATATGGTTTGCGCGAGGAGCCTAAGCTCGGCCTCCTTTTGCTTACGTTCGGTTACGTCCCGAACAATCCCTTGGAACCCGCCGTTATCGAGTCTCCCCAGACTGACTTCGATAGGGAAAAGCGATCCGTCCTTTCTCCGCATGCGTCTCTCAAACTGCACGGTCTTGCCTGGACTCATGCCTTGCATACGTTCGAGCGCAAGGATCTTCTCTTCTACAGGGTAGGTATCTGCTATGTTGATTCGAAGCAGCTCCGCCTCAGTGTACCCGAGCATTTCACAGCTTTTGAGGTTCACGAGAAGTAGGTTTCCCTCGTTGTCGGCAATAAAAATCCCATCCGCTGCTTGTTGTACCAGTTGCTTGTACTTAGTTTC
>JANNUB010000019.1:0-6543 GCA_031394795.1 Ignavibacteriota bacterium | reverse complement strand
ACAAGATTATCCCTGTTCGATGTAATTGATATCCTTCCCGTACGTCTCGCTCATGAAGTAGAGCGAGAGAAACGCCAGCACAAACACCACTGCGCCGATGAGCAATGCACTGTTGAGCAAGCCAAAGGTATGGCGTAAGGCGTTCAGCGCTAACGACATCGGGACGACCATCGCGCGAACAAAATTTGGAACAGAGGTAGTGACGGTCGCTCGGATGTTCGTGCCGAACTGCTCTGCTGCAATCGTAATAAACACCGTCCAATAGCCTTGGCCAAGACCGACGACGAGAATCGTAGTCATAAAGATTTCGACTGCGGCGCCGTGCATGTTCAGCACGACGACTGCAAGCGCCGCCATTCCGATGAAACACGCCCACACTACTTTCTTCCGGCTCTTGATCATCTCGCTGACGATGCCGCTCAACCCGCTGCCGATAGCAAGACCGATTGCCTGCCACTTCAAAGTTTCGGCAGCGGTAATGTCGCGCGACAAGTTGAGCGCGGCCCCGACTTCGGGAGAGAACGTGATGATGATTCCCGACACGTACCAAATGGGAACGCCTACTGCAGTCACCGCCAGGAATTTCAGCAACGTGCTCTTCGAGCGCAGGATGAGCATGATGTCGCCGCGTTTGTGCGTGGCTTGCTTTTGCGCTTCGAACATTTCGGACTCGCGCAATGTGAAGAAGCGACCCGCGAGCACAACGAGACCCATCGCGCCTCCAACAAAATACGCGACGCGCCAATCGAACGAACTGCCGACAAACGAAGCAGTCAGCGCACCAACCAATCCCAAAAAAGAAATGACGGTTGTGCCGTAGCCGCGGTATTGTTTGGGCAAGATCTCGGCAACCAAAGTAACGCCTGCACCGAACTCGCCGGCGAGACCAACACCGGCAATAAACCGAAGGACTGCATAACTGTTGATGTCGTTGACAAATCCATTGAGAATGTTCGCTGTGGAGTACATCGCAATCGTTGAGAGAAGAGCAAATCGTCGTCCGAATTTATCGCCGATGATCCCCCACGTTACGCCGCCGATGAGCATGCCGATCATCTGGAGATTTAACAGCAGAATGCCCTTGGAGGTCAGCTCATCACCGACAATACCGATATCCTTCAGGCTTGCTACACGCACGACTCCAAACAATACAATGTCATACAGGTCAACGAAGTAGCCGAGCGCTGCGGCAATGACCGCGAGGACGAGGCCTTTATTCTTGCTTTCAGTCATTGAGAATACACTGCATTCAACTAAGCCTGGCAAAGGTTGAGGACTGTGTGAGAATTGGATATCGCGGGACACGACGGAGTCGTGTCCCTACGTATTGTACGCCCATGTCAAGGCGAGCGCCGCCATTGCCATGCCGCCGCCCGAGCCGACCATCATGACGAGGTCGCTCTTCTTGAGTTTGTGTTGTCGCGCCGCATCTGCGATTGCCATGGGAATGCACGCGCTGCCGGTGTAGGCAAAGCGGTCCATCACATTGTGCGACTTCTCGTGCGGCACTCCAAGCTTGTCCAGCGTTTCGTTGATGCTGTTGATGTTGATTTGCGTAAAAAAATATCGGTCAACATCCGATGGAGCTTTTCTCATGCGGGCGAGAAGTTCGTTCACAAGCTTGGACCAAAATGTGGCATTGGTTTCCAATGGGATTTTCTTCGCGAAGCGGAGAAGGTTGTCCTTCCTATCTATCACCTCTTTCGTCGTTGGCATATACGTGCCGCCGGCATAGATACCCATGTAGTCGTGATACTGTCCGTCGGTAATCAGTTTCGATGTGATGATACCGAAGTCGTCCGTTGTTGCTCGCACGACAACGGCGCCAGCCCCGTCAGCGAACAGCGTTGCAATCTTGTAGTCATCATAGTTAAGGAACCTGCTCATCCCATAGCCGCCGGCGACAAGAATGTGCTTGTACTGCTCGTCGGCTGCAATGAACTTTCCCGCGACATCCAATGCCGTTACGAACCCTGCGCACGCCGTGTTGAGATCAAATGTTCCGGCGTTCGTTGCCCGCAGTTTGTATTGAACGACAGCGGCAGTAGAAGGAGAGATATAATCAGGTGTATCGGTCGAAACGATAATAAGGTCAAGTTCATCTGCGGTGATGCCGGCGTTCTTCAAAGCCTCATGCGCAGCTTCGACAACGAGGTCTGATGTTGCCTGGTTCTCCGCCATGTAGTGACGCTCGTAGATATTCCGGTTGGTTCGGAGAAACGAGTCAACATCCATATTGTACATCTGGTCAAACTCGCTGTTCGGGACGACGCGTTCCGGCGCATACATTCCGGTGCCGATGATTTCTGCTCGTCTCATCAGGCGACGATGCCTCCATCAACACTCAGAACGGTTCCTGTGATAAACGCGGCCTCGTCGGAGGCAAGGAAGAGATACGCGTTCGCGATATCCGAAGGTTCACCAAGACGCTGCAATGGTGTTCTTTCTTTGATGGAAGCAAGAACCTTTTCCGGCACTGTTGAAATCATTTCTGTTGCGATAAATCCCGGAGCAACGGCGTTCACCGTAATTCCTTTTCTGCCAAGCTCCCTCGCCCACACCTTCGTCATGCCAATCACGCCGGCCTTCGTCGCCACATAATTTGTTTGTCCAAAGTTGCCGTACAAACCCACAACGGAGGATGTATTGATGATGCGCCCGTAGTTGTGTTCCACCATGTACGGTGCAACGGCCTTCGTGCAGTTGAAAACGCCTTTCAGATTTACATCAATCACTTGCTCAAACTGTTCGACTGTCATCTTCAACAACGTAGCATCGCGGGTGATGCCTGCGTTGTTGATGAGAATGTCTATTGTACCGAACTCATCGTTCGCCTTCTTCGCCATCTGCTCTGCTTGTGAGAAGTCCGCCACATTCACTTTGCAGTAGATGGCTTTAGCACCTTTTTCCTTGAGTTCGTCGGCAATCGTGCGTCCCAACGTTTCATCAACGTCAGCGATAATGAGAGAAGCGCCTTCATCTGCAAAACGTACAGCGGTAACTTTTCCGATTCCGCGTCCTGCGCCGGTGATGATTGCTACCTTGTTTGCGAGTCGCATCTCCGTTCCTTAGCGTTTGAGTTTTCGTCGTACCGCCGACCAGTCTTTATCGAAACCATTGTAAAAGGAATCCATCTGTTGATAGAAGGCGTCCATCACTTGCAAATTGTGTTTCCACCGTTTGTTCTCCGCCGACTTGTCGGCCTCAAGCTCGTGGAGGAATTGCTCCGCGATGGCAATATTTTTTCGAACAGTGCTCATGTTGAAGTGGAAGACATTGATGAAGATGCTATCGTCGGCAGTGTAGTAGTCTTCGCGGTTGTTCGGACCATCATGCTTTTTTATGAACCCCATCCCGTTGAGCCTTCGAACAACTTCCGAGACGAGACCTTTGCTTCTGTTCAGGAGCTTTGCAATCTCCCCGAGTGAAAGCGCTTCATCGCTCGAAAGCAAAAGCCCGATCAGAAGACCATTGAGTCGTTTGAAGCCGTAAGAAGCGTACAGGTTCCCGAAGTCCTCAATGAATCGTTTTTGCGCTGGAGTAATCTTGCGGGTCATAGAAATTTGGAACGTTTAGTAAATTCTAAACGATAAAAACATCAAAGTCAAGACGAATCTGCGATGCGCGAGGCAATTTCCGAAGGGCCCGATCGTTCGTCCATGGCGATCCAGCGAATTCTCTCATCGCGCCGAAACCACGTGAGCTGCCTTTTAGCGTATCGGCGGGAGTTTTGTTTGAACAATCGTATCATCTCGTCATACGAGATCTCTCCACGTTTGTAGGCAAACGCTTCTGCGTAACCGACCGTATTCAACGCGTTCAGCGACGTGTTGTAGCCAAGTTTATCCAGCGTATCTACCTCAGTGAGCAAGCCGCGTTCAATCATCTCCTCGCAGCGATGGTTGATGCGTTCATAGAGTATGCTGCGTTCCCACGCGAGCCCAAAGAGCATCGGCATGAAATTAATCTCCACCTTCGCTTCCCGATGATGCTGGGAAAACGGCTTCCCCGTTACGTGAAGTACTTCCAGCGCGCGAATGATGCGTCTGGGTTTTGTGGGGTCAATGCTGTTGGCGGAAACCGGGTCCACCCGGCGCAGCTCTTCAATCAGCCGGGGCAATTCCCCCGCGTCAATCCGCCGTTCGAGAACGTCCCTGAATTCTTCATCGGCAGCGGGACCTTCAAACAATCCATCAATCAACGATCGAACATATAATCCAGAACCGCCAACAACAATCGGTATTTTCGCGCGGGAGAGAATATGGTCAATGACGCTTCTCCCTTTCTCACCAAACCCTCCTGCGCTGAAGTACTGATCGGGCAAAAGCTCATCGACAAAATGGTGTTTGACTTGAGTGAGTTGATCCTGGGTTGGTTTCGCGGTTCCAATGGTGAGGTGCCGGTAGATTTGACGCGAATCCGCAGAGATGATTTCGCCGTTGAGCAGCTTGGCGAGTTCGAGCGAGATGGCCGTCTTACCGGAAGCAGTTGGTCCGACGAGGACTATTACCTTGCGAGAAGAAACGCTCAGTTGATTGCGGATTTCGGTCGAAGACTCGACTCGTAGAGATTGTGGATTGTCCAAAGGACTCCTTCGGAGCGGAATGGCATGATACCGGATGGCAATAATTGAATTGGACTTTCTCAATCCGGAATTGACAATTCGCAATCCGCAATCATCTTGCCCATCCCATCTTGCCGATCAACGGAACGAATTTGAAACCATGAACCTCACGCTGTTCAAAGTCATTCCCGCTTCGCGTCACCACCAGAAGGTCTTGCGTCTCCAGATCACCGACGGGAATAACAAGTTTGCCCCCATCGGCGAGCTGTTTCAAGAGCGGCTGGGGAACTTCCGGCGCCCCGGCCGTAACGATGATACCGTTGAACGGTGCGAACTCGCTCCAACCAACTGTTCCATCACCGGCTTTCGATGCGATGCGATAGCCGAGCGCGTCAAACAGTTTTCGCGCCGCGGAAAGAAGTTCAAAGTGACGCTCAATCGTGAACACTCTCGCTCCCATTTCCGCGAGGATGACCGCTTGATATCCCGACCCAGTCCCTACTTCAAGGATCTTATCGCCCCGTTTGACTCCGAGCGCTTGCGTCATACACGCGACGGTGTACGGTTGCGAGATTGTTTGCTGTTTCCCTATCGGGAGCGCTGAGTCTTCGTATGCGCGGCGCGTAAACGGTTCCGGAACGAACATGTGCCGCTGTACCGATGTCATCGCTCGCAACAGTCGCGCATCGGTGATGCCGCGGTCTTTGAGCAGCGCAATCATCTCCTGTATTTCACCGTCAAGTTTTCCCACTCAGGCTCTCTGCTCGGCGGAGCTTTTCATCATTTTGAACACCGAATTGAGCGAGCGGTCGGATTCTATCGTCAATCGCTCGCGAAGTTCCCGGCGAAGAACGGCCGGCGTAAACCCGCGCTTGAGAATCCCGTTCTCTGCAATGGACATTATTCCTGTTTCTTCAGAGACAATGACAACCACAACATCCGCTTGTTCGGAAATGCCAAGTCCCGCGCGATGACGCGTTCCGAGCGGCTGACCTTCGTACTCTGCCGTGTTTGAAAGCGGCAGGATGCATCGGGCAGCATCAATCAGTTTGTCCTTGATAACGACAGCGCCATCGTGCAGCGGCGACTTCGGGTTGAAAATGGAGAGAATCAGCGACCGGCTCACCAGCGCTTCCATTCTTGTCCCTGTCTCAACGTGCGTTTTGATTCCCGTCGCTCGAACAAAGACAATTAAGGCTCCTTGCTTTTTCTTGGACAACTCGGTCACGGCATCAACAACTTCATTGATCGATTCATCGAGGTTCGTCTTGATGAACATCCGGACTACGGGATTCCGCCCGACGAGCACGAGCAGTCTCCTCAATTCCGGTTGAAACAAAATGATGAAAGCAATCACCCAGATGTCGGTCAGCTTGTTCAGAATCCAGCTCATCGCTTTCAAATTGATCGTCTGTGCGATGAATGAAAACGCGAGGATCAAAACCAACCCGACAAACGCATGCGCGGCAATTGTTCCCCGCATCACTAAGAAGAGACGATACAAGAGAAACGACACCAGAGCTACATCGAGCAGGTCGAAGAGCGTAAACGACATGAAACCTATCTTGATGATTTCCATTGTCGTGCTTATTCCACTCCAGTTCGGAAAATCGCATCCGCAATTGTTGCAGCGCGTTTTGTTTCTTTCACGTCGTGAACCCGAAGAATGTTCGCTCCTTTCAAGACAGCCACCACGCCTGCAGCCAGAGAACCCTCGATTCTGTTTTCGACCGAAACGCCTAAAATATTCCCAATAAAAGATTTGCGGGAAACGCCTATTACTATAGGATAGCCCAAAGTTTTGAGGCTTGAAAGTTCATTGATAAGATGCAAATTTTGTCGCTGTGTTTTCCCAAACCCAATCCCCGGATCAACCATCATTTGACCAATCCCCTTGCTCAATCCAAGCTGGATTGCATTCGAGAGATACGCGTGAACCTCGCCAAGCAGATCGTCGTAGGTTGGATTCATCTGCATCG
>JANNUB010000580.1:0-5109 GCA_031394795.1 Ignavibacteriota bacterium | reverse complement strand
GATTCCGGCGCGCAAGCTGGGATGAAGCGCTTGAGATTATGGCTGCGGCGAACGTTCACACGATCAAGGCGCACGGTCCGGATCGGATCGCCGGGTTCTCTCCCATTCCTGCAATGTCCATGGTAAGTTATGCAGCCGGCGCGCGGCTGATGCAGCTCCTTGGCGGGATATCGCTCTCGTTCTATGATTGGTACTGCGACCTTCCCTCGGCGTCCCCCGAAACGTGGGGCGAGCAGACGGACGTGCAGGAGTCTGCGGACTGGTACAACGCGAAACTCCTTGCCGTCATGGGCTCCAATCTGAACATGACTCGCACGCCCGATTGCCACTTCGCCGCTGAAGCGCGGCACAACGGAACAAAGATGTATGTGTTCTCGCCGGACTTCAGTCAGGTCGCGAAGTACGCGGACCACTGGGTCTCCGTTAACGCAGGACAAGACGGGGCGTGGTGGATGGCTGTGAACCACGTCTTGCTCAAAGAGTTTCATCATGAGAAAAAAGTTCCGTACTTCCTCGACTACACAAAAAAATATACCGATGCTCCCTACTTGGTTGAACTCACCGAAGAGAATGGTGTGTACGAAGCCGGGCAGCTCGTCCGCGCGAAGAGGCTCCAGAAGTATGAAGGCGCTGAGAACGGCGATTGGAAGTTCCTGATGTGGGACGAGGCAACGAAATCCGTAAAGATGCCGATGGGAAGTTCGGGCTTCCGCTGGGGAGCAGAGAAGGGGAAATGGAATCTTCTGTTGAAGGACGGCCTCGATGGAAGTGAGATCAAACCGCAGCTCTCATTCCTCGACGATGCAGAACAAACCGTTCCCGTCCGCTTCGACAATTTCGCGGAAGCGTCGAGCCACGCGAGGCACGTGCCGGTGAAATTCCTTTCAGCCGCCGACGGCAAGAGGATTGTTGTTACGACAGTCTATGATCTGCTCATGGCACAGTACGGAGTGCCGCGAGGTTTGCAGGGCGACTATCCCTCGAGCTATGACGATGAGGAGAAACCGTACACTCCCGCGTGGACCGAGAAGTACACCGGCATTGGTCGCAAGGACCTCATCAAGTTTGCGCGGGAGTGGGGAGTGACGGCTGAGCTTACCGGCGGCAAGTGTACGATCATCATCGGTGCGGGAATTAACCATTGGTATCACGCCAATCTCATGTACCGCGCAGGCATCCATGCGTTGATGTTCTGCGGCTGCATCGGAGTCAACGGAGGCGGACTCGCGCACTACGTCGGTCAGGAGAAGCTCGCGCCGGGCGAGCCATGGGGCGCGATCGCATTTGCAAAGGACTGGTACGGGCCCTCGCGCCAACAAAACGCGCCGAGCTGGCATTACGTCCACACCGATCAGTGGCGCTATGAGAAGGAGTTTACGGACTACCACACCGTGCCGGTGAAGCAGCAGAATGGGTCGCTGGCGAAGGGGCACACGATGGATGTGCAAGTGAAGGCGGTGCGGAACGGCTGGCTGCCGTTCTATCCTCAATTCCCCAAGAACACGATTGACTATCTGCGCGAGCTTGAAGCCGCGGGTATTACGTCCAATGAAGCGATCGTCAACGAGACGGTGAAACGCTTGAAGTCACGCGAGCTGCAATTTTCAATTGAAGATCCCGACGCAGCCGAGAACTGGCCGCGTGTCTGGTACATCTGGCGCGGAAACGCGCTCATGGCGAGCAGCAAAGGTCACGAGTATTTCCTGCGCCACTATCTTGGCACGCATGACAATTCCGTTGCTGAGGACATGGCGAAGGACTCCGTGAAGGAAGTCGTCTGGCACGACAAGGTACCCCACGGAAAGATGGATCTCGTCGTGGACCTCAACTTCCGCATGGATACCTCGGCGCTGTATTCGGACATTGTGCTTCCGGCGGCAACGTGGTATGAGAAAGGCGATCTCAATTCCACCGACATGCACAGCTTCATTCATCCGCTTTCGGCGGCGGTGCCTCCGTGTTGGGAGTCGAAGAGCGACTGGGATATCTTTAAAGCGATTGCGCGAAAATTCTCGGAGCTTGCAGAGCGGCACTTCCCGGAGCCGGTGAAGGACATCGTTGCAACTCCACTTGCGCATGATACCGCAGCAGAAATTGCACAGCCCGCAATCAAGGATTGGCTTACGGGTGAAGTGGACGCCGTCCCCGGCACGACGATGCCGAATTTTGCAGTTGTCAGCCGCGACTACAAGAATGTGTACAACCAGTACATCTCACTTGGTCCTCTCGTCCGGCAGAATGGGATCGGTGCGCACGGGACGAAGTACGCCGTTGACGATTTCTACGATCAGATGGTGATCACGGGTCCGACCGTGACGTTTGGCGGAAAAACATATCCGTCGCTGCAAAAGGACATCCACGTGTGCGATGCAATTCTCCATCTCGCGACAGTGACAAACGGCGAGCTGGCGTATCGCTCTTACAAAAACATGGAAGAGAAAGTCGGGCTGCCCCTTGCGCATCTTGCGGAGATGAACCGTGGAGTTCGCATCAATTATCGTGAGCTGCAAGGACGTCCGATGCGGCTGCTGAACAGTCCCATGTGGTCAGGGTTAGCCGAGAATGGTCGCGCCTACTCTCCATTCACGTACAATGTAGAAGCCCTTGTCCCGTGGCGAACGCTCACTGGCCGACAGCATTTCTATCTCGATCATCCGGGATACATTGAGTTTGGCGAGCATCTTCCGACGTACAAGCCCAAGCCAGCGCCTATCCAGTACGCCGATATCCGCTTTACGAAGGAAGCGGGGCGATCGAAAATGCTCAACTATCTTACGCCGCATGGCAAATGGCACATCCACTCGACCTACGGCGACAACCACAGGATGAGCACACTCTCTCGCGGCGTCGAGCCGTTCTGGATCAATGACAAAGACGCCGCCGAGATCGGCGTGAATGATAACGATTGGGTTGAGGTCTATAACGATCACGGCGTGGTGGTGACGCGCGCCGCGGTCAGCGCGCGCATCCCGCGCGGGATCTGCTTCATCTATCACTCTCCGGAGCGGACGTTGTCGGTCCCCAAGTCGCCGCTGCGCAATAATCGTCGCGCTGGCGGACACAATAGTCTTACCCGAACGCGCTTGAAACCCAACCTGATGGTAGGCGGATACGGACAGTTCACGTACCATTTCAATTACTGGGGTCCGACCGGCTGCAACCGTGATACGCACGTGCTGGTGAGAAAATGTCCGGAGTTGATTTGGTAATCAAAGCCCTGAGCGCCTAAGCCCTGAGCGTAGCGAAGGGCATGACCGCGAGAATTCTGAGAGCGCTTCAGGGTCTTCGGCGGACTCAGAATGTAAAGGCAAGAAGCGTGGACGCCGCGACCGCGTGACGCGAAGTAGAATGTTTCGCGTCGCGGCATGTACGGACGGTTTGACGGTGTAGGCAGTCTGAAGCCCCAAAATTTTGAATTGCAAGAATACATGAAGGTTGTTGAACACAAAAAGGGCGGGCGAGAGATTTAAGCGTCGAGGTCCTTCGTCGCTACGCTCCTCAGGACTTAAGGAGAAATCAGCATGAACGTTCGCAGTCAAATCTCAATGGTCTTCCACCTCGATAAGTGCATCGGGTGCCACACGTGCAGTATTGCATGCAAGAACATCTGGACGGATCGCAAGGGCACAGAGTACATGTGGTGGAACAACGTCGAGACAAAACCCGGTACCGGCTTCCCGACAAAATGGGAGGACCAGGAAAAATACCGCGGTGGATGGAAGTTGAACGGCGACAAACTCCAGCTCAAGTCCACGAGCAAATCGCAAACCATCACCAACATTTTTCACAATCCGGCCATGCCAAGCATGGATGATTATTACGAGCCGTGGACATACAAGTACGACGAGCTATTCAATGCGCCGGAGGGATCGGATCAGCCGACGGCGCGTCCGATTTCGATGGTCACCGGCGAGTACATCAATATTGAAGCCGGACCGAACTGGGACGATGACTTAGGCGGCTCAGCCATCTATGCCGAGAGCGACCCGAACCTCAAGGGTCTCACCGATGAACAGCGCCAGCAGTTGTTTGCAATCGAGCGGCTCGTGTTTTTCTACTTTCCTCGCATCTGCAATCACTGTTTGAATCCAAGCTGTGTCGCTTCGTGTCCGTCTGGGGCGTTGTACAAACGAGGCGAAGACGGAATTGTCCTGATCGATCAGAAACGATGCCGGGGCTGGAGGCAATGTGTCGCGGCGTGTCCCTATAAGAAATCGTTCTTCAACTGGTCAACGGGCAAGTCCGAGAAATGCGTCTTGTGCTATCCACGTCTCGAGACGGGGCAGGCGCCTGCATGTTTCCACTCCTGCGTTGGTCGCATTCGATATTTGGGTGTGCTGCTCTACGACGCCGACAGGATTGAAGAAGTTGCGAAGCTCCCCAACGAACAGCTCGTTGACGGGCATCGGTCGCTCGTTCTCAATCCGAGAGACCCCGCAGTGGTTGACGCTGCGCGGAAAAACGGCATCCATGATTCCGTGATCGAATCGGCGCAGGAGTCGCCTGTGTACAAGTTCGTGAAAGAGTGGCGGCTTGCCCTTCCGCCGCACATCGAGTTTCGCACCATGCCGATGCTCTACTACGTTCCGCCCCTGTCGCCTGTTATGGCTGCCCGCGAAGACGACGTTGTCAGCAGCGTCTCGGGCGAATTCTTCCACGACATCGAGCAGTCACGTGTGCCGCTGCAGTTCCTTGCCAACTTGTTCGGCGCAGGTCATCAGGGCAAAGTTGTTTACGCTTTGAAAAAACAAAAGGCAGTTCGCACGTACCGTCGTGCAAAGACCGTCGGTGATATTACGATGGAAGTTGCTGAGAAGATGCTTCGTGAAGCAGACTGTACAGTTGAGGAAGCGGAAGCGATCTACAAGTTGACGTCGCTCTGCACGTTCGATGAGCGGTTCGTTATCCCGCCGATGCATCGTGAAGAAGCAATTGAAATGATGCGAGACCCGCAAGAACACAAGACGTCTGTTGGGTTTGGATTTATGGAAGCACCCAAGAGGGGTTTATGAACAACACAACCCAAATACTCGACAGTATCGCCGGCATCCTCTCCTATCCGGGAGAGGACTACAAGGCGCGAACAGCACGATGCAAGGAGTTGCTTGC
>JANNUB010000573.1:0-7757 GCA_031394795.1 Ignavibacteriota bacterium | reverse complement strand
GAAGACACCAAGACTCGAAGGTTTCACAAAGTTCTTTTGGGTTTTGTCCCTACTCTTAACGAGGTACGAGAAAACTCTTCTATCACTTAGGAGAAGTTTTCTTCGTGAATCCTTAGTGTCTTCGTGCCTTCGTGGCTATTTTTGTTTTTCGTTTTGGGGAATCTCCAATGAACTCTCACAATAGCAGGATCCGGCGCGTCCACGCCATCCTCTCACGAAAAGTTTTTCCTTCCTCTTGACAAACGTCGCCGGATGGGCTATATTATGTTCAGTAAATGAACAACGTTTAGTAATCGTGGGCATCACCGAAAGAAAAAAACGCGACCGCCAGCAGATGCAGAAGCTCATTCTTGAAATGGCGAAGAAGCTGTTTCTCAAGGAGGGGTTCGAGAACGTCACCATTCGGAACATCGCCGACAAGATCGAATATAGTCCCGCGACGGTCTATCTCTATTTCAAGGACAAGGAGGACATCCTGTTTGCGCTACACACTGAAGGCTTTCAAAAACTCTTTCAGGCACAACAACGGCTCCTTTCCATAAAAAGCCCAATAGAGCGCCTGCGGAAAAGCGGCGAGGTGTACATCAAATTCGCATTGGAGAATCCTGAATACTACGATCTGATGTTCATCATGTCCGCGACAGGCAAGGCGATTCATAAACAAGAAGAGTGGGCGTGCGGCCTGCAGTCGTATGACATGCTCAGGCAAAACGTGGAAGAGTGCATGAAACGGAAGCTCATCCCGAAAGGGAATGTTGATGCAGCAGCGTTCGCGTTCTGGTCGCTCGTGCACGGCATGGCGTCGCTGATTATTCGGGACCGATGTGTGATGATTCCGGAGCAACATCTCCAGCAGGTCGTGCAAGGGGCGTTCGATTTCATGATGTCCGGGCTTGTTGAAAAGTAATTTTTTTTACTGAGGAGCTGAACAACGTTTAGTAATCAACCATCGTTTACACTATATCAAAAGGAGATTCTGTCATGGGAAACCGATTACCAATAGTGATTCTTGCGTTCCTGATCTCGGCGACGTTCTCGTTTGCAGAGCAATTGGGAGCGATCAAGGGAAGGGTTCTCGATCAAGCAACGAAACAGCCGCTTGTCGGGGTCAACGTTTTTATTGTCGGCACAACGCAGGGCACATCTTCCACAAGTGCAGGAGAGTTTGCCATCACTGACGTGAAGGAAGATGTGTACAAGCTGCGTTTCTCTCTGGTCGGCTACCGCA
Organism: Ignavibacteriota bacterium; assembly: GCA_031394795.1. Lineage (GTDB taxonomy): Bacteria > Bacteroidota > Ignavibacteria > UBA10030 > UBA6906 > CAADGV01. The sequence continues at coordinate 6,529 of JANNUB010000573.1, read as the reverse complement.
TCCAATTGCGCACGGATGTTCGAGTCGTTCGCAACAAGGCAACGTACATCGAGACTGAGATGGTTGAGGACGCTGTACAAGCGGACGAGGTGGTGGTAAACGCGGGAAGCTTTGAGCTCGACAAGCAGGCTCCGGTCTCGAAATACACGTACACCCGGGAGGAAATCAATCGGAGTCCCGGCGCTGCAGGCGATTTGATGCGGGCGATCGAAACACTTCCCGGCGTGAGCAGCAGCGGCGGAGAGTTCTCGGCATTCTCCGTCCGCGGCGCGAGTCCACGCGACAACATCGTTCTTGTTGATAATATCCCGGTTGACCGGATTTCACACTTCGATGGAGGTGTGAATGAAGAGCAGGAAGCGTTGGGCGGGCGATTCAGTGTCTTCGCTCCGAACTTGATCGAGGAAGCGCAGTTTCAAGCCGGCGGATTCCCGGCGCGCTTTGGCGGAAAGCATGCCGCGCTCGTCAACATGAAGATGAAGCAAGGGAATCGTGACAACTTCACGATGAACGGGACATACGATCTGCTCGGCTGGGAATTCAACTATGACGGACCAACATACATTCTTCCGACAACGGCCATGATTCTCTCGGCGCGCCATCAGGACTTTCGAACGGTTCTCAAGATCACCGACCAAAAGGACCTTGGCGACCCCGACTACACGGACATCATTCCAAAACAACAACGCAGATCGATCCTGCCAACACCGTTTCATTGCTCGGTATCTATGCGCCGGAACGATTCGAGCGCAACATCAGTCACGTTTTCGAGAGTCCGGACTTTGCTCAGACGGAGCTAGTTCTCGTGCACGAAACCAAATACCTGTCGGGTTTGAATTGGCAACTCTTGACGAGTGAGAAGAACTTCCTTCGCACAACGCTCTACTACAAGCGAAAGGAGAGGGACATTGATTTCGGTCATGCGTTTACTCATGCGGTCAATGGTGTTGTTCCAACCAAAGAGCAAGCGCCGAAGCGCCCGGATCTTTACACTGAAGACGTCGCCGAAACAGAGTTCGGTGTGCGGTCGCATTTCACTCACATTGTTTCCAATTCCATATCGCTCTTTGCTGGTATTGAGGCGCAGCGAGTCGGGATGGATTTCAAAATCCTTCTCCATGGCTCGGACACTGCATATACGTTCGACCGGAACGACTATCGCCCGGACCCGGCGCAGAAGTACGTCACTCGTCGTCCGGAGTTCGTCAATTCAACAGTCAACGAAACAAAACTTCAGTTGGCTGGAATACTCGAAGCCTCGCTTGCTCTTAGTGATGCTCTCACTCTCAATCCGGGGATCCGTTTTGAGAGAGATGAAATCGCCCCGAAGAGTTACTTCTCTCCTCGCTTCAGCGCGAGCTACGCTCTCGATCCTTCGACCAGCCTGAATTTTGCCGCCGGGACGTACTATCAATCGCCGGACTTAAGAGTTATTGGAGCACATCCGGGAAACCGAGCGCTGAGCAACGAAAAGTCCGTTCATGCAATTCTTGGATTGACGCGATACATAGGCGATGGTTTGAAACTCACCCTCGAAGGGTATTACAAAACGTTCGACGACTTAATTGCGCAAGCTGACCGCTCGACAACGCTGCGGAGAAATGCAGGGGACGGCTGGGCGGCCGGCGTTGATATGGGAGTCGTGAGGAGATTTGTTGACGACTGGTACGGTCAGGTGAACTACTCGTACGCGCAGAGCAAGCGAAACGATCATGATGGACTTGGAGCATACAATTCCGACTTCAACCAGCCGCATGTCTTCAACATTCTTGTCGGCTACCAGTTGAATGACGAGTGGGCGTTCTCATCGAAGTGGAAGTACGCAACCGGTCGGCCGGCCGACGATTTTATTGTCCACCGTGATGTGTTCAGCAATCCGAACTTCCTTCGCTTCTCGAAGGAGATTGTCGGAAACAACACGAGACGCTTGGATGACTTTCACACGTTCAACGTCCGCGTTGATTTCAGAAAGCAATTGGGTCGGTTCGCGATTGTCAGCTTCCTCGATGTTCTCAACGTGTACAATCGCCTCAATGTCAACGAAGAACGCTTCCTTGAGCAGACGGGTGGGATTTACAAGAAGGGATTCGAGATGATTCCGACGTTCGGATTGAAGTTGGAATTGTAAGATTCGCGGCGGATTTCAAACGGTTCGGTTCGATACGCTACGATAGTGAATGCCGATGCCTCATGCTGATGAACACTCCCCCCGCACCAATGAACAACATGATTATCGCCTGCACCATCGTTTTGTACGCGACGGTTGCACCGCCGAAAACTGATGTGAAGAAAAACCATCCGCCGATGAGAACAAGAAGCGAGTAGATAGCAATCATGATTTGCCCGGCGCGGGCGTTCGTTGCCGGTGTGTCTTCGGCGAAGTAGCGGTTGTACAGAAGCAAGCCGAGCACTGCAATGACATCGAGGGCGGCGAACAGTATCCAAAAATTTCGGTAGGAATCTTCGGCGCCTGACTGTCCTGCAAGCGGCTTGAGCATGGACTCGTACAGCGCTCCGCCGAGGTTAGAGCCGACGAGACTTCCGATGACGCCGTACAAGAACGCGTAGCCCATATACACAGCTTTCTTGTCTGCAGGCGCGACGAGTCCGACGTAACTGTAGTACTTCGGATGCGCGGTCATTTCGCCGATGGAAAAGATCGCGATGCCGAGGATGAAAATCCAAACGTCGTGGGAATACGCGAGGCAAACGAAACCAACTGCTCCGATCACCATGCCTGTGATCATCGTCGGCAGCGGCTTGATGTCCTTCACAATGCGGCTGACGAGTACCTGCAGCAAGATGATGGTTCCCGCATTGATGATGGTGACGAATTCCGCGTCGAATGTCAATGGAAGTCCGAGCGATGCAAGAAGGTTGTTTGCCGGCGTTGGGTCAACGAAGTCGCGAAGGAACCACAGTACCGAGCCGAAGTTTTGGAAATAGAGAATCCAAAATCCTGAATAGACAAAGATCATGAGCATGAAGCGAGCATCGCCGAGAACCATTGCAGCGCTGGCAAGAACATCTTTGAGATGTTTCGTGCTCGCGGGCTTTGGTGGATCTTTGTAGATAAAAAGTGTTGGAATGAACATGAGCGCGCAGTAGAGCGATGACGCGACGAAAACGTATCTCCACGAAAATCCTTTGATGTAACTGACGATGAGCGGCGCGAGAAACGCGCCGAGGTTTATCATCCAATAATAAATGCCGAAGCCGAATCCCGAATTGGATTCGTTCGTCGTCCGGGCGAGCGTTCCTGAAATTATCGGCTTGAACAATCCCGCGCCTGTTGCCATCACGAGCAGCGACGCAAAGACGATGCCGTACGCAGATGCCTGTCCGCTCAAGAAATATCCCGCGCTCAGCAACGCGAATGCGACGAGTAACATGCGCCGATAGCCGTAACGGTCGGCAAGCGCGCCGCCGAGTATCGGAACGATGTAGGTGAATGCGTAGATGAGTCCCTGCAAGAACCCAACGGATTGCTCGGAGAATCCGAGTCCGCCTCCTGCGATAGAGTCGGTGAGATAAATTGCGAGCACGGAGTTGAGTCCGTAGTACGCTGCCCGTTCGAAAAGCTCCATGACGTTCGCGACCCAGAAGACGCGGGGGAAGGAGCGGAGGAGGGACTGGTGTTGTTCTGTTGATGGATTCATGGATTGATGGATGAATGCTGTTATGGTCTTGACTGCTACGCCGATTTGCTAAGTCATTGTGGACTCATTTCTTTGGTGCAACCGAGAGAATTTCCCGTATTGTCTTCTCGTCGGCGTTCAGCGTTCCTGAGGCCGGTAACCGGGGAATGAGCGTTGCCCAATTGTCGTCCTGCGCGAAAATATCTTTGAAGAGCGGAAGCGACTGCTCGACGCGTCCGACATTCACGAGAGCGACGGCGTGCCAGAATTTCATTTCTAAGTTATTGGGAAACATTTTCTCGGCGGCGCTGTATTCGCGGAGCGCACCGTCAACATCATTATGCTCGACCGCGAGGTCGCCGCGGTTCATGTGGTCGTAGGCGCGGTGAACTTGCACTAAGCGACGAAGTTCTTTGAGCGGCATCTCATGGTCTTCAACACGAAGCTCCATTACTTTATCCGCCCATGAACGTCCAGTTGACATTCCTTTCACGATGAGAATTGCGGCGGACTGTTTGCCGCGAATATCGCCGCCTGCCTCTTGCGCGGCGTCGAGCGCGTCGAGCATGCGTTCCGCCAAGTCTCCCTTCGCGCTTTCAAATGCTTCCGACATTGCGCCCCAGATTTTGTCGTTGAGCATCAGGTTCGCTTGCACAGAATAATTCTTTCCGACGATGTGTCCCGCGCCTTGAATGCACTTTGCGCCGGTGTGGGCGGCGACGTTTCCATTGCCATCAATCATTGCTACTTGTCGAACGTCTCGACCGTCATCGGATGCGAGTAATGATTGAAGCGCTTGGTTCGCGGTCTTTCCAGTTCGCATCAAATCGAGTCCAAGCGGACCGTACGCAGGGTCAACGAATGATTGCGTCGCCACCGCGCCAACGCCCGCCTCCGCCCACGTAACGAGCGAGCCGACGCTGAACCAATGCGATTGCACCGCCACGCCCATGTCGCCCGTGACCGTGTCGCGAGCGACGATGGAGTAGGTGTGGACGGGGCGAGAATGTGATTGCATCTCCTGTGCGATTGATGATAGCGAAACACAGAGAAGAAGCGAAATGATATTAGCTCTCATGGCGTGGGCTTTCTATCAAAGATTTATTCTGTCTACTCTAGATTCTATTTCTTCCTTGATGAGGTGGTCAATTACTCTATTTATCACTGTTTCCTTGTCTTGCTCTGTGAAAGGTTGATGGTAAAGTTTTTTGAGAAATGGTTTTCGGTCGTTGGAATTGACCAAATCAAACCCATACCAGAAGGTATTCATCTGAATGTTCAGGTTTAGGCTAACATTAAACGCCTCCGTGCCCGCTTTCTTGAAGCCAAAGAAGGAATATGAAAATCCAATATTCGAGTTAATCTTCAAAAGTTTTTCATCTTTACACATTTGGTCTAACGCGTCAAGAGTCCTAAGAAGTTCATTGCTCGCGCCAACACGCCAGTGCATTGTGCTGGAGAGAAACAAAGGCTCAATTCGTTTTAGTTCTTTGATCAAATCTAGAAACAACGTTCTCAGCTCGTTTTTGTATAAAGCAATCAATATCTCTTGCGAGGCTGGTGTTTGTAGTTCTTCCTGTTGCAATCCTGCCAGCTTTTCTTTTAGCAGGCTGTTGAAAAACGCGATATGAGACAACAGAAACTCATGCAAACGATTTTTTTGAACACGGACAGAGCCATGGAGGTATTGTCGTCTGTGCATGATACCCGCCATGCACTGAGTGTGCGAGCAGCGCACATACCGGTAGTGTTCTCATGGTGTCACTATCATTATGTTTTTCATGCGGACGAGGTTATAGACCGCGTTGGTGAAGGTGAACATCCATCCTCCGCGCTCCACGCCCTTGTGGCGCGTCTTGCGCAACAGTCCAATCGTCTTCATCCACCCAAACACTTCCTCCACAATTTTTCGTTTCCATTGGCTGATATCGTACCCTGGGTGTCTCGTCGTTCTGCTATCAATCGCACTGGAACGGTTGGTGGTGTTCTGCGCAACATGAGGTGTCACTTTCTGCTTGCGCAGGGTCTTCACAAAGGCGCGCGTGTCATAGCCTTTGTCCGCACCAAGGGTCAAGCGTTGCTTGCGGCGACGCTTCACGTCCTTCACCATGTCTGCCGCTGCATCACGTTCGGCCGTGCCGGTCGCTTGCGTATACCGAGTTGCAACGACCAGCCCATGACGGTTGTCGATCACCACGTGCCCCATAAACGACAACTTCGCCTCTTTGCCTTTGCCTTTGCGGTACAAGCGAGATTCGGGATCGGTCGTGGATTGATGCGTATCGTTGGTGCGCTGTTCTCCATGAAAATCGACAGTCGGATTACTCCTATCATTGTTCTTGTTCGACTCCGGTTTCTCCTTTTTCTGAAAACTCTTGTGACTCGCCCACGCCTCAATCAATGTACCGTCAACGGTAAAATGTTCGTCCGAGAGCAAATGCCGGCTGCGCGCCAGTTCCAACACCTTCTCCAAAAACTCTCCGGCTATATCGCCGGCAAGCAGGCGCTCGCGGTTCTTGCTGAACACCGAATGATTCCAGACTTCCTCGTCCATCGACATGCCGACGAACCAACGAAACAGCATATTGTACGCGAGTTGCTCCATCAACAACCGTTCACTGCGAATGCTGTAGAGGATCTGCACCAGCGTCGCGCGCAACAGATATTCGGGCGCAATCGATGGACGACCCGTGTCCGAGTACAAGCGATCAAATTGTTTCGACATGCTCTGCAACACCTGATCGACCATCGCTCGCAATGCACGCAACGGATGGTCGGCAGGAATGCGTTTGTCAATCGGTACGTAACTGAACAATTGCTGCTGTGTGGTTTGGATGCCGCGCATAGAAAACTCCTTTTCGTTGGTCGGCGTCAAGATAACCACTACGCTA
>JANNUB010000570.1:0-2313 GCA_031394795.1 Ignavibacteriota bacterium | reverse complement strand
ACTCATAATCGAGCGACGCGAACGTAAATGTGAGAAAGTTCTGTTTGTACGAAAGCGAAATTGATTCCATAAAAGTAATGGACGAATCGAGAACTGCGGGTTGATCGAAGACTCTCAGGCCGGTTAGCACCACAGGCGCTTCGAATCTTCGATCGGAAATGCTGTCGGGGTTGAAGAACAGTATTCCGTTTGTTCCGCCAAAGTACAACAGCCCGCGTTTGCTTCGCATACATTCACCGTTGAGTTTTCCGAAAACAATCCCGTCATTGTCATCAAAGTTTTCAGCGGACGATGTTGCTATGTTGAACCGCGTTAAACCTGTGGGTGTTGCAAGCCAGAGATTGCCACGGCCGTCGCCGCAAATGCCGTTAATCCAATCGGAGTTAAGTCCATCTCGTTTCCCATAGCGTGAGAAGGTCATATTCTCGCGGTGTAATCTGTTCAATCCCTGCGCTGTGGCAACCCAGAGTGTTCCTTCAGTGTCCTCGAAGAGCCAATTCACAACATTGTGACTGAGGCTTTTTGAGTCGCCCGGGGAGTTTCTAAAAACCGTAAACTTCATCAATTTGCGATCCAGGAGATTCAGTCCTCCTTGCTCTGTGCCCACCCAGAGCTTGCCGAGGCGATCTTCAAGCAATGAGATCACTCGATTGCTGCTGAGGCTTCGCGGGTCGCTCGGATCGTTCTTGAAATGAACAAAAGAGTTGGATGCGCGGTCGAAGAGATTAAGTCCAGCCTGCAATGTTCCGATCCAGATACTGCCTCCCTTGTCTTCGAAAATGAATCGCACGATATTGTCCGAGAGGCTTGTCGAATCTATCGGATCAAACGAATACGTTTTGAATTTTTTTGTCGTACGATCATAGACAAAAATCCCTCTGCCTTCCGTCCCGAACCAAAGATGTCCAAGCCTGTCCTCGAACATGACGGTAATTGGCGCCCTTGATTCCGAAGGGATTGGAAAGTCAGTGAAAGTACCTTCATCTCGATTCCACAAAAGCACCTTTCCTGTTGCTGTGCCAATCCAACATCTTCCGGATCTGTCTTCGAGAATCTCATAGACTTCGCCTTGGTTATACGCTGCTCCTGCATTGTGAAAGTGACTCCGATGGGTCGTGAGACGATTGACTCCCGCATGTGTTCCGATCCATAGGTTTCCTTGTATATCGAAAAGGAAGCTGCGCACGTTGTCGTCGCTAAGGCTTCTCGGGTTTGCTGGATCATTGTTGTAATTTACCGCAACGCGGTTTGCCGCAACGCGGGTAGACGGGTTGTAGGAAACAATGCCGCCGCCAATTGTCCCTATCCATAACGTTCCAGCATTGTCGAGCGCTAACGCGAATACAAGATTGCTGCTGAGAACATGGTCGTGAACCGGAGCGTTACCGAATCGTTGAAAGTGCCCTTTGTCGAGATAATTCAATCCTCCGCCCATCGTTCCAATCCAAAGTCCTCCATGTGAATCTTCAACAATCGGCCCGACTCTGTTGTGGCTGAGGCTCGTCGGGTCGGATTCATCGCTCAAATATCGGATAAATGTTTCGGCGTTTTTGTCAAAGCTGTTCAATCCGCCATCTGCAGTTCCAACCCAGATCGCGCCGCGTGAGTCTTCATAAACGGAGCGCACGCTATTGCTGGAAATACTCGATGGGTCTTCCGAATGATGGTAGTGGATGAACCGGTTGCGACGACGGTCGAACCTGTCTAACCCACCCCCGGTCGTGCCAACCCAAATATCACCGTCGCGGTCTTGGCTGATTGCGGTTACGAACGAGTGGTTCAAGGTTGACGCATCCGATTGATGTTGGATGAAGCGAGCAAAACGTCCTGTGCGCGGATCGAATCTGTTCAGACCGTTGCTCAACGTGCCTACCCAAATCATACCGAAATCATCAACGCATAACGAGATCACTTGATCATCGGAGAGGGAAGTAGTGTCGCCCGGTATGTTCTTGAATGTCAGAATGTCTCTACCATCGAAGCGGCACAAACCATCGCCTGTTCCGAACCACAGGAAGCCCTGCTTGTCCTGAACGATGGCATTGACCAAAGGGTTTGGAAGACCTTGTTTCGTTGTGATGCGCTCGAAGGAGAGTGGCGATTGGGCATGCGATACTTGAAATGAGAAGAGAAGGAGGAACAACTGTGCAGCTGCTCGCGCGTACGGAAGCATCGAGCCATGCAACAGATCCCGGTATTGAACGTTCGAGCGAGCCACTCGTTAACTCAGTGATGAAGAGCAAATCCCTTTATCCCGACGCAGGCTACCGATGGGTTGTTAATCGTCAGAGGTTCTCTTACTGTGGGACTGGG
>JANNUB010000554.1:0-4534 GCA_031394795.1 Ignavibacteriota bacterium | reverse complement strand
ATGCGCTGCCTTCCATCCGAAGCCTGATACCCCGTGACGACGAGCGTCGGCGTCACTCGTCCCGGTTGGATCAACTTCGTTTCACAGTCGAGCCCGGCAGCTCCGCGCGCAACCTGCGCGCGCTGCTCTGGAGAGCGCGGGAACACGATCTCGGGCACCTTCGGAAATCGGGTCGCGAGCGCGTGGGCGTCGACTCTCGCCGGGCGCCGGAACTCTCCGTTCGGATCGACGCCGAGCCGGGCGATCTCGTCCGCGTCGCCCCACAACATGAGGGATTCGACGTCGCCACCTTCCTCGAGAAACTCCTCTTCACGCGAAAGAACCGGCCCGCGCACCACAGCCGCCTGCTGCAGCTGCGCGAGCCTGTTCCCGATACCCGGAGAACTACCCGAGACCGCAACGCGGGTCTGCGCACCTGTGCGCAAGGCCGTGAGGCGGTTGCCAATCCCTTTTGGTGCCGGTCTCGGAATCGTTTTCATTTAAGCGTTTTTCCCGCCAATAGGACCAGGCAAAACCAAGCCGTGTTGCAACGGCACCGGCATTACACTTCGTACATTATCCCAATTGAACACGGTCGGTTCTTTGTATTCAGGAAACACAATATCGAATCCGCCATCCCAAACAGCCGTCAATCTGCCCATCGCTGGAGCATAGACTATTTGTGGTCTTCCTTGTGCATCTTGCCCAATCGGAATCGGGAATTTTCCTTCAATTACAACGTTTCTACCGACGAAACGTTCGAGAGCGTCTTTACACGAATTTGGGTATTTCTCAGACATCTGCGCTCTCTTTCACTCGATCACTGACTCGCGTATAGTCGTGACGCAAAGTCTTCTCACTTATCCTTGTTTTTCTATCCGTCTTCGTATCCAGAACACTCCACTTTCCGTCGGAGAGCTTCAAAATCAACCTAATCTCTTTAGAACCTCGTTTGAGTTGCAGAACGTCTTCTGCCACGTACGTAAACACTGTCTTTGTCATTGTTTTATCCTAAAAATAAAGGCCGCGTGTCTGACTAACCCAGACACGCGGCCACCTACTCACTCTTCGCCGCCCTCGCCCGCTTCCCAGTCGCGCGACGCGTACTTCGCGTAGTCGGCCGCTTCGGCCTGTACCTCTTCGCCGCCCTCGCCCGCTTCCCCGTCGCGCGACGGGTCATAGGCCCCTGCGGGCGCCACGAACCCGTACTTCGCGTAGTCGGCCGCGGGCACCGCCTCCCAGGTCTTGGCCGTGTAGACGGGCGACTTCGCCTTCGGCGACGTCGTTTTCACTTGCTGCGCAATACAGCGCACCAACATCCCAGCAAAGATTTGCTCTGCTGAAACGAACGCCGACTCAAAGATGGCGTCGAAGTTGGGATCTTCCGACATCGCAGCAGTCGTCATTCCCAACACACCTGCCGTCACGGAGAGCACATTGCCGCCGTAACCTTGACTTTCACTCGTCTCTACAAGCGAACACGACTCGTTAATTCGCAAGGGATCAAACTCAGCGAGCCGGCCTTGCGCCTTTTTCGCCGGTTTACCATCGCCGGGATCAATCATGGTGGAGCCCTCGAGCAACTCCGTTGCGACGACCTTGAAATCAATCACAACCTTCTCAAGATTGGGATTATTTTTCGTCTTCTCCGTGTTCGTTGACGTGGCCTGTTGACATCGCTTGATGAGGAGAATGTGATCCCCCTCCTCAATATAACGACGAACACCCATCACTTCTGCTGTACGGATCCTATCGTATTTACCGGCCATGTGTTTCTCTCCTATTTACTCACTTCACAATCACTACGACAATCGTGTGGTTTCTACCTCGATCAATCTATCGCGTCACGACGTGACAAATTGCGGAGATGACGCGCGGTTTGTAAAGTACCGCGAAACTTTGTTATCTATCAAACAACGTTACGATTTAAGGTATCGTACAACCTTTACGTATTCCACTGCGAACGACACATCTGATCGAGTCGCGGTTTGTAAAAGTACCGCGCGACTTTGTTGTCTATCAAGACACGTTACGATTTTAAGGTATCGTCCAACCTTTGCGTATTCAACTTCACAATCACTCGACAATAGTCACGGTTTATAAAGTACCGCGCAACTTTATCGTCTACTTACCTAACGAAACCGAAACAGTAACTCCCTCCTTCTTCATGGTTTTCACCAGCTCGCGCATCGCGGTCAACGTCGGTGTCGACTCAGCTCTGATCGCAGCTTTCTGGCTACGGGTCATTCTCTCTGCGCGCAGCGCGGCGTCCGCTTTTGGATCGTCCGCGGACCCGTCGATCCGAGCCAAGCCCGTGAGCGCCCACAGCGGGTCACCACGATCGCACCTCTCGAGCACCTCATCCTCACCCGTGGCCGAGATCGTGGCTCTGGCCATGCGTTGGGGCTGCCCTGTGGTCGCTTCAATGTAGATCGCGTCGCGGCGCGATTGGTCAAACGTCCACCACGTCTCGCGGCAACCCAAGTAGACGTCGACGAAGACATCGTCCTCTTTCTGCCCCGGACGGTGCTCGCGACCGATTCCCTGCTCAGGCGCCCCGAGCGGGGTCGAAAAACACATTCTGTGAAAGGCGTACTGAAGATTTTTCCCCGTCGTGTGCGCGAGACTCGCGAACACGGAGCGGTCTCCCTTTTCAAGCTCGATGTCGTTCTCGCCCGCGCCGAAGCAGGCGTGCAGATCCCCCTTCTTGTTCCTCCGCGAACGAAGCTTGTCCAGAACGCCGATGTTCTCCACCCAGACGATACCCGTGTTCTCCTCCGCCCAACGCTCCAATTCTTCTATCATATAATCAGAAATCCACTCTGCTTTCGTAGGAGGATTCTCTTTTCCTCCCCAATTCTTCTTTCTATCTTCTCTTAAATAAACCCAATTTCTGTACTCATCTTCCAGACAAACGAGATCACCGCGATCCAGTCCTTGCTTCACCTGAAATTCGGTGTCGTACCACGTACCGTCATGCGACCGCGCAACAGTCTTGCGCACGAACTTTCGCCAAGCAGCGCGCGCCGCGAGCCACTCCGTGTCCACCTTAGGCTTCCCATCTGGACCCAGAGGCCACAACCACTTGTTGTAAAAGCCCATGAATAACTCTTTAGCGTGTCTTACCTGATCAAGCTTTGTAGTACACAACTCTCCACCAGGCAACTCCGCTTTGTTGCGCAAGAGCTTGAAAGCCTCGAGCACAGCCATCGGCGGTTTCGGCGAAGGAAGCTCACGCACCTGCAGCCCAACGTCCGTTGACAACTCAGGGCTCGACACGATCCCTGGAGCTTCCAGAAAACGCCGACGGTACCCGTCGCGCACGGTCTCCCCCTCCCGACAGAAATCCATGAGCGCGCCAGGCTCCGGGCGCACGTGCTCGGCCACGTTCTCGTCGAGAGCGTCCGCCCACGTTTTCAACTCAACGTAGCTGTGAGGCAAGGGTGCAGCGTCCTTCAACGCGAGCAGGGTGATGTGCCCATAATCTAGAACACTACGTCGAACGATCGAACCCGACATACAAACACATTCGGTCTCTGGATATTCCGAATAATAGCGAAAAACCCGTTTAGCTCGACCCGATGTGCGTCGTTTAATCAAATGACTCTCGTCAAATATAATACCATCCGGAATTCGTCGTTTAGACAAGTAGTCGGCGAAACCTACTCTACTCAATTCTTCATATGAGCACACTTCGATACTGCCGACACCTCCAGGACCGCCTGACGCATTCGACAACGGTGTCAAATACCAGTGTCTGGACAATAACGGATAGTCAATAATCAACGTCTTTTTACGCAATCCAGCCGGAACGAACAATACCGGACGTTGCCAACCCATCAACTGCGACAATAAAAAGCTGATCAGGGTCTTGCCTGCGCCCGGCCCCAACACAGCCAATCCACCGCGCTGCTGATAAAACTCACTAATAGCCCACGCTTGAATCGGTCGGAGCTTCATTCGACCAGTCGGGACCCCCGTCACGGGATCCCGACACGGGCAGTTGTCCGGGCAAGTCCCCGGCGCGAGTGCGGGCTTCGCGAACGCGAGCGTGAGCGCCTCCGAAACGTCAGTCCAATTCAGCCGACGAGGGAGCGCCGCGATGCGCATGAACTCGACGCTGCGCCCCACCGCGTTCAGAGACTTTTTGTCGTACGGGTTCGCGAGCCCTTTGCCGAAGCGCTCCGCGGCCGAGCCCTTCCGACGTTTTTTCGGCGAGCCCGGGTCCTCGAGCAACATCCCGCTCGCGTCCGTTTTACCGACGGCGACCGCCATCGCGAGCGCGGCCTTGACCGCGCTCTCGTCGAATTGTGGCGTCGGCGAATCGGTCACGCCGTCAACGCTCGCGACGACAGCGTTTTCGCACGGCAACCCGGCACCACGCAGGAGCAGCTGTCCGCCATCGCCTGCGGCGTCAAGTCCACGCGCGCGATCGAGTCCGCGGTGCTGAATTTGTCCGGGTAACGCTTCTGCAGCTTGATGATGTTCGAACGCATACAATCGGACAGGCTCAGCTCGATTTCGGATGCCTGATGCCGTCGACAATGCCGATCAC
>JANNUB010000550.1:0-12586 GCA_031394795.1 Ignavibacteriota bacterium | reverse complement strand
GTCGCCTGTTTCCTGACGTTCGGTGGGAGCTTGCCGAGATCCACACGAACATCGTAACGCCCTGCAACGGTCGCATTTTTTTCAAGAGAGAGGAGTTTCATCTTCGCCAATCCGGACGCGATGGCAACCTTCTTTTCATCGTCTGTAGAGATAGTGGTGAACAAACCAAAGTTTGCATAGAGGGAAAGACCGAGCGATACTTGCAGCTCGTTGTTGTGGAGATTCTTCACGTGTATCCGGCGAAAGAGCAGGGCACCTTCGTTTGGTGTGAAATATTCTTCTTCTATTTCGCATTCTCCAGCCCGCCACACAACCGACACAACCGGAACCCGTTCTACGTACTTCCACCGAATTGAAATAAGATTTTCCGGCGAAACCGAGTATCCTTTGACACCATAGTACATACCGCTCTTGTTGTCTGCCGCAGCACTTTCTCCGCCAATTGTCAGGCCGAGTTTTGTACTTGCAAATCCGCGCTCAGGATGATAGAGGAATGTGCTCCACTTCCGGCAGAAGTTTTCCGGATCCATCAACGTGAAACCCAAAAAAGTACCGCGAGAATCTTTCGGCGAATACTGAACCGCCCCCTGGATGTCGCCATTTCCGAGATAGAAGTATTCGATGCCTTCCATATACGTCATGAAGTCCGGATGCATCTTCTGTTCAACTCTCTGCGCCTCCGGCTTTTCTTCGGGTCTGTTCACACCCGTTCCCTGATCGGCTGCACCGAGATCAGGATGCGTGATCGCGCCCGGAAGAAGAATTCCGACGACAGGGCTTGTGAGAAACTCTCGCCTTTTCACTGTGAACCTCCTGGTGGTAACAATTTGTTCATCATCTCAGAATTGCAAAATATCCTACCCGCTGGCCACCGTCATACTCGAACTACCCGAACAAACCCAAAAAGAAGATGAATCCTGTTTTTCTCATATGCCCCTCCTTGAAGAATTCTTTTCACTAGCTCAAACACACATCTGAGATACTTTTTGTTGCGCTGACTTTCGAGGAATGCCAAACTTCTCACATGCTTGCATGACGACTCGAAGATTTTCAGTCGGTGTTCCGGGCACAACGTTGTATCCGTCGCCAACGATGAGGCCGCCTGCCGGAGCCATTCCTTCGAGAATTTTCATCGTTGCTTCTTCAATGTCGGACGCGCTGCCTTCATACAACAACATGGGATCGAGATTCCCCTGCAGGATAACATTGCCTGCAAGAAGCCGCATCTCGTCGGGCAAATTCGACGATCCAAATCCATGGAGCATCGTAATGTGCAGATCGTTGAGCAACGCCGGATGCAAATGTACGTTGCGTCCACACAAGTGCATCAATCTTCCGTCGAACCGATCGCAACCAAATGTATCGTATAGCCGCGCTGCCGTGGGAACACAAAATTCCCGATACTGTCGCAGTGAAATGACCTGCGCGGAGTCATCTGAATAGTTCAAGCCGTCACGCATCGCTCGGCCGCTAGCCTTTCGGTATGCAGTTTCGACTTCAACATACCGGTCCGTGATGCGACGGAGGAATTCGTGGCACGCCACAGGATCCTCCAGCAACCACATGTAGAAATCGGTTCCAGCAAGTTCGACAGCGGACATGAACGGACTGTCACCATTGATGGTGAGAGTGACTTGAACAGGAATTCGCTTCCCGTTCAGCCGAACCTCGATATCCTCAACAAGCGTTTTGAATTTGTGGTACCATTCGAGCTTTTTCCCCCACAAGGTCCCTTGCCACTCGGGTAACTCGTAGCAACGCATCTCGTCGAGCGTGGTAATTTTTGGAATGGCATGCGGCGTTTCATCCTCTTGCCAAAATATTCCACAGCCGCACCCACTGGCGTTAGTAACATTTTGGAAATCCGGAGCTATGGTGATGGCATCCGCTGTCAGACAGTCGTCGGGAATATTCTCAATCCGCCACTTGATATTCTCTAATTGATGAATGAGCTGCGTCTGCGGATCGGAGAAATACTCGCCAAATGTCACGCCGCGTGCTTGGAGAAGGTATCGCGGCTCGATTCCTAACAGCACAGGTATTCTGTCAAGAAATTCGAAACGATACGTGCTCTCCAACCGCTGTTTGTTGAGGCGCATCCTTTCTTCCGAATACCGGATGTCAAGAGCGTAGCGCATTCTCCTATCGCTGAAATTCCAGAGTCAGATCTTTTCCCCACGCAATCTGCATACGATCAGATAACACTTTTCCGTTCGCGTCTTTGTATCCGTGCGCTTTGAATGCAGAGAGATACAACTCTAATGGATGCGTGGAGTCGGTGTACTGCGCCATAGCATCATCGGCATCACCAAACGGAACAGAGCGTAGCGTGAGCTTTGCCGTCCGACCATCTTTCGAGACAAATGCCTCACAAGAGATGTGTCCAGCCGTCGTCCGCAGGTCTTTCACGCCAACAACTGCGCCGGGAACGAGCCACTCCTTCGGCAGTCCACGCAGCGCCTTGATCTTTCCATCATCTTCATAAACGAAATGTGCAAGCACCGCTCGAAGCATTCCGGCGGTTGCGCTCGTCGTCGGATAATCTCCGGTGGTTCGTGCACTCACCCCTTTTGGCATTTGCTCCTCCGCCCAAGCACCGTGCGGCGTGGCATGGTTGGCGAATGCATAGAGAACGTCGATTGCTCTTTCGGTGTTGCCTCGCGCAAGATGCGCCATTCCGTAGACTGGCGCGAACCAGACACCGATGCATCCGGTCATCCATCCGAAACTTGACGGAAGTCCCTGAACGCACGTCGAATCGATGACCGCCAAGGAGCCGTCGGCCAAAGAATCATTGGGAGGAAAAATCGAGGAAAGAAAAATGGGTTCGCATATCGCCCATTGTGCGCGCTGTGGGACATCGGTTGTTGTCGTGTCGGCAACGCGCAAGGGCAGATAGAAGTTTCCGAACTTGTCCCGACGCATATCGCGTCGCGCAGCGCGGCGAAACGAATTATGCAACTGATCGTAAAGAATCGTCCACTCTTCACGCTCGCTGTTTTTGCCGAGCCACTTCGCCATCGCAATGCCTGAGCGAATTCCAAGAAGTGCCCAATAGACAGTGCTGAAGTCTGCAGTCAAACCGGCGATTCCTCCATCGACGAATCCGGGTGGCATCAAACCATAATACGCAAGCGATGAATCAGTCAGTGTTTGTGCGCGGAGGTGTTGCACATACTTCATCGCGGCAGTGATTCTCTCCCAATGCTTTCTTAACCAATCAGGAGTGTTCGAGAGACGGGCATACCGTTCGGCAACCCAGACAAGCAAGGGGGTTTCGCGCTGCATGATAATCGGCCACATTACACGCACAAGACCATTCGGTTCCTGAAACTGGAAGAGCTGTTCGACGGCGAGGCGGGCGCTCTGCGTGTCGCCCAATGCCGCCGCAAGCTCGGTGTAGTACACACCGTCGTGAATCCAGAGACCCCGATAGACCGTTGAGCCGGGTTGAAACTGCGGAAAGCCATCGATGATATCACGGTTCTGATACAGCGTGCGAATGCTTGCATCGACAAGGTGCTGCATCTGCGAATCCGGAATGGCGATGCGACCGAACGGAAGTCGTGTATCGTTTTTCCACCAGTTCGCTGTTCGCACACGCTCCTTCATCAAGTCAGGTACATTCGTAATCCGTGGAGGAAGACGATAGCCGTGGATGACAATGACTTCCGCCTTGGGTGTTCCCTTCGGCAGTTCAAGTTCCCAGCCCTTTTCTGTCTGCTTTGCTGCCACCGCCTTCGGACGGGAAACAACAAACGGCCTGCCGTCAAATTTGAGAACACCGGATTTCGCATCGAACGTCAACCGACGCATTGTCTGCAGAGTAATCAGCAAAGGACCAGAAGGATTGTCTGCCGTGGCAAGCAGCGCATCGATGCGCGTGTGCATGTTTTGCAAGTCCGGTTCCTGTCCACAATCAACGTACACCTCAGCCTGCTTTGTTGCTGAGCCGTTGATGACCTCTTCCTCTCGGACGGCTGAACGCTCGGGAAAAAGCCAGATGCCATTGAGGATGACGTTCGGGTCTTTGCAGCTCGCTGACGGGCGTGCGTCGATGCGCAGTAGTCCATCTTTATTGACATCTTCTGCATCGAAAAAAAATATAAGAGGTTGATTTCGAGTCCCAACAGTCAGAGGATCCACTGTTTTTTCCGCGGCTCCCTCGATGTGAAATTCCATCGCACGAAGTCCTGGAGTCGTGCGATAGCTTTCACAAATGCCGACGGCGACGCGCTTGCGACTCCCCTTTTCGACATCGATGTCGTACACAATCGGACGATTTGTTCCCCATGCAACATTGCGAAACGCGGGGTCAACATTCCCGGCAGGATTTGCCCACGAAAGCGCGCCGTTCAATCCGAGCCTGCGATGCACTCGGGATTTCCCGATAGATGATTTCGCTGTCTGCGATTGCCGCGGTACAAGTGCAAACGAATGAGCGGTGACCGTAACGCCTGATCCCGAAAGATTTGTCATAACAATTGGAATGTCCGCACGTTCAAGCCGTTGAGCTGTTGGCTTAAGCTCGACTCCTTTGATCCCGACACCAACGATCGTATTGGGTCGAACGTAGGGACCCGGGCCGAAATCGTACAGGAGCGCTCCTCGCTCGTTCACCATTGTCTTTTGCCAATCATCCACGAACCCAATCGGTGTGTGGTAATATGCGGGCGCATATCTATAATCGATAATCCGATCCTGGGCAGACGAAATGAGAAAAAGGAAAAGCAATATCAGGAGAAGAGATATTTTCTTCATCGGTGGTTCAGTTTTTCATTCTTAGTGGATTGTTGAAGGCATTCTCCACATATAGTCGGGATCAATATGCGGCTCGTCATTTTTGTGTTGTTCCATCAAAGCGATCTTCTTCTGCAGCAGCTCGCCAAAGTTCTCTCCGTACATATGCAGTGTCTCTCCCGCGTGCGAAATCGGAATCACTTCTGTGTCCCCTTCATTCCAGATTGTCAGCAGAGACTTTGCGTTTTCAATTTCGCTCTCGACCATCGAGCGAGTTACGCCCCGGTAACGTTCCCGCATCTCTCCCGTCTTTGCATCGATATAGCCGTGTACCCCTTCTGTCCACGCCATAGTATTTCGCATCGTAGTGCAAAAACAGAGGTACACTCTCAACCGATCATGCAGATCTTTGAACACTCGATGCTCTCGCGATCCGGCGGATGCGGTGTCAAGTCGTTCACGGCACTTCTCGATGGCCGTGGTGAGCGAAGGAACTACTTTGTCATCGAAGATGGATTTTTTACAAGCAGCTTCATCAACGGTGAGAAAGTTCCACATCATATTATTATTGAGATCGACACGAGCAGGGTTGTTGAATGTCGCGAGAAGAAAGCGTTCATAATATGCGCGCTCCGTTTCCGGTATTGCGTTGATGTTGGGTACGAAGGGACGAACCCACAAACGGAACCAGGGAAAGCCGAACGTGCTCATCGGGACACCGGCAGGAAACGATCGGACAGCAGAATCGGAGAGCTTCCAGATATTTACCAACGCTTGGCGGTATTCCGTCCCGACCAATCGCTCAGCAACAGCTTCTACGATTTCTTCAATGGAACTTTTCAGTCGCAGCTGCACATGTCGAACCACTTCATTGTTCACATCAAAAGGAGCAAGAGATGCGGGATGCGCGCCAAGAAGAAGCGCTTGCGTTCCATGTTTGAGAGCACCCATCAAGCGTTCGTACACGAGCCATGGAGAGGGAACGCCAATAACATTATTGTCGCTCACATCGAGCTTCACATGTGTCATCGCACCGATGCGGGCGAAGGATTCCTGTTCTCGTTCCGACTCTTTACTTTCGAAGTACGCGAACTCCCCAGCATCAATCCCGTTCCCGAGCTCGGGCACGATAAATTTGCGCTCGGCATAGAAAGGACCGAGATCGCATACAAGATGGAAATCGGGATTCACGTTTTTCGCTTCTTCCGTAATCAGGCGGTAGTACGTCAGAACATTCGAAGCAGCTTTCCGGGCAATCTCTTCATCACTCTTCCACTCGCGAATGAGATAGGGTCCACCGTTCCTCCCGGCATACAAGGATGAGACAAACTCAAAGCCCGCCCCACTGTCATTTGTCCAAAGATGGATAAACCCGAGTTCCGGCACTTCATCCATGATTCTTTTCACCAGTTCCCGATAATGCGCCTGAACAACCGGATGAGCCATGGCAAGCGTGTAGCGAGGGCGAAATGATTCGCGCGGATGGTCAACCCGCGCACCACGCAGGAATCCGTACCGATGCCAGAATTCGTCCGGCATGGACCGGGGTGAGTTGATGTGAAGACCGGGCGTAAGACCATACGTACGCGCAAGCGATGCATTACGCTTCAAGTTGTTCAGGTTCGCCTGAAGATAGTCTGATGGATAGTATCCACGTGTGAGAGGACCCTCAACAAATTGATCGATGTCGGGGCTGTAATCATAGAACGAACTGTACACGTCGCCCGGGGGACCTGATTCAAACGCTCGATCCACTCCCAGTCCGTTGATGGTCAGGTGGGAGAACCCTTGTTCGGCAAGCTGTTTCACGAATTCTTCTTTGTTGAACTTTCTCGCGTTGCGTAAACTGCCGACAAAGAAATCGCTGAGATTCCGAAGCCAAGGAAACGCAGGCTCAATACGGATACCATTTTCAAAAGTTGAAACCTCACGGTTGTACCACTCCCGAAGGATGAGCGATGAGAGTGCAAACAACCATTGGGAATGGGACGTGTGGATAATACCAGAGCCGCTTTCATTGATCTGAAAGAACATCCACGGCACAGTAGAGTCAGCAGACTTCTCTACAGATAGGTGCAATACGTCTCCTTCAGCGCTGTCTGGCGAAGGGTGAACTGGCGAATTTTGCGCAATGGCCAGAAATCTTTGAGCGACAGTGCTGAGTACGGGCGGTCCATCCTGGTCAAGAACAACATATCGGGTTCTTTTTAACGCGTCGCGCAGGAGCACCGGTGACGATTCGGCCGCCACCACACTATTCCTTGCCTAGCTCTCGCCGAACGATCCGCGCCCCTTCGACCATCGCTTTCAGTTTCCCGAACGCTCGATGACGCGGCATGAACTTCATCCCGCAGTCGGGACTGAGATACATCTTCTCCGCGGGTATGAACTCCAGCGCCTTCCGGATGCGCTTCGCGACGGTTTCAGCGGTTTCGATCTTCTCGTCCTTCACATCAGTCACGCCGACGACAATTTCCTTATCAGTTTTGTATTGCTTGAAAAGCTCCAATCCAACACCGTCAGACACTGCAAACTCAAGACTCAATTGATCGGACTTTGTTTCGAGAATCGCGGGAAAGAGCTCTCCGTACTGCCCTGTGAAGAGCTTCTTGAGCTGATAGTTTCCATAGCAAACATGCAACGCAATTTTGGCATTAACTCCTGCGACAAGCTTATTGAACGATTCAACCAGCCACGGCATGTCTTGAGGATACCCGACCCATATCGGTTCGTCGATCTGGATAAGATCACAACCTGCTGCAACAATGGACTTCAATTCGATATTCAGGACGTCGGTCAAGTCGAAGATCAATTCCTTGTCCGTTTTGTAGTATTCATTCGTGGCGCGCTTTGCTAACATTTGCGGGCCGGTGACGCACACTTTTGTTCTACACTTCGTATGCTCTTTGAGAAACGCAAAGTGTTTCTCCATTCCCAAACTCCCTTTGTGCCTCACCTTGTCGCGCACAATGGGATCGAGCATCTGGATGTTGGGATCAAGATTGCCGATCGGTTTCATTTTTCCGGACATATCAAAGCCGTGGATGCGCATGGAGAAGAAGTTCACCATTGTCTCACGACGAAGCTCGCCATCGGTAATGATATCCACTCCTGCCATCTCTTGATCTTTGACGGCAGACTTCACGGCATTGTCGTGCGCTTCTTCAATCTGTTCGGGCGCGAGGATGCCCTGTTTCCCCATCTCGCGAACTTTGTCCAGCCACACTGGAAAACTGTAACTACCGATAACTGTTGTGGGGAGCAACGGGAGCGGCTGCGGTTGAGATGACATCTCTACAATGTCCTTTCGAAAAGATTCAGAAAGATGCTGGTCACGTCGGCGATCAAAAAATCGACCGGCACAGAAACATGAAGGGGTAATCACCTTAGGGCATGACACCAACAAGGAGACTACCCCTCTGTACAAATCACCGAAACCGGAGAACTGGTCGGCTCGAATCTTCCCTCTGTTATTTCATGCCAACCGATAGCGTAAAGCGATGGGTATTATCGAGAAGGTGCATCTGCGTCATCGCATAGTCGACACCAATCGTGTACCCTTCGTACGTTGTTTGGAAACCGGCACCAGCAGTGAATCCTTCGATAGTGGTTCTGACCGCCCCTCGCTGACTGTTTCCTCCATCGTTGACATCCGTGTAGTTGAGCTTGTAGCCACCGCGGACGGAGATCATTTCCATGAAGCTGTATTCTACTCCGCTGTAATAGTACTGCTGACCATCCTGTGGTTTCACGGCATCAACAGCCACCATGACTTTGTTCGACTCGTCCTTGTAGGGCATAATGGACGTACCGAAGCTAAAGGTCAAAGGAATCGGAGCACCGAAATCATAGAACTTGAGATCGCCCCCGAGGTTGTTGATACGAGCGCCGATGTTCCAGCCGAGGAAACCGATGTGATAGACAGAGCCGAGGTCGAACGCAACGGCACTTGCTCGTCCATCGTCGATTTTCTCACTGATATACTTCATCGTGACGCCAAGCGACAGACGATCAGTCACGTATCGCGCGAAAGTCACCTGCAATAGTATGTCATTGTAGTCATACGTCGATCCCGCTCCTTTGTCGATCTGTTGCGAGACAAGGTCGGGAATGGAAGGAAATTGGTCTCGATCTGCCGTGATGCCACTGACTCCAAATCTCATGAAACCGAGTCCGATTGTTCCGACCCCTTCAAAGTTGTACGCGCCAGCAAATGCTTGCTGGGAAAGTCCAAGCAGCCACTCGTTGTGAGAAAATGCAACGTGCGCCTTCTGATCTGTGAAGGCAATGCCTGCAGGGTTCCAGTACATATTGTTCGCGTCGCCGACAATGGAAGTCATTGCCGAACCCATGGCGGCTGGTCGAGCACCCACTCCGATCTTCAGAAAGGCAGCTCCATTGATGCCAGCCTTGCGATTCTGTGCGGTCGCAAAATCTGCAGTGAGACTCACCAGCAAAACAAGCGTCGCAAGTATCCATACGTTTTTCATTGCTATGTCCTCATTCGTTGGTGATTATTAGCGTAAGATTGAGAAGTAACCGGTCTTCTGCCCGCCTGTAGGCGACTGCGCAACATAGATGTAGAGGCCGCTGGCGACTTCAATGCCATCTTTCGAGAACATATCCCAGAAAACACTACCGTTGTTGGGATCATTTGAAGTGAAATTGATTTCGTCTATTATTTGGCCAGAAACATCAACTATCGTGATTTTGCAGTCTGGCGGCAGATTATAGAAGAGAAGTTTGTGATCGTACACATTTGCCAGATTGTCGTGGAAGGCAGCGCGCTTGTACGGATTCGGTCGCACACCCACGGTGGCCACGTCGCCAGTCGGAGCGAGAGCCGAGAAGACCGTTTGCACTGCACCAATTGATTTCTTTCCAGCAGCAGTGGCCGGGAAGTTCGGGTTCACCGGAGCAAACGGGAATGTCTTCTGCCATGTCCCTGACGCTCCGTTACGATTGGTGTAATGAGTTTCGATTCGGTTTGTCGTCTCGCCACCTGGTCCGGTGAAGGTCCCTTCCTTGTATGAAGAGACGTAATACCAATACGAGAATCCAAGGACCACATCTTTGTCTTCAAACGAATACGTATAGCCTGGTGACGTGGCTCGTGGCAGCGATGCCAACTCCGACCTGGTTATGGTCTTCACAAGATCCCAGGTTCCCCACGTGTCGGGTTGGTACGCGCCCTTGAGAGAAGAACTGTTCACTACGCTGAATGCATCGAACTTCGGATTAACGGGCTTCTTCAGTGGAGTACGATCCTCCGTTGGGGACATTTGTTCCTGGTATCGATCCGCAAGGCGGATGCCTTCATCCAACCACGTTCGCTTTTTGTAATTGGACGACTTCCAAATCTTGTACCCGACGAAATCAGACTCGCTTTCGGCACTGTTATTCCATTCAATGTTGACTGTCTTGTTAAGCGTGTTTGCTGTCTTCATTTCGGGAAGTTTTGGCAACACCGGCAATTGGAAGTTGTTGGCATATGCCCAACGCGCCGAACGTACCGACTTCTGAATTCCTTCCAGCCGATATCCGGCTACCAAACCCAGCACAACAGTAATCGTCGAATCCTTCTCGATCGACAAGGGTCCGATACCGCTGTACATGTCCCCGTTGAAGTCATGGCCGAAGTTATATCCCCTTGTCCATTTTCCCCATCCTGTTGGATAGTTGGTGGTCGCGCTAGCTTTTCCATCCTCAAACGGTGTTTGATCGAATGTGTTCAATCCTTTTTGATCTCCATTCGGGGTAAGGGGAGTTGCTTTTTTCACAAAAGTGGTGATGTTGCCCGATGTGCCGGATTGGAAAAAATTGGCATTGATGTTCAAATTGAGGTCGGAGATGCTGCGCGAGCTTCCACCATTCTGGTAGAACGCACCAGCGGACACTGTGTGCATCCGTTGCGGAGCGTTGAACGCTGATGATAAGGCACCCCCCGAACCACTAGAAATGTAATTCCCGCGCTCAGCTCCAACGCCAACCGGGTCGACACCGAAAATTAGGTTCTTGGTCGGGAGATTCGCTGTCGAGCGTGCTGGATCCGTGGGCAGGCCTCCCCGCTTAGCACCGATCCAGACCCATCCGTCCCACGTGTCAGTGTAGTTGCTCAAGGTCGGGGCATTGAAACCCATATCAAACAGTCCTGCTGTTGGATTCTGTGTGCTTGCACCAGAGTAGTAGGCGTTGAACGCCCAAGGGAATCCATCAGGATCAGGATCAGCAATCCACCCGCCCATGCGCGTGTATTTGTTGGATATGGAGTTTTGGCTTCGTCCGCCGCCGTTGAAGCTGCTGACAGACATAAATATCTCTCCAGCCATATTGAAACAGAGCGCCCGGATTGCGTTGTCAGTTCTTTCGGCGGTACCGTTCATGTCCATGTCAAGGAAGCCGGTGTTCTTCAACTGGATCTCAACAATGATGAAGTCATTGAGATTATTCCAGTTCGGTCCGGCAAAGCCATGTGCCCTGATCTTCACATCAATACCAAGGTTTGTCGGAAATGCCGCTTCGTACACCGCGTGCTGGCGACGATCACCGTCAACCCAATACGGTTCAATGCTATACTGACGTGTCGGATCGCTCCATCCGCTCACCGTAGGCTTTGTTGCGATGTAGGCATAGTTGGAATAATTACTCGTCGCCTGAGAGTTGGAATAGAAGCTGGGGTTATCGACACCACCGATTTTTGCGCGATTGAAATTCGTGTCAGGATTGAATTCCATCGCGTGCATGTAATGCGCCCAGTACATTGTCCAGGGAAATGCCCCGGGCCAATGACCGTTCGGTGTAGTCCATGCACGGTCGAAATTGCCGAACCTGATGAACTGGCGACGCCCACGAATGCCTGCATCCGTTGCTTCGCTGTAGAATGGTCCGAAGGCTTCAGGCAGAAACGAATCCCAGTAATCTCCCACTTGGAGCACGCCCGCCCCCGGAAAGCCTACTACGGAATTCGCAGCCGCGCCCTGCGCGTTGGCGATCACTGGTATCATCAGCAGCAATCCAAAACACAGAGCAAACCCGACTGGTCTTGTTTGAACTTTTCTCATAAATCCGCTCCTTTGTCTAATTTCATTGTTGGAATCATCACGACTTAAAAGTCCAGGCGTATGCCAAAATAGAACTCGCGTGGGATATCATAAAAGAAACTCCCGTCGGGTCCGACTGCTCGACGCTGCGAACCGGTTGGGTCAGGTTTCCGCGCCACATACGAAATTCCGTCTACGGTAATAGATTTTTCCTGGGTCGTCTTCTCCCAGATAACCGCGCCCGTTGTGGTATTATCGTACGCCAATATATTCGTCCAGTTAAACAGGTTCTGGATATCCGCATACAATGCCACCCTCATAGCATTCGGTAGGGAGAACCCTTTTTCGATCCGGAGATTCACCATCGTGTTCCACGGACCTTCGCCCAATTCGCGACCAACGATGCGCTGGTCATCCACAAGTGTGAGCGGGAAGAAGAATCCGCTTTGGAACGTTCCGACCGACGATACCCTAATATCTTCGGGGAACGTAAGAACGAATTGGTAGCTCACTCGATGGGTCCGGTCGTAACCACCTGAGAGTGAACTGTTTGCGCCAAGGACATTTCTTTCAATGCTGTTGTAGAACCTCAGGTCACTGAAGGGCAAGTTCCCCGCAAACTTTGCGCTGTCACCATTCGAAGTGCTGAAGCTCGTTGGCATGGTCTTGTCAAGTCCGGCGAGGACTGCTCCCTTGACATAACTGTACGCATAATTCAACTGCCCAACGACTTGTACAAAATCAAACAACTTGTGTGGCTGGGCGCGCAGACTCACTTCGACACCTCGTGAATCGGCATAGCCTGA
>JANNUB010000513.1:0-1651 GCA_031394795.1 Ignavibacteriota bacterium | reverse complement strand
CGTCAAAGAAAAACACCCCAAAACAAAAGTAATCATGCTCACCGGTTTTGCTGACTTGAAGAACGCCATCGAATCGAAGAAACTCGGGGCAGAAGATTTCGTCAGCAAGCCTTATGACCTCGTCGACCTCCTGACAACAGTAGAGCGAGTCCTCACGACCGTCTAAATTCTAGCGGGAGTGCCGGATGCCCAAAAGGTTCCACATTCTGATTGTCGACGACGAAGAGTCGATAACCTACCTTCTCAAAACCGAATTCGAAGAACTGAAAGAATTTGAAATTGATACTGCGCCGAACGGTGCGGAGGCGATTAATCTTATCCAATCCCGCCTGTATGATATCGTTTTACTCGATGTAAAAATGCCGCGAGTGGGAGGCATGGATGTCCTGAAGCATGTCAAGGAACATTCACCGTCCACGCAAGTCATTATGTTGACAAATGTCGTGGACGTAAAGATCACCGTGGAGGCCATTAAAGGCGGTGCTTATGATTTTGTGGGCAAACCCTATGATGTTGAACAGCTTTTTGCGACGGTAAGAAGGGCGCTGGAACATCGACAACTCCTTATTGAACGAGAAATTAGTAAGTCGGGACAACCTAAAGCTGTTATTGGCGAGAGCCAGAAGTTCAAAGAAGTTGTTGCGCATACTGTCAAGATAGCGGCGAGCGAGACGTTTGTTTTAATACTTGGTGAAAGTGGAACAGGGAAGGAGCTGTTTGCCCAACTCATCCACAAGAATAGTCAGCGTAAAGACTTGCCATTCATGGCAGTCAATTGCGCCGCAATGCCTGACCAGTTGCTTGAAAGCGAACTATTTGGCCATGAGAAAGGCTCTTTCACCGATGCGCATAAAGCCAAGCAGGGTTTGGTTGAAGTGGCGAATGGAGGGACCTTATTCCTGGACGAAGTTGGAGATATTAGTATTTCGATTCAACCCAAAATCCTAAGGTTCCTGGAGTCTGGAGAATTTAGAAGAGTAGGTGGAACAGCAACAAAAAAGACTGACGTAAGAGTCATTTCTGCCACGAATAAGAAGTTAGATGAAGAGGTGAGGGCAGGCAGATTTCGAGCGGACCTTCTCTATAGGTTGAATGCGCTCAGTCTTCAAATTCCCCCCCTCCGGGAAAGGCGGGATGATATTCCAAAACTTGCTGAACATTTCCTTGGCCAAAAATCTAAAACGAAGCGTTTGAGTTATGAATCTCTGAAGATCTTGATGAAACACAATTGGCCCGGAAACATACGGGAGCTTAAAAACGTAATTGAAGCCGCTATTGCAGTGTCTTCAAGTGATGTCATAGAGCCGAAAGATCTCTTTTTGAATATCGCACTCGGCGATATATTAATCGGAAACCAATCGTCCACAGATGGGACAAACGATCACCTTACAATGGATGAAATCGAGAAGTTACACATTGAGAAAGTTCTCAAAAGGAACAACTGGAATCGTGTCAAGACCGCTCAAGTGCTGGGCATCACTCCCAAAACGCTGTACCTCAAGATCAAGCGGTATGAAATAAGGGTCGGGAGCGAAGAAATCCGAAACTGATTCTTGATTTCCCGATTCTCCCGCGCATTTCTTCAAGATTAAATTTCCTTAAAGCTCGATTCAGAATGCAACTTTTTGCATGGTAGGTGCGTCTATATAAT
>JANNUB010000503.1:0-8291 GCA_031394795.1 Ignavibacteriota bacterium | reverse complement strand
TCTGAGATAATTCTCTCATGGAAAAGCGGTGGGATGCAGGCACAATACTCGGGCTGCTGTTGGGATTCGCGGTGATCTTCGGGTCATTCATGCTGGAGGGGGGAAAAGTCGGCGCGCTCATTCTCCTTCCGGCGATGCTGATCGTCTTTGGCGGGACGTTTGCTACTGCCATGATTGGAACATCAATGAAGAGTTTTAGAAAGATCGTGAGCTTGATGAGCCTTGCTGCGCGGCCGCCGACGCAGGACGTCCGGAAGACTATTGATTCGCTCGTGTTCTTCGCAACGGTTACGCGGCGGGAAGGATTGTTTGCGATCGACAAATATGTCGGCAATGCTCCGCATTCATTCATGCAGAAAATGCTGAGGCTCATCATTGACGGCATTGATTCGCACAGCTTGCGCGGGCTCGGGGAAACGGAGATTCATTATGTCGGCGACCGGCATGAAAAGAACGCAGCGGTGTTTCAAAGGATGGGAGGGTATTCGCCAACGATGGGCATCATCGGAACAGTGATGGGTTTGATTGCGACACTCGCATCCGCGGGCGACGATCCCGACACGCTCATCCGGCATATTGCCAGCGCATTCATTGCAACACTCTGGGGCGTTTTCATGGCGAACATCGTCTGGCTTCCGATTCACGACAAGCTGAGAAAGATTCACGATGAGGAGCATCTTCATCTCGACGTCATTCTCGAAGGCATCGTTGGCATTCAGGCCGGTGAAGTGCCGAACATCATCAGGGCGAAGCTCGAGGCAATGCTGCCGATGGGCGAAAGGGAGGCGGCGGTATGACGCGAACGCGCACACGAGCAAAGCACAAATCCCACGACAACTCCTCCGAGCGTTGGCTCTTGACGTACGCGGATTTGATTACGCTTCTGCTGTGCCTGTTTGTGATTCTCTATGCGATGTCCAAGGTTGACGGCGAGAAATATTCACAAGTCATGCAGGCGCTTGGAGGCGCCTTTGGTGCGCCCGCTGCGCTGGATGGAAGCCAGGCGGCGCTGCCCGGCCAGCTTGCGATGTCGGAAAAGGAAAACATTTCCAACAAGATTCGCGGAGCGCTCTACGAGGATTTGAAGGCGAACCTCATCACCGTTTCTCAGGATGCGCGCGGCGTTGTCGTTCACCTCGCCGAGGAGCTGCTCTTCGCATCGGGGAGCGCGGAGCTGAAAAGCTCGTCATCGGGCAGTCTTGATCTCCTTGCCAGTGTCCTGAAAACTTTGCCGAATGAAATCCGCGTCGAGGGTCACACGGACAACGTGCCGATCAACACGGCGATGTTTCCATCGAACTGGCATCTTTCGGTTGCCCGCGCAATGAACACCGCCGACTACGTGATGGCAAAGCGCGGGCTCGAGCCCGGAAAGATCAGCGTTGGGGGGTACTCAGAATACAAACCGCTCGAACCGAATACTTCGGCGGAAAGCAGAGCGAAAAATCGCAGAGTAGATATCGTAATTCTGTCAACTGAAAAGGAACAACAATAAAGGGGGATGGGGGATGAAATGTTTCAACGCGCAGATCGGTGAGATTGACTATCGGGAAGATCACGTCTTCACGTTTGCCGAAGGCCTGATCGGGTTCGAGCAGCTCCGCAAGTTCGTCGTCATCAGCGATCCGGAGACGGAGCCGTTCCGCTGGCTCATTTCGATAGAGGACGAAGGCATTTGCCTTCCGATTCTCGATCCGAACCTCGTGATTGCAAATTACGACGGGCTTAATATGTTTCCGGAAGATGCAACAGTGGCTGTCGTTACATCGCTCAAGCAACCGGTGGAAGAGTCAACAGTCAACATGCGCAGTCCGATTCTGTTCGATAAGAACTTGCGCGCAGGAAAGCAGATCATTTTGCCGGACGAGCGGCTTGCCATTCAACATAAATTCGTCGGCGAGCCATACATGGCGGAGCCACACATAGCGATCGTGTAACGGAAGGGAAAGCAAGGATGCTGATACTAACAAGGAAGTTGAACGAATCAATTCAAATAGGAGATAATGTTCGCCTGAAGGTTCTGCACATCAGTGAAGGACAGGTGAAGCTTGGCTTCGAAGCGCCGAAGGAAGTGCGCATCTTTCGCTCGGAAATCTACGCGGAGATCGAGCGCCAGAACCAGCTTGCAGCGGGTGCGACCAAAGAGGATGCCGTAAAGGCGGCAAGTCTGATTGCGAAAAATCAGAAGCCAAACGAGTAAGCATAAGGACAACCCCCATGTTTATCATCATCGGAATTGTCGTCGTCTTCGGCGCCGTGTTGGGCGGATATGTGAGCCATGGAGGTCCGTTGGGCGTACTCGTCCAGCAGTCCGAGTTCGTCATCATTGGCGGGGCGGCAATTGGCGCTCTCCTTGTGCAGACGCCCATCGGAGTGTTGAAGCAATTGGGCGGCCGCATCGGCACAATCTTCAAAGGCGATCCGTATTCCAAGGCGGAATATCTGAGCTTATTGAAGACGATGTTCGAGCTCTTCAACGCAGCGACGCGCGACGGTTTGATTGCCATCGAACAACACATTGAGAAGCCCGAAGCAAGCTCGATATTTTCGAAGAACAAATTTTTGATCCACCATAAACATGCGCTCTACTACCTTGCCGATACGATGAAGCTCCTGATGGGCGGCGGCGTTCCCCCGCATGATCTCGAAGCGATGTTGGAAGCGGATATTGATACGCATCATTCGGAAGCGGGAACCGCCAGCAGTATGGTGCAGAAAGTCAGCGATGCCTTGCCGGGTCTTGGTATTGTTGCCGCGGTGCTTGGTATTGTTATAACGATGCAAGCCATTGACGGACCGCCTGCAGAAATCGGGATGAAAGTTGCCGCGGCGCTCGTCGGAACGTTCCTGGGAATTTTGCTCTGCTACGGCCTCGTCGGGCCAATAGCCACGCACATGGAGCTGCTCGGTCAATCCGAAGGACGGTATTTTGAATGTATGAAGGCCGGCATCGTTGCGTACGCAAAAGGGAACGCGCCTATGGTGGTCGTCGAGTTCGCTCGTCGGGTCATTACCAGCGATGTGCGACCGTCGTTTCAGGAAGTGGAAAGCGCCGTGAAGGCGCTCAAGAACGCACAAACATAAAAAAACCAAGAGCAGCTCTGGAATGACAAGAGGTTCCGACATACCGATCATCGTCAAAAGGAAGAAAAAAGGTGGGCACGGCGGTCACCACGGCGGAGCATGGAAGGTTGCATACGCCGACTTTGTGACTGCAATGATGGCGTTGTTCATCGTCCTCTGGATTGTCGGGCAGAGCAAGCAAGTGAAACAGTACGTGGCAAATTACTTCAAAGACCCGGGCGCGTTCTTTGAGAACACCAAAGGGGGCGGCATGTTTCAAGGCAACAGCGTTATGAATACGACGCAGACTGTGGATGAAAACCTGCAGCGCGAAACAAAGCGGCTCCAGGAAGCGGCAGAAAGTATTGTCAAAGGTCTCCAACGCGACAGTACCTTAAAAGGCCTTCTGAAGCAGATGGCAATCGAAATGACGGACGAAGGGTTGCGCATTCATTTGTACGAATCCGCGCAGAACGCGTACTTCGACATCGGGACAGCGAGATTGAAACCCGAAGCTGTCGGGATTATTACGGCAATCGGTAAAGAAGTCGGTGCGTTGTCGAATAAGGTTGTTCTTGAAGGGCACACGGACGCGCGTCCGTATTCATCCGTTGCAGGATATACGAACTATGAACTGAGCGCCGACCGCGCGAACGCAGCCCGTCGTGTGCTCATGACGAGCGGGCTGAATCCGCAGCAAGTTTCCGAAGTGCGCGGCTACGCCGATACGAAAATCCGTGACCGGAACAGACCGTTCGATGAAGCAAACAGACGCATCACCATTTTGATACAATTTGAGAAGAACCATGAACAATCCGCCAAAAATTCTCCTCGTTGATGACGACGAGGTGCAGCTGCAGGTGATTGCCCATGCGCTTCAGTCCATGGCAGGCTACTTGGTCTTGACGACGACGAGCGCGCTGACGGCATTTCAGATGGCTGAAAAGCACCAGCCGGAAGTGATTCTCAGCGATTACTACATGCCCGAGCAGGATGGGTTCACCTTCTGCAAGAGAATCAAGGAGCATCCGGATCTGCGGAAGTCCTTCTTCGTGCTGTTGACGTCCGCGTCGACGATCGAGGCGCGCGTGCGCGGACTCGACATCGGTGCGGATGATTACATCACGAAACCGTTTCACACCGAGGAATTGCTCTCGCGAATTCGCGCCGCGCTTCGCATCCGCGCGCTCAATGCCGAGGTAGAAGTCGAGAAAAAGCAGCTTGCAAAACTCAACACAGATCTGGAAAACGCGTTTGATGGAATCGTCTCCCTTCTCACACATCTCATCGGTCATCGTGTGCCGAACGCAGCGATGCGCGGCGAGCGCGCCGCTGCCATGGGCAAATGGGTGGGCGAACGCCTCGAGATGAACGCGGAAGAACTGAAGATGATGCAAATGGCTGCGCGGCTGCACGAAATCGGAAAAGTCAGTTTTCCCGACGACTTGTTGAAGAAGCCTTATGCGCAATTGAATGAAGCCGAACGGGCGGCGTTTTCACATTTCCCGATAATGGGGCAACTCATTCTCAACGGCATTCCACGGTTGAAATCGCTTGGTAAGTGTTTCCGCCATCAGTTGGAAAACTTCGACGGCAGTGGACATCCCGACAAGCTGGCAAAGGATCAAATCCCTCTGGAATCGAGGATCCTTCGCGCCATCAATCTCGTCGAGACGGAGATGATGTTGAGAAATCTTGCCGTTGATCAGCTCGTTGGGGTGTTGAATCGCAACAAGTCCACCGCGCTCGACCCGCACGTCGTTCAGCTCGTGACCGAGTATCTTGAAGTGATCGAGAACCCGTCATGGCGGGAGGGAAAACGGCAGGTCTCGGTGCAGGAGCTTATGGTCGGGATGACCATCGCGCATGACTTGGTGACCGGGAGCGGGACGAAACTTCTTTCCGACAAATCGAAAATATCTGTTTCCATTCTGGAAAGAATTATTGCCCATCATCAGTACGATCCGATTATCAATAATGTGTACGTGTACGATGCGGTGTGATCACGACGGCTTGCCCATGGAGACATGGGGATTGTCGCGAAGAAAAAATCGCCATCGGTGTTCAACTCCCTCGCGGATTCCGACTCGTGTCGAGCGCATGATACTGCCCCGAGCGTTCGAGATGGGTTCATTCGCTAACCAGATCTGATTGCCGCATAAGTCACTTCCATTGCTTTCTCTCGCGATCGCGAATGCTTCGCACAGTTTCGCAGGACCGCTACACAGATTACGCCTATCCCTTTCGGAATGGAGATTCATGCCGCGGTTCAGCGCCATTGTTTCCAAACCTTCGATTGGCTCGACGGCTCGCAGCAGTACGGCGCGACCGATCCCTTCTTCTTCCGTTACAACATTGCAGCAGAAGTGCATGCCGTACGTGAAGTACACGTAAAGATGACCACCAGTTTGAAACATGACTTCATTTCGTCGTGTCTTCTCTCGATAGGCGTGACTCGCCGGATCCTTCTCGCCGAGATAGGCTTCTACTTCGACAATCTTCCCGATGAGAATTTCGTCGTCGAGTTTCTTTATGAGAAATTTCCCGACAAGTTGTTTCGCTACGCTCAATGTCGGTTGAAGGTAGAAGCGTCGTGAAAGCTTCGCGAATCGCGATTTCATTGTTCGTATTTCAAGGTAACAAAAAAAGTAGGGACGGGGAATTGCCCGTCCCTACAAGGGGGTCGCACAGTAAATGCTTTTAACTAGAACACGTTGTACACGAATCCGAGAGCAAGTCCTTCTTTGATTTGCGTGCGGGCGAATGGCGCGATATTCAGCAATTGCAGTGCGAGCGTCGTCGTGATGTATTTGTTTACTTGCATGACCAATTTGTTTTCGTTGCGGACATCAACACGATCAATCGTTTTGAACGGCGCAAACGTTTCAAGCTTCGAGGTGAAGAGAATGTTCTCCGCGAGTTTCCAATCCACATCCGTCACCCATTCCAAGCCGCCTTCGACTTTGGATGATTCGTACCCTGCCGTTTTCGGATCGTTCGCAAACCCGTATTTGTCCGAGATTGTTTCGCGCAAGCCGAAGCCGAGGCGCGTCTTCACTTCCTTGTTCACCCACCAGCCCGCGCCAACGCTTTGCGTGATGTAGGCTGGGTCGAAGAACTGAGACACTTTCTTGTCGCTGCCTGCGGGACCGGCTTTGTACTTGTAGCCCGGCGCAAATTGCGATTTGAACGTCACGGCGGCGTATGGATTGATGTACTCACTTATCTTATACGTGAGCACCGATTCGAGATCGATCTTGTCGTCAGTTTTGCGTAAACCTGCATCGCTGATGCGCGCTTGCCCAAATGCGAATTTGTAACTATTCGCCCAGTTGGTTGCTTCCTGATCGTTCACGGATTTACCGTCCAAGCCGAGCACCCAGGCAAGCGCGTTGTCGCCGCCGGCAGTCCAGTCGGTGAACGCGATTTGCGAAATGTTCAAGCCGGTGACGGCGCCGTGCTTCCAACCCCAATCGGGCGGTTTTGTTGTGTCGGTTTGTGCGCTCGCGTTAAACGATGCCAACGCAATAATCATAGCTACAAGTTTTTTCAGGAGAAGTTCCTTTCCTTGTTCAATGAATGTATGAAGATGAAACGAAAGGAAAGCCTGATGGAGAATTCTTTCATCAGGCTTTCACAAGAGTACTTCATAGTTCAGCACTTCCCTGTCAGTGGAACTTCAGAAGTGAAACAACAGCTACGGGTTCGGCAGTTTGATTTGTTGCCCGACCTTGATCATGTCGGGATTCTTCAAGACGTCCTTGTTGATGTCGAAGATCTTCATGTATGCTTGCGCGTTGCCAAGATGCTGCTTCGCGATTTTCGAAAGTGTGTCGCCCGATTGGACGGCGTACACGCCAAAGATGTCGGTCTTTTCGACACGGATGTCCGCGGCGATTTCATTCTCCCAGCCGCGGAGCGTTTTGATCTTGTCCCACACCAACTCTTTGTCGTACTGATAGGGCGCAATGGCTTTCACTTTCAGCTTGCCGCCTTCTTCACTAACGTTTTCCAATTTTACGCCCAACTTTGCGGCAAGGTCAAGCACGGATTGATACTTTTCTTTTAACATGACGTATCCTCTCTTATTACTTTTTGAGTGAGTTTCTGATTTCTTCGAGCAACACTTCGCTTCTCGACGGCGCCGGTGGCGGTGCTGCTGCTTCGGCCTTCTTCATGGTGTTGACCGCTTTCACGATCATGAACATGACGAACGCAACGATGACGAAATCAAGAACGTTGGTTAAAAACTGTCCGTAGCTCACTGCTACTTCGGCCTTTGCAACGGCCCCGGCAGCGTCTATTTCCGCCCCTCGAACGATCCACTTGAGCTTACTGAAGTCAACGCCGCCGGTGAGGACGCCGATGAGTGGTGCAACAACACCGTCGGTGAACGCCGAGACGACCTTGCCGAAAGCACCGCCCATGACGAAGGCAACTGCAATGTCAATTAAATTGCCCTTCATGGCGAATGCTTTGAATTCCGACATCATGGACATGGATGTACCCTTTTGTTTAGTTTATGGAATTTGAGATCGCGCTCTGTGTTGGCTCAGAGCGTTTAACACAACTCACGAGTTCTACTCACGAGTTCTTCGGACTGTTGGTTGGTTGGACAGTCTTGAGTGGAATGAGTCAGCTGAAACTAACCGTGTGCCTCCGATAGAATGGAGGCACACGATACGAAACATGATTACTTCGTTCGGAAGAACTCAATACGACGGTTCTTCTGACGACCTTCCTTCGTTGTGTTCTCTGCAATCGGACTGTCCGGACCGTAGCCTTTTGAACCAATACGACTCGAAGAGACGCCTTTTTTGACGAGCCATGCCTTAACGGCGTCTGCGCGGCGCTGCGAGAGACGGAGGTTGGACTTGCGATTGCCGACATTGTCAGTGTAGCCACGAATCTCAACCTGCACGTCGGCGTTTTGATCGAGCGTATTAAACGCCTTCTCTAGAATTTCCTCAGACTGCGGCTCGACCACTGCACTGCCCGTCTTGAACACGATTCCTTCGAGTACCATGGCCTGACCGACTTCGACTTTGATGACATCCTTTTTCACATCGTCGGCAGCATTGAGAGGATCGGTACCGGCGGTAACTTCCGCGCCGTCCTGAACTGAGCCATCGTCCGTATCAGCTTTGTTCGGATTGGTCTTGCGGCCGACTTCGTCGCCATCCGAGAGACCATCGCCATCCGAGTCAGCTTTGTTCGGATTGGTCTTG
>JANNUB010000484.1:0-4165 GCA_031394795.1 Ignavibacteriota bacterium | reverse complement strand
CGATGGATTTCAGCGTGCCTTCGGGAACGCCGATTGCTTGATCGGGCGTCGTGGGCCAGCCGTTGGGCCACTGGGAATTTGTTTCGATGACGCGCGAATCTTCAGGATACGTCATCGGCAAATCGTAGCCGGTTTTTCCGACGTAATACGTTCCTCCGATAAACGCACCGGCGGTGTTCGTAAACGTTGGTTGTCCCGTCGAGGCGCCGAACCTTCCTTTTCCCCCGGGCGAGCTCAACACATTCGCCATCGTATAGTCGCGTCCATCAATGTACATGTCGCCGATGAGGTCGTCAACTGGTCGGAATGCCGTCATCGAACCTCGCACAACGGGAGGAACGTAGGTGTTGATCGGCGAGACAATCGCCTTCGTTCTCGCATAGCCCGTGTCCATGCCTGCAATGTATTTTGTGCTGCTGCGAACGATGACACAGCTATCGGATCCGATAACGGTGTCTTGAAACGTTACGGTCGTCGTTCCATTGAACAGGGACATGTTGGAATACGATGTGCGCCACTCGCTGCTGTCGGCAAGCTCGTTCATCGCAATCTCCATCGCGCTGGTATTTGTTTCCTGCGCGGCTGCCTCTGCAAACGAGTCGCTCGAGTTGCGCGTAAGCTCGTTCCCCTTCTCCCTGAAACCAACCATGTAGATTGCAAACAGCGCGAGGGTGCCAAACAGGAGTATGATAAGTTGATTACCCATGATGTTTTCTCACTTCGCTTTCATCGTGTGTTGAGATTTCTTGGATAGTATGTATTGCTCCACGCGACTCCCGAGTAGGTGCTATCCGCATTCAGATACTGCCCTTCAAGTGTCGCCGAAAGCGTGAAGCCGCGCACCAGCGCGGGGTTCAGTGTGGCAGCGCCCGTTGAATCGAAATAAGTGAAAGAAAAATTCGTGAAGCCGACATTAAGCTTCGTCGTGTCGAGCGGAACTTTGATTCGATACAAAAGAAAATCATTCGGGTTCTCCGTCGCCGTCCATGCAGCGGTCGAGCCGGTGAAATATTTCACGGTGTCAATGGTCGCGTTGTTGTCTATGTCGGAGAGAAACGTGAGTGTGTCGCTTTTGGCGACAAGCACGGGCGCTCCTGTCGTGTCACGGTAACCGACCTTCGCGAAATCGTAATTCACGAGACTCGTGAACTCAGACATGTTCTCCTGCGCGATGAGATCGGAAGTCATTTGCTGCGACGAGTCGGAAAGCAAAACATGCAACCCGATAATAGTCCCAATGATCGCAGCACCGATCATGGATGTCCAGCCTATTTCCCACAAAGACATAGTCTCCCCCTTTCAATACGCCGTGATGGTTTGCAGCCGCACGGTGTCTTTCAGCGCAGAGTTGCCGGCGACGGCAACTGTAACGGATTTCAAAAATGTACTCGATAGGACCGGCGATCCCGCCGCGGCTTTCGTCGTGTACGACACGTCAACGTTGATGAGAAAATCACCCAACCGTCCCGTCGGCACCGTTTTGCTGAATCCTTTGAAGTCGTCAATGTCGTCGAAGTTGGGATACGCTTCGCCGAATTCCGGACCGAGCGCGAAGGGCGACGTGAGCGAATCGGGATGAGTGACCATGACGCCGCGGCTCTTCTCATCGAATTCCCGCGAGGAGACTTCGCGCAGCGTTGATTGCGCGATGGTCGTCGCGGTCAGCGTTGCTTCGTTGTCGTAGCTGACCGTCTGCGCGTCGCCCGTTACCCGGTTGACGTTCAACGTGATGTGCGCCAGCAGCATCAACGCACCCATGATCAGGATTATTTGTTTGTACATTTCCTTCCTCCTAACTTACGTTACTCAGTACAGAGTGTCTCTCATGCGACCTTTTGGACACAAGGGCTCTAAGCCACGAAGGTTCACAAAGAAAGCTTTTCTTAGTGTTTCTTAGAGTCTTCGTGACTTTGTGTCCGCTTTGGGTTTTTATGCTCATATCAAAAATTTCGGGTTCGTGGTTCTTGAGTAACACCATCTCATAAAAAATCTCGCAGTGAGCGATCGCCTCATGAGTTCAACGGAATCATGGGCTGCCCAATCCGAACAACTCTTCGGTGAACTTTACCCTGACCGTGACATACGGACCTGCGACGCTGTAAATATTTTCGATCAAGTCGCGGTCTTTGTACGCCTGGAAGTTGTAGCCGACAGAGAGCATCGTGTTCTTGATGACGACAAAGCCAAGCTCGCCGCTGTAGCCTATCTTCGCGTCGTTCGCATTCCGCTGGCGCAGCAGCCTGAACTCTCCGGCGACATTCAGCCACGACGCAATATCATATTGCGGCCGGCACAAAAGAAAATCCGACAGCGCTGAGAACGAAAGCCGCCCGAGGACTTCGCGCGAATCCTTCAATGCGTACTTCAATCCTATCTCAACGCCTGCAACCGGCTCAAGATAGGCGTGCGCCGATGCGATCGTTGCACGGTAATATTCCGCCGGCTGCACGACTTGATTGTCCTGCACTTTGTGCTCGACCTTCGTGATCACGTTCAGCCAATTGACGTCAACAGGACGGTAGGCAAGACCGAACAGATAATGCTGCTGCTTCGTGTAGCCGGTTTGCGACCGCGACTGCGCGAGGTAGTTCGTTCCTTTCGCCATTGCGCTCAAGTCATTGAACAGTCTGTACGAAACGCCGGCGTCGAATCCCTTGCGCAGGTTGTTCGCATCCTCGGCGTACTCACCTTTGATGGACGCCCGAAGAGGAAACAACGGGAAGAACTCGAGCGCCAAAGAGAGTGCATCATGGTCATCGGTGCGGGCTTCAGCCAAACGCTTGCCCAAGTTCTTTGTCTTCTCGTACAGGAAATTCGCCGTAAGCTCATCCACGATCTTGAGCGTGTTTTTCAACCCGATGGTCGCGGCATTGCGCTCACCCGAGATCGCGTTGCCAAGCTCGTAGCGACCGTACACCGTCGTTCCCTCCATCACCTTCGTGTTCACACCCACCGTGGTCAGTCTTCCCTGTCCCTGCAGGAATCTCTGCTGCGCGTACAGAGATAGCTCCTTCGTGACAAGATACTCCAACCCAATGCCGACAGCGTCGGGGCGGACTTCCTTCTCTCCCTTCAAGAGATTCTTTTCATACTCTGCGATCGCGCTTAAGCCCTCGATGACCTGTGCCTTCGCCCGGCTGCTGAGCAACGTGGAATGCGTCTTCAGATTTTGCGACGGCGATTCGGGATTTTCGCCGTCATAGATCACGTCTTCGACTTTGACGGAAACATCGCTTCCGGTCCAGAGAGATTGTTGAATCCCTCCGGCGAGCGAGCGGATATTCGTCGCGAACGCGCCTTGCGATTGATGCTGGGAATAGAAATCGCCCGTGACCGACGTTCCCTCGACTGGAGAGAGCTGCATCGTCGCGCCGTATTTCTTCGTGCCCACTTCGCTTGCCCGCGCAGACTGGGTTGTGTTCGTGAACGTGCCGTCCACTCTTCGATAGTAGGGACGGAGCGCGAACAATTTGCCGGAAGTAATTTCCGCTTCGATCTTCCAAGCGCCTCCTCGCAGACTCGCGTCAGCCGAGCGCGCCCCTTCTCCTTTCAGCTTGAACCCATCGCCGAATTTCAGACCCGCGTTCGCTCCAAAGAGCTTGTAATTCGTCGGCTCGCGATTTTCCACAACGGTCATCGCTCCGAGCGTCAGGGCGTCGAACAGCATCGTCTCTCCGGACGCGCCGAAGACGAGGTTGTCCGGCGAGCTGGTGATCGCCTCATACGCCACAACAATGTACACCGGGTTGTTTTGATCATCTAAGCTCGGCACCGGTTGTTTGAAGTAGAGGCTCCCTTGCACGTAGTCAATCTCGTAGTCCGTGTAGCGCGATTTTTCTTTCGTCGAGACGATGATCTCGGAGCGGAATTTGTCGCGCACTTCGATGCGGACTTTCTCGCTCCCGCTAACGACGTTGTTCTGCTTGAGATAGTAGTAGCCGGAAATACCGAGTCCGCGGATTTCTTCCTGGACAACTTTTCTGTTCGTCATGGTAGCGAATCCATCAAGGCTGTGCTCCCTGCTTTGCACGTGCAGCCTTCCACCGGTGAACGAACGATTGTACGCGGCGAATTCGTTCTTTGTCATGTGGGTGTGAAAATCGCCGTACATCAAGTACGATTGGTTCTGCTCTAATTTTGCAAACACCGGCGAGGTGCTCTGCGC
>JANNUB010000476.1:0-11162 GCA_031394795.1 Ignavibacteriota bacterium | reverse complement strand
CCGAACGTCGCCGTGCATGTAGCCGATGGAGAACAAATGCACCATTGCGCTGACAAGCGTAACGACGACGAGCATGATTGCTGCAAGATTGTCAACGGCAAAGCCGAGAACAATTTTCAGCGGACCGATGCCGGGCACGTTCTGAAAATCTACCCACGTGAAGTTATGCTGTAATGTCGTCGAAGGATAGACAGTGATCTTTTGCAGGAGAACGATGAAGGAAAGAACGAGCGCGGCGAAAATGATGAGTGTCTCGAGCCAATCGCCTTGACGCGGCAGCCTCTTGCCGAAAAAGATCATCAGCGCAAAGCCGATAAGCGGCAGGACGAGAATCCAAAGCGAGAGTGTTATGAGGAGGTCTTGTGGCATTTTTTAATCTAAACCCTGAGGGAGCGAAGCGACCGAAGGGTCTCACCGCCTAATTCACATAAACACATTTTGTATTCCATGCAATTCCACACAACAGATTACTTTCAAATCACTAACCGTAAGATCCTTCGTCCGCCTTCGGCGGACTCAGGATTTACTATTCTTTCAGATGACTGACTTCGTCAATGTTCACGGTCTGGAAGCGGTGATAAATGTTCAAAACGATGGCGAGCGCTATCGCAGCTTCCGCCGCCGCGAGGATGATGACGAAAATCGCGGCGACCTGTCCATCGAGATTTACGCCGCCCGTTTGACCGGCGGGCGGGACATAGCGCGAGAACGCGATGAAATTGATATTCGCCGCGTTCAGCACAAGCTCGACTCCCATCAGCACCAAAATCGCATTGCGACGGGTTGCAATGGCGTAAATGCCGAGTCCGAAAAGAATCGCGCTCACGACAAGAAAGTGCGTAAGCCCGACATGCGGAATCCATCCGGCCATTTCCTTGACAAAAGATTCCATCGTTACACCTTCGCCTTTCTTCGCGCAAACATTGCCGCACCGATAAGCGCGACGAGCAGAACGACGGACGCGATTTCAAACGGCAGCACGAACCTCGTCATCAGCAACTCGCCAAGACTCTTTGTCGTTGTTGCTTCGACTGATGCTGCGGGCGTTCCCACGTCTTTCCATGTCGAATAGAACAGTCCGGCGAGCGTTCCACCGACGACGGCAACAAGGAGGAGCGCCGGAATCGTATGCAGCGTTCCCGTTTTCAATTCGACGTTCACGACTTTGTTCGTCAGCATCACGCCGAAGAGCATGAGGACAAGAATACCGCCGACGTAGATGAGAACCTGCGTAACGGCGAGAAAATCCGCTTGAAGAAGAACGTACAGCCCTGCCACACCGCAAAAGGTGAACAGCAAGGAGAATGCGGCGTAGATGATGTTCTTCGAAAAAGCAACGATAAGCGCTGAGACAATGGTGATCATTGCAAAAACGAAGAAGACGATATCGAACAATTGCATGGGCTATGCTTTCACTGGTGCAGGCGCGGACGCTGCCGCTTTCGCGGCTTTCTTTTCCGTTTCGGCTTTTTCATGCGCCGCGAGTCTCGCTTTCGCTTCGTCAACTTCCACAGGCGTCATCGTCGTGAATCGGTAAATTAAATTCCCGCGGTTGAATTCGGAAAACTCGAACACGTCCGTCATCTTGATGCACTCGGTCGGGCAGGGCGGAACGCACAAGCCACAGTAACAGCATTTCGCAATGTCAATGTCGAAGACGGGAACGTACAAGCGCTTCTTCGTCCCGACCGACGTCAATCCCAAATCAACGTCGGGTGTTGACTTCAGCGTTTCGATGGTAATGCAATTCACGGGACATATCATCGAGCATTGGTCGCAGCCGATGCAATCGTCCATGTTGACGTACAACCGGTTGCGCGCACGCTCGGGCAGTTTCAATTTCACGTCGGGATATTGAATCGTCACGGCGGGCGTGAACAAATGCCGCCACGTGATGCTCATTCCGACGAGAACCGTCCAGACGCCTTGATAGATGTTTTTGAAGTATTGACCCATGTATTTCTTATTTCATAGCTTCAAGTCGTCGGGATTTCTTCGACTGTCCCACAGAGCTTGCGACTATAAGTATTCGTGCCGAGCCGTTTGTTCCAGTAGTCAAAAACTTCAAATCTATCCACCGATGCATCGCGTGACCAGATTACTTTCCGAGCCATTTCTCAATTCTGCCGTTTAACTCTTCGCTCGTAAGGAACTCACCCCGCTCGATTTGCTTTTCCGCGCGGTTAAGCGCGTTATGCTGTTCCTTAGTCAAAACAATTTCAGTTGGTGGAACATACTTCATGGTGATGGTCTGCTCTAACGCCAACAAGAAATCGGCGTCCTCAATAGCCTCGACGCCCTGGTAGATGCGCGACTTGATATCTAGAATGTCAATCGTTTTAACTTCCATAGCTCCTCCTAATAATTCACCATCATTGTTCTGACTCTCATGCCGATGAGAACCGTCCAGACGCCTTGGTAGATATTTTTGAAGTACGTGCCCATTACTTTCTATTTCACAGTTTCAAATCGTCAGGGTTTCGTCTGCTGTCCCAAAGGCGAGAAATCAAGATGTCATTTCCTTCGACTCTGTAGAACATTAAGTATTCTCTCACGGGCAACATTCTCTCAACTCTGCCTTCCACTCGTTGTCCAATGAACGGATTCCTTGCAATCAAGCGCGATGTTTCCACAAATTCACCGTACAACTTTGAGCTAAAATTCTTGTGTCCAAGTCGTTTGTACCAATATTCAAGAATCTCAAGTCTGTCGTCTTCGGCATCTGGTAACCAGACTATTCTCTTAGCCATCGTTCGACTTTTTCGTTTGCCTGCTCCTCCGTCAGAAACTTTCCCTGCTTGTAATCTTCG
This sequence comes from Ignavibacteriota bacterium, assembly GCA_031394795.1. Taxonomy (GTDB): domain Bacteria; phylum Bacteroidota; class Ignavibacteria; order UBA10030; family UBA6906; genus CAADGV01. Next base: position 8,352 of record JANNUB010000476.1, on the reverse strand, counting down.
TACGATTTATCCAAAGCCTTTTTTTGGTTCTCAGTCAAGACACCTGTGTCCGACGGAATGTACTTCATGCTGATAGTCTCTGCCAGAGCCTTTAGGAAGTCCACATCATCTATGTTATCAACCGCTTCATGAAGTCGAGATTTTATGGTTCCAACATCAACAATCTCTTCAGTCATACTTTCCTCCATACTATGTTCACTTCCCCATCATCACCCAAAACCCAACGCCAATCACAATTGCAAACGAAAACGGAATCAGCACTTTCCATCCGACGTACATCAATTGATCAACGCGCAAGCGGGGCAGCGTCCATCGTAACCATATTTGCACAAAGATGAACGCCATCCCTTTGTTGACGAACCAGAACAACCCCCACCAGGGACCAGAAGTGAAATCACCGAGCCAACTGCCGGTGGGGAACGGCGAATTCCATCCGCCCAAGAAAACCGTCGCGGCAATGGCGGAAACCGCGAACATGTTCGCGTACTCGGCAAGAAAGAAGAGCGCGAATTTCATTCCGCCGTACTCCGTGTGATAACCTGCGACGAGTTCCGACTCTGCTTCGGGAAGGTCGAACGGCGTTCTGTTCACTTCCGCAAGCGACGCGACAAAATAAATCACGCATGCGATAAAGAGCAACGGGAATTTTTGGAAGACGAACCAGTTGAGAATCGAGCCGCTTTGCGCCCGGTTGATTTCCTGCAAATCGAACGAGCCGACAACCATTACGACGGCAAGCAGTGTGACCGCGACCGGAATTTCATAGCTGACGATTTGCGCCGCCGCGCGCATCGCCCCAAAAAGCGACCACTTGTTGTTTGAAGCCCAGCCTGCCATCAACAAACCAACGACAACCAGCGCCGAGACAGCGATGATGTAGAAGAGTCCGATGTTGATTTCACTTCCGACATACGCGGCGCTGAACGGAATTGCCGCGAACGCCGCGTACGACCCGACGAACACGACGAACGGCGCGAGCGTGAAGAGCAAACCGTCGGCGGAAGACGGGATGATGTCTTCTTTTTGAATGAGCTTCAGAATGTCGGCGATGGTCTGCGCCCAGCCGTGCCAGCCACCGGTGCGCATCGGACCGAGACGGTCTTGCATATGCGCGGAAATCTTTCTCTCCCACCACACCGCAAACAACGCGAACGGCACAATCCAGAGCAACGGCACGAACGTCATCAAGACGTAGACGAGGATTTCGTTTTGCAATATATTTGTGAGGAATTCTTTCATCTCGATTTCAGCATTTCAGCATTTCATCATTTCAGCATTGCCAATGAATGTCCAAATGATGAAATGATCCAATGGTCCAATGGTCAAATGTTCCAATCATCTATCCACTTCCCCCAACACAATATCAATACTTCCCAAAATAGCGATGACGTCCGCAATCATCGCGCCGCGGGAAATTGCGGGAAGCAGCGACAAGTTCACGAAACACGGCGGCCTCACCTTGACGCGATACGGACTCGTCGTTCCATCCGCAACGATGTAATAGCCAAGCTCGCCCTTCGGCGTTTCGGTGCGGACATAGACTTCGCTTGCATCGGGACGAATGCGTTTCGGCACGGCGGCTTGCACATCGCCTGCGGGAATTTTGTCAACGGCTTGCTCGATGATGTTCAGGCTCTGCTCCATCTCGTTCACGCGCACCATGTAGCGATCCCAACAATCGCCGAGCGTTCCCATTTTCCCTTGCCCGATGGGAATTTCAAAATCGAATCTATCGTAAATCGAATACGGGTCGTTCTTGCGCAAATCCCACTTGATACCGGAGCCGCGCAGCACGGGTCCGCTCGCGCCGTAGTTCACCGCGACATCCGCGGGCAGCACACCGACGTTTGCCGTTCGCTCGACAAAAATTTTGTTGTACGAAAGGAGGCTGTTTATCTCTTTGATGTTCGGACGAAAGTACTTGCAAAAGTCGCTGACCTTCTGCTGGAAATTGTCTGGCACGTCATGTGAAAGTCCGCCGATCCAAATATAATTGTAGAGAAGCCTGGCACCGCAGGTTTGTTCGAAGATGTCGAGAATTCTCTCGCGGTCGCGGAACAAGTACAGGAACGGCGTAAACGCGCCGATGTCCATCCCGTACGTACCGATGGCAATCATGTGGCTCGCGATGCGCTGCAGCTCCGCCATGATGACGCGGACATACTCGACACGCTCCGGCACTTTGATGTTGAGCAGCTTCTCGCACGCAACGGCGTAACCCAAATCGTTGTTCATCGCGCCGATGTAATCCATCCGGTCGCAATACGGAATCACCTGCTGGTAATTCGTCATGTGCTCGGCGTGCTTCTCGAAGCAGCGATGCAGGTAGCCGATGTGCGGAATGACATCAACAACCACTTCACCGTCAACGATCAACTCCAAGCGCAGCACTCCGTGCGTGCTCGGATGCTGCGGTCCCATGTTCAGCACCATCTCCTCGCTCTTCAGCGGTCTGCCGAAACCGGGGATGGTGACTGGGCGTGAACTTATTTCTTGTTGTGTGAGGGCGTCTTGCATATTCCATTCTTTAACATTGACAATTGAACATTGAAAATTCACTATTGACAATTATAGCCATGAAGGGAGAACGAATTGTCAATAGTCAACGGTCAATTTTCAATTGTCAACGATAATCAATACGGCACCTTCATCCCATTGTAATACTCCGGCACCTGATAATCTTTTCTTAACGGATAACCTTCCCAATCGTACGGCATCAAGATGCGGCGCAAGTCGGGATGACCATCGAACAGAATTCCGTACATGTCGAACGCTTCGCGTTCATGCCAGTTTGCAGTTTTCCAAACACTCTCAACCGATTGACAATGCAGATTCTCCGTGTTCACTTCCGCCTTCAACGTAATTTTATGATTCCATTTTGTTGAATGAAGATGATACACCACACCGAACCCTCCCCCTTGGGGCTTGTCCCCTTGGGGCTTGCCTCCCGTGTAATCAATTCCGCTCAAGCACATCAATGCATCGAATGCCAGCGCCTCGTCGTCGCGGAGGAAGATCGCCGCGTCTTTGATTCTGTCCGGCGCGACTTTCACCCATGGATCAATCACTCCATTGATTTTCGAGTCAAGTATCGCTTCGGGGAATTTCGCTTTGAGAGAGTTGACGATATCTTGCGGAATCATTAAGAGGCGTTTTGGAAAGTGGCACTTGGCATTGGGGGACTTAACCGCGATTGGTGAGACTTTCGTTGCGGATTTTTTCTTGCAGCTTCATAATGCCCTCAAGCAACGCCTCGGGCCGCGGTGGGCAACCCGGGACATACACGTCGACCGGGATGATTCTATCCACGCCCTTCAGCACATGATAGCCGTGCTCCCAGTACGGTCCGCCGCAATTCGAACAGCTGCCCATTGAGATTACGTAGCGCGGCTCGGACATTTGATCGTACAGTGTCTTGATGCGTGATGCCATTTTGAGCGTCACTGTTCCTGCAACGATCATCACGTCGGATTGGCGCGGCGTGCCGCGAAAAAAAACCCCGAAGCGGTCCGTATCATAGTGCGATGCGCCCGTCGCCATCATCTCGATTGCGCAGCACGCCAAGCCGAACTGCATTCCCCACAACGACGAGAGCCGGGCCCAATTCAGCAGGTTCTCAACGTTCGTTATGATGATGTTGCTGTTTTCGAATTTTTGGTCTAAGAGACCCATGTAATGCATGATTTCTAACCGCCATTGGGCACACCAATGACAAATGACCATTGACCAATGACGTTTTTCTTAGACTCCGAACTGCCTCAAATGATGATCAAGATGTTTCCACATCAGAACGTCCCACTCATGTGGAGTCATGTCGCCGAAAAACGGATGCTGCGCTTTCGTCAGACCGTTCGGTCCGCCCTGCCCAAAACGCTGGACAAGCGCGATCAAGTTCTTTTTCTCTTCGTCGCAATTCCTTTTGTCGGCGATGACGAATTCTTTTGCCGTCGGGAGATTCTTTTTGAACGGCTCTTCGTTTACCAATCTCTTCTTTGCGATGCCGCCAAACAGATACCCCATCAAGCTTCGCTCCAGAGTGACGTCTCCGAGTGCGGACTGCATTCCAACACCGCAATGCGCGAGCATCTGCCCGACGTTCATCTTGCCCCATTGCGACGCGGTGCTGGAAGTAAGTTTGACGATACGGTCGATAACTTCTTGATTGACCGTTGGATTGAATAAACTTTTCATTTGAGAATTTCATCCGCCAAATGCATCTCCCTCACACCAACCCCCTTTTCAAACCGCGGCAATTTCGGCGCCGGCTTGTCCCAATCCAAATCGCCGTTTCGCCACACGTACGCATAGCCAACGAAAAGAATCGCGAGAAACACGAGCATCTCGATAAACGCATACCAGCCGAGCTGTTTGTACACCGTCGCCCATGGGAACAGGAACACAACCTCAACGTCGAAGATAAGAAAGATGAGCGCGACAACATAGAAACGAATATTGAACCGGACGCGCGTATCGCCGATCGGCGTTTCTCCGCACTCATACGTGGAGAGTTTGCTCGGATACCATCGCTTCGGACGGATGAGCCAGGCCATGATCAATCCCCCGGCGACAAATACCGTCCCGACGATGACAAAAAGTAGCACTCGACCAAATTCGGTGAGCATCGGATTGCTAACTCAGAGTGTGTGGTTGATTCAGCAACGGAGAGAGAGTTGGAAAACCCGAAATCAATATAGAAAGAAGGGTGAGGATTGTCAAGGAAAGTGGCGCAGAGCTTCTTTCCTTTCAGACGTCAATTGAGTACCATAAATACGCGCGCCGAAGTTACCACTCCTTTTTTCCGATCATCAAGGCAATGAACTTCTCCGTCATCATCCCAACACTGAACGAGGAAAAGAACATTCGTGCCTGCATCCAGTCAGTACGAGATGCGGGTGTGGATGTTGAGATCTTTGTCGTGGATGGCGGCAGTACAGATGAAACAGTCGCGATTGCCTTAAGCGAGAAGGTGACGGTTTTACACTCGCATCAGGGGAGGGGTTCACAACTCAATCGGGGCGCTGCGATTGCAAACGCGGAAATTCTCATTTTCCTCCACGCCGACACCGTTGTCTCCAATGACATGTTCGATGTGTTGAGGAGAAGTTTCAGTGATCGGATGGTCGAGATCGGTACCTGCCGGCTTGCCTTCGATATGGAGCATCCATTGTTACAACTCTATGCTCTTTGCGCGCGGTTGAAATCGTTTTGGACAACATTCGGCGATCAGTGCATCGTATGCAGGAAGTCCTTCTTCGAGCTGATTGGCGGATTTCCTGCCTTGCCGCTTTTTGAGGACGTTGCGCTTCTCCGCTCTGCTCGAAATAGAACACGAATCCGTTCTTTTCCGACAACGGTGGTTACTTCGGCAAGGAAGTTTATTGAGAACGGCATTGTCCGACAGCAACTTCGAAGCGGGGTTCTTCTCACGCTCTTCGCCTTGGGAGTTCCGCCTGCACCACTGGCGTTGAGATACTACCGAAAGACGATCACTTCGTGAGAAATCACTTCGTGAGAAATCACTTCGAGAGAAGGAGCTTGCTGACCTGATTGAATCTTGCATTGCCCTTAGCATCCGTCGCGGTGAATTGCGCGAAGTACACACCGCTGGCAATCCCACTGTGCGCAAGGTTCCATATTGCTGAGTAATATCCGGCGTCGTAGCGCCCGCGCGCCAACTCTGCCAACTTCCTCCCAAGCGCGTCATACACGACGAGTGAAACTTCCGATGGTTCAGGAAGTTCGAACTTGATTCTGGTCGAGGGGTTGAACGGGTTGGGATAATTCTGGAAAACACGATATGAACGAATGAGAGGCTCGCCCGCAACTGAAGTCGGCGAAAGCACGCGCACTAGGAAATGAGGACTGAAATTCCAGAAATCGCCGTCGGGGAGAGTGTCGTTGTTGACGCTGTTGCCTGCTGCATAGATGGTGTCGGTCACGTTGGGACTCAAGGGCGCTTTGTAATAGAAATTCCAGGAGATGGTATCGCGACCGCTGCGCAAGCGTGGGAGTCTGTGTGTCAGCTCGAGACTATCTGTGGAGGATTCGCGCTCTAACATTGTGCCGGTAGTATCGGAAATCCCAAGCGAGCCATACCACGCAGCGACGTTGAAACCGCCAGCGATATTTCCTGCACGCGCGATATTCACCGTGTACAACGCCAGCCCGCCGGCGCGCAGCGAGTCCGGTCCGGCAATCCAGACGTTCACGCTCCCCGTAGGATCGAATCCGTGGCATAAACACCCGAAGCCGTTCTTTCTTGTCGCATGAACGACGCCGGTATTGTGATAGACCTCGAAGCCACAGAATGCTGCCATCATAAGAACGCCGGCAATTCCAATTTTCGTTCGCATTATTTCAACAGGGTCATTTTTTTCATTGCGGAGAATTCTCCCGCAGTCAGCCGATAGAAATACAAGCCGGAAGAGATATTCCCCAGTTCTTTCGTATCGAAGGAAACAGAGTAGCGGCCTGCGGATTGATATTGACTCAGCAGCGTGGCGATTTCCTGCCCTATCATGTTGTAAACTTTCAGCGTTACGTTGCCGCCGGCGGGGACGCCGTAATTAATGACGGTAGAAGGATTGAACGGGTTAGGATAATTCTGTTCCAATTCCAATGTCGTCGGAACGCCTACGCGACGCTCTGCAACGTCGCTCGTCCCTTGAATGGTGAAGAAATTGTCGCTGGAGTCTATTACCGTTCCTGTAGTGCGATCGAGAATTCGTACACGCGCTTCTGTGGATGGCGTGTTCGGAACCGTCCATGCGAAGGAGCCTTGTGCAGCATTAACCCTTTGCGCAACGCGAATCCACCCGCTGGATGGCGAGGTCTTGTACGAAATCTCAATGTTCGCTACGCCGACCGCCGTCCATTCAATGTTGCGTACGGTACCAGCGTTCCATACTTCAGCGCCATTCGGAGCGGTGACGGCGAGCGCTATGGCAGTCACGCCGCTCCCCGATAGGGGCACAACGAGAGGAGTCGTCGGGGCATTGCATGCAAGGCTCAGTTGCTCGTTGTATGGCTGGGTTGCTGCCGGCGAGAAACGAACCGAGAGCGTATCCGATTGTCCTACCGGAACGGTGAACGATGAACGACCGACAATAAAGCTTCCGCTGCTCGATGATACACTCGTGATAACCAATGCAGCAGTACCGCTGTTTTCAAGCGTAAGAACTTCCGTCCGGCTCAGCCCGACTGCGACACTCCCGAAATTGAGCAACGACGGCTGCGCGGCAATAGATGCGACGGTGATCGAAAACGGATTGTCACTCACATCGAGCGGACTGCTGTCCGACGCGTCGCTGATGCGCGCGCGCGCTTGGCTCGTCGGCGCGTTCGGGACCGACCATGCGTATGATCCCGTATTCCCCGGCGTACTCGCCGAGATCATCTGCCATGACCCGGTCGGAGATGTTTGATACTCGATTCTCACATTGGCGATGCCTGTCGCCGCCCATGTTATATTTCTGACCGAACCGTAGGACCAGTTCTCTCCGCCGTTCGGGGCGATGAGATTAATGGCTTGGGTGTTGTTCGTTGGAACGGTATACGTGAAATTGTATTTGAAGATGCCGCCGCTTTGCTGCGCAAAAAATGTTCCGCGATCGTACGCATAGATCGCATAATTCGATCCATTCAGTGGCGTGGTGATGAATGATGTCCCGGCTGTTGATGACAAGTAGGATGTTGCTCCGCCATAGACGCCGTACATGATGACATTCGGATCATCTTTCGCAACATCAACTCCCCACGTGGAGCCGGTTGCTGTAACCTGTGTCCATGCTCTTCCCATGTCGCTCGTCTTCATCACGCCGCCCGTTCCCCACGCCGTTGCGTAGCCGATAGTATTATCCAGTGAACTGTGCGTAATGGTCGGAATCTCCGAACCCTGCACGGTGTACATTTGCCGAAACGTCCGTCCGCCGTCGTCCGAACGATGCATCACACCCAGCCCCGCCACAGGGCCGAGCTTGTCGATGATCGACACCGGCGCGAAGGCGGGCCAGGCGAGCCAGACGCCCGACCAGGCGGTGGCCAGCGTCGAGCCGAGAATGAAGAACGCCAGCGTCAGCACCATCCTGAGCGAGCCGCCGCCGACGGTGAACAGCGTGCCCGAACCGCAGCCACCGCCGATCTGCATGCCGATGCCGAACAGGAAGGCGCCGAGGATCAGCGCCCAGCCGATCGGGAAGACGAAGCCGCCGATCGGGTTTCCGAAAATCTGCCCCTTGGCGATCAGCGGGAAGAACACCAGGCTCGTAGCCGCCAGCATCACCAGTTGCGCGCGCAAGCCGGCGCTGCGTCGCTCGACGATGAAGCGTCGCCACGCCGCGGTGAAGCCGAAGC
>JANNUB010000475.1:0-10531 GCA_031394795.1 Ignavibacteriota bacterium | reverse complement strand
TACGAGCGAAGCAACGGCGTAACGTATTACTTCGACCATGCGAGTGCGAAACATATTGCGGCTGAAGAAAAAACGGGGCTTGTTCTTCTTCCATCATTCAAAGACAGAAATAAAGTCATCAAGAAAAATTCCGGCGCAAGTCTGATTGACATCGGCGACGGCGTCGCGTGTCTGGAATTTCATTCGAAGATGAATGCGATTGGCGAAGACATTCTTTCAATGACGAACTTTGCCGTCCAGGAAGTCGCGAAGAATTTTGAAGGAATGGTTGTCGGCAACGAAGGCGACAACTTCTCCGTCGGCGCGAACATCATGCTCATGCTGATGGCGGCGCAGGAAGGGGACTGGGATGAACTCGACATGATGGCACGGGCGTTTCAGAAAGCGACGCAGTCATTGAAGTTTTCGCCGAAGCCCGTTGTTGCCGCGCCGTTTGGCATGACGCTCGGCGGAGGATGCGAGTTTGCACTTGGCGCTGATAAGATTCGCGCTGCGGCGGAGTTGTATATGGGGCTTGTTGAAGTCGGCGTTGGAATTATTCCCGCGGGCGGCGGATGCAAAGAGATGCTCGTACGAGCGCTCGACGGCGTGCCGAAAGATTCCGACGCGGACTTATTTCCGTTCGTGAAGAGAGTTTTCGAGACAATCGGCATGGCAAAAGTTTCGACGAGCGCAGTCGAAGCAAGAGAAATCGGATTCCTGAAAAAGTCCGACGGCATCACCATGAACAAAGATTATCTGATTGCCGACGCGAAAGCAACTGTGCTTGCGATGGGGAAGGAAGGCTACAAGCAGCCAACCCCTCGCACGGATATTCCCGTTCTCGGCGAGTCCGCGTTCGCAACGTTGAAGATGGGAATGTATTTAATGAAGTCCGCAGGTCGCATCAGCGAGTACGATATGCACGTTGGGACGAAGCTTGCGTATATTTTGTGCGGCGGCGATTTGAGCGCGAAGACGCTTGTGAGTGAACAGTACGTTTTGGATTTGGAGCGAGAAGCGTTTTTAAGTTTGGCGGCTGAAAGAAAAACGCAAGAGAGGTTGGCGTATATGCTGAAGAATGGGAAGGCGCTGAGGAATTGAATCATTGATGATTGCAACATTGCATCAATCGGTGAAACCAAAGAAGGAGGAAAAATATGAGTGTAGTACTTGATGATAGCATTCTCGAACAGACGAAACTGAGCGAAGACGAGATTAAGATGGAGCTCGCTGTGAGTCTGTATGCGCGGGGAAAGTTGACTCTCGGTCAAGCCAGCGAGTTTACTGGGTTAACGCAATTGGAATTTCAAAGACAGCTTGCTCAGCGTGACGTTCCACTCAACTATGATCTAACGGAGCTAAAGCGCGATGTCGAAACATTGAAGAAGATGAAATGGTTGTAGTGAGCGACACCTCTCCAATTTCCAATCTGGCGGTCGTTGGTCAGCTGGAATTGTTGCGCAAGCTGTTCTCGCGAATCATTATTCCTCAAGCCGTGTTCGATGAATTGCAGAAAAGCCCAGTCACAATCGAATTCGGGAATTGGATCGAAGTTGCAGAAGCTACAAATATTCGTCTTGTTGCGACGTTGAGGAGCGAGTTAGATTTAGGCGAATCTCAGGCCATTGCATTGGCGATTGAACGTCGAGCAGATTGGCTCTTGATTAGATGAAAAGAAAGGGCGACAGGTTGCGATTGAATTATCTCTACCGATCATCGGGCTCCTCGGCGTCCTGCTGCGAGCGAAGCATGAAGGCTTCATAGATATGGTGAAGCCAATCATGTATGACTTGCGTACGAAAGCGAACTTTAGAATTGCGACGAACGTCTATGAGCACGTTCTTGAATTGGCTGGTGAGTAAGAGTATGGAATCACACATGAACAAAACCGCATTTCGAAACGTGAAACTCAAAGACCAGGGGAACGATTTCGAATTTTGGCAAACGAAATCGTATGACGAGCGGCTTTCAGTGTTAGAAGAATTGCGAAAAGACTTCCACGGATCGAAAAATGGAATTCAGCAGAGGCTTCAAAAGGATGTTTACAGAGTTTTCAAACGTAAACCGCGTACTCAGAAGAGTCGAAAGCTTGATAGGTCATTGAGTCAACAGTAAGGATTTCATGTTTACCAAAGATATTCTCTCAAACAAATCCATCTTAGTTACAGGCGGCGGCAGCGGTCTCGGTCTCGCAATGGCGAAACGTTTTGCTGAACTTGGCGCACGCGTTGCCATCTGTGGTCGCACGGAAGAGAAGCTGAAGAACGCAGCCAAAGAAATTTCATCCGACGCTTCAAAAATTCTCACGCATGTCGTTGACATACGCGACTACGAAAAAGTCGGTGAGATGATGAAGCGAATTGTTGCTGAGTTCGGTTCGCTCGATGGACTCGTGAATAACGCGGCAGGAAATTTCCTCTCGGCATCGGAAGATTTATCTCCGAACGCGTTCAAAGCTGTCGTTGATATCGTTCTGACCGGTTCGTTCAACTGCACGCAGCAGTTCGGGAAGTATCTGATTGAGAATAAGAAAACGGGAGACGTTCTCAGCATCGTTACAACGTACACCGAATCAGGTTCAGCGTTTGTCTTGCCCTCAGCCTGCGCGAAAGCTGGCGTGTACGCGATGACGACTTCGCTTGCAACGGAATGGGGAATGTACGGCATCCGCCTGAACGCGATTGCGCCTGGACTTTTTCCGACCGAAGGCGCATGGTCTCGCTTGATGCCAGGAGATTCTTCGTTGATTGAAAAATACAAAAAGAAAGTCCCGCTCGGGAGATTTGGTCAGCATGAAGAGCTTGCAAATCTCGCGGTGTTTTTGATGTCCGATTTATCGTCGTACATTACTGGTGAGTGTGTTACGATTGATGGCGGCGAACGATTGCAGTCGGGACAGTTCAATACGCTGGCTCAGGTGATGCCGAGAGAGCAATTGAAGAGTGTGTTTCAGATGATGAAACCTCGCAAACCCTGAGCGGAGCGAAGGGTCTCTCGCCCATTGGATTGTTGGATTGTTGGAGTAATGGATAGATGAGTTCATTATGCAGTCGGAAGATGATGATGTCATATTGCGTGAAGCTAAACGAAGAGGGCTGGTAGTGTACACGCGAGACAGTGATTTTCTTCGACTTCATGCAAAGCAGATTCCGCATGGCGGCATCATTTACAATCACCCGTTGACGTATTCAATTGGTGAAACGATACGCCGACTCATGGTTGTCTGTGAAACGCATGAGCGCGACGAGATTGAGAATCGCGTTGAGTATTTGTAGGCGCAGAATTTCTCCTTCGGGTTTACCCGACTTTGTCCCGCAACAAATAAATCAGATTGAGTGGGATGCCGTAAAGCGGCATTCGAACAGCCCGCCTGCGGCGGACGAGAATTAGAAAGGAAAAAAATCAAATGACTGAAGCATACATAGTATCTGCAACGCGCACCGCAGTCGGCAAAGCAAACAAAGGCACATTGCGCAACACGCGTCCCGACGACATGGCTGCGGCGGTGATTACAGAACTCATGAAACGAACGACGCAGCTCGACCCGAAAGAAATTGACGATGTTATCATCGGCTGCGCGTTTCCTGAAGGGGAGCAGGGAATGAACTTCGCGCGGCTCGCGACATTGCGCGCTGGTTTGCCGCACGAAGTTCCCGCGACGACCATAAACAGATTCTGTTCGTCGGGGTTACAGTCCATTGCATTCGCGAGCGAGCGCATCATGTGCGGTCATGCCGATGTGATTGTCGCGGGCGGCGCCGAGAGCATGAGCCTTGTACCGATGGGCGGAAACAAAGTAGCTGCGAATCCTTATCTCGTCGAAAAACTTCCCGATGTCTATTTGAGTATGGGCGTTACCGCGGAAAATGTCTCGAAGCGCTACAACATTACGCGCGAGATGCAAGACCGATGGGCGCTGCGAAGTAATCAGCGGGCTGTCGCGGCAATTAAAGACGGAAAGTTCAAAGACGAAATCGTTCCGCTGAAAATTGTTGAGAAGACGCTTGATGAGAAGGGAAAGAAGAAGACGAAAGAAATAATCTTTGATACGGACGAAGGTCCGCGTACGGACACAACATTTGAAAAACTTCAGGCGTTGAAGCCTGTGTTCGTCGCGGAGAACGGAACAGTAACGGCTGGCAACTCTTCGCAAACAAGCGACGGCGCCGCGGCAGTCATCGTCATGTCGAAACAAAAAATGCAATCGCTCGGACTCAAGCCGATGGCGCGCTTTATCAGCTTTGCGCTCGGCGGCGTTCATCCCGATGAGATGGGCATCGGTCCCGTGAAGGCAATTCCGAAAGCGTTGAAGATGGCAGGACTCACGCTCGACCAAATTGATTTGATTGAATTGAATGAAGCGTTCGCAGCGCAAGCCTACTACGTCATCAAGCACATGGCGATGGATGAAGAAAAGGTGAATGTGAACGGTGGCGCAATCGCGCTTGGACATCCGCTCGGTTGCAGCGGGGCGAAGTTGACCGTGCAGATTTTGAGCGAAGCGAAACGACGCAACGCGAAGTATGGCTTGGTGACGATGTGTGTTGGCGGCGGAATGGGCGCGGCGGGGATTTTTGAATTTTTGAATTGAAGTGTGGAGTGTTGGATTATTGGATTGATCGATTGATGGAGGAATGGATTGATGGAGGAATGGCAATGAATAAGGGTATTGCGTTTGGCTGGGAAGAGGAAACACCTGAAGCGAAAGCGAGATGGTTTCAATCGTTGACGATTGAGGAACGCATGGACTTGTTCTGCGAGTTCACAGAACTTGCACTTCAAGCGAATCCAAACCTTATTAGGGAAAAAGATGCTACACCTATTGAAGGACGTGTTCTCGTCCTTTCAAAAACATGACATTGAAATATTTTGTGATACGAAAAAGGAGCAATGAAAATGGAATGGGCTGAAGTCATAAAGAATCCGATGTTGAGAAATCTGCCTTTCAAAATCGAACTGAACAAATTCGGTCAGTTGCTCATGAGCCCGGCTTCTAATTGGCATGGAACCGTTCAGGCGAAGATTACGGCGAAGCTATCAAGCCATCTGAAAGGAGGAACAGTTATTACCGAATGTTCTATCAGAACTTCCGACGGAGTGAAGGTTGCCGATGTCGCATGGGGTTCAGATGAGTTCATGGAGGCGCATGGTTATAGCACACCGTACCCGAAAGCACCCGAAATCTGTGTTGAGATTTTTTCTCCATCGAACACGGAAGAAGGGATTATGCAAAAGGTGGAGTTGCATCTTGCGAAGGGAGCCCAAGAAGTTTGGGTTGTCGCCGAAGGGAAGAAGTTGCGGTTCTTCGACCACAAGGGAATGATGAAGAGTTCGAAGTTGGTTGCACGATTCAAGATATAGATGCTGTGGAAAGCCTGAACCTTGAACCCTGAACCCCAAACCTCGAACCCTGAACCGATGACTTCTGATATTCTTAGAGAGCCAGATTCTTCGCTACGCTCAGAATTGGGAAAATACAGATTCTCCATCCTCATCCCCGTTCGTTTCGGCGATCTGGACGCATTCGGGCACGTGAACAACGCGAAGTATCTCACGTATTTTGAAGAAGCGCGCATGGCGTATTGGTTGAACTTATTCTCGATCGATTTCGATAATCCGAAATCCCTGGGTATCATACTTGCGAGCGCATCGGTGAATTTCCGAAGTCCCGCGGGCATTGGAGAAACGCTCAAGGTGTTGGCGCGTGTTGCAACGTTCGGCAACAAAAGTTTTCAGATGGAATATAGAATAGAAGATGGCGTCAACGGGAAGCTCGTGGCGGATGGCACAACAGCAATCGTTTGTTTTGATTATGACAAGAACAAGTCTGTTCCGGTTCCGGAGGATGTGAAAAAGAAGATTTTAGCGTTTGAACATAAATCCTGAGCGAAGCCTCTCTCGCGTAGCGAAGGATATCACAGCCGAATGACCGTGAGATTCTTCGGTCGCTTCGCTCCCTCAGAATTTAGAAAAGGAGAACACATGACAAAAGAAACAACCTACACGAAAGGCGGAGAATTTCTTCTCCGCGAATTCACATCGCAGGAAATTTTCACGCCCGAAGATTTCTCTGACACGCACAAAATGATAGCGAAGACGACGGAAGATTTCGTGAATGGCGAAGTGATGCCGGTCGCGTTGGAGATTGATGAGATGAAGCCTGAGCTGAATGTCGCGCTGCTCCGCAAGGCGGGCGAGCTTGGACTGAACTCAATTGACATTCCCGAAGAATACGGCGGCTTGAGTCTCGACAAAACCAGCTCGATGATTGTCGCGGAAAAAATCGGACCGACAGGCGCGTGGGCGGTGAGCCACGGCGCGCACGCGGGCATCGGCACACTGCCGATTGTCTATTTCGGAACACCCGAGCAAAAGGCGAAGTATCTTCCCAAGTTCGCGAGCGCGGAATGGGTGTCGTCGTATTCGCTGTCCGAGCCTGGCTCCGGCTCCGACGCGCTTTCCGCAAAGACGACCGCGAAGTTGAGCGACGATAAGAAGCATTACATTCTCAACGGTACGAAAATGTGGCTGAGCAACGCGGGCTTCGCCGACGTCTATATTACGTTCGCGCAAATTGACGGCGACAAGTTTACCGCGTTCATCATCGAGAAAGGTTACTCTGGCGTTTCGACTGCGCCTGAGGAAAAAAAGTTGGGCATCAAAGGCTCATCAACGCGGCAGTTGATTTTGGAGAATGCAAAAGTCCCCGTCGAGAATGTGGTTGGTGATATCGGCAAGGGACATCTCGTTGCATTCAACATTCTCAACATCGGTCGGTTCAAGCTTGGCGCGTTCGCTGTCGGCGGCTGCAAAAATATTATCAACGAAGCGGTGAAGTATGCCGACCAGCGAAAACAATTCGGGAAGAAGCTCCATCAATTCCCTCTCATCAAACACAAGATTGCGGAGATGGCGATTCGCACGTTCGTCGGCGAGAGCATAGTGTATCGCACGGCGGGAATGATTGATAATCTCGTGAGCGGTGTCGATACGAAAGCGCCCGACGCGTCGAAGATGATTCTGAAAAGCATCGAAGAGTACGCGGCGGAATGCGGAATGCTGAAAGTCTATTGCAGCGAAATTCTCGATTACGTTGTTGACGAAGGTGTGCAGATTCTCGGCGGCTACGGGTACAGCGAAGAATACCCGATGGCGCGGGCGTATCGCGATGCGCGCATCAACAGGATTTTTGAAGGGACGAATGAAATCAACCGCCTGCTCGCGTCGGGCATGGTCCTGAAGAAAGCAACGAAGGGCGAGCTCAAACTGTTCGGCTACGCGCAACAACTCCTCGGCGAATTGATGACGCCATCGTTCGATTCAAACGGCGAAGACGAACTCTTCTCGACAGAAAAGAAACTCGTTGCGAACGCAAAGAAAATTACCGTGCTCATGTTAGGCGGCGCCGCGCAGAAATACATGATGAGCATTCAAGACGAGCAAGAAGTTCTCGCCGCAGTCACCGACCTGATGATGGAAGCGTACGCTATGGAAAGCGCGTTGCTCCGCGTGCAAAAGAAAGTTGAGAAGGCAGGCGAAGCCGCGAATCAAATTCACATTGACATGGTTCGTGTATTCGTGAACGATGCAATGGGACGAGTTGCCTCATCTGCAACAAACATTCTCGCCGCGATTGCCGAAGGGGACGCGCTGCGCACACAACTCGCCGCGCTGAAGCGCTTGACGAAGGCGACGCCGATTAACGCGTTTGCGCTGCGGCGGAAGATTTCGGATGCGGTGGTGGAGATGGGCGGATACAGGTTGTGAGTGTTCGGAGCGGTTTGTTTTTTCGCTTGTAGCTGCACGGCATGCCGTGCAGCTACGAACGTCGCGTTTTTCAAATTTGAAGGAATCAAACATGAGCATAAACGAAATAGAATCCGAAGCTTTGAAACTCGACCTCAAGGCGAGAGCAAAGCTTGCGCACGTGTTGTTGCAAAGCCTTGACTCGCTTTCAGAAAAGGAGAACGAGAGACTTTGGGCAGAGGAAGCGATGCGTCGGCACGAAGAACTTGAGTCTGGCAAGTCGGAAGAAATTCCAGCGGAAGAAGTTATGCGCAATGCGTATGCGCGGCTCAACAGAAAATGAGAGCCGCCTTCCACAAACTTGCGAGGCGAGAGATGAACGAGACAGCGGACTACTATGAAACGGCAGTGATCGGACTCGGCAAAGAATTCTTAGATGAGATCAGTTATGCGATCGAGTTCATGAAAAGATTTCCTGAGGCATGTCCGATAGTTTACCTAAAAGCACGTCGAATGGTGCTTGATCGTTTCCCGTACAACCTCTTCTATTCCATTCTTCCCGACAAGATTTGGATTCTTTCCGTCGCTCATCAGAAACGACGCCCGTTGTATTGGGTCAATCGTACTTGAGCCCAACTCGACGCGGTGAATTGATTGACGAAGGCGACGCTGATTAACGAGTTCGCACTACGGCGAAAAATCTCTGATGCGGTTGTTGAGATGGGTGGATACCAGTCGTAGGTCCAATCCTGTTCATCCTGTTATCCTGTCAAAGAAACTCCTTGACAGGATAACGGGATTTACAGGGTAAAATTTATCTCAATACATTGAGTAATTTATCTCAACGCGTTGAGATAAATCCCGTTCGGTATATTATGGAAGGGCGAAGCCGATTCGCCCTTTCTCTTTTTGTATCGATAATATCCCATGAACCGCAAGCAACACAACATTCTCATTCTCGTTCTCGGCTCGCTCACGGCAATCGGGCCGTTCTCGATTGATATGTACCTGCCGGGATTTCCCGCGATTGCGCGAGACTTACAGACAGACATCTCGCACGTCGCGCTCACGCTCACGAGCTATTTCGTCGGCATCTCCATCGGGCAACTCGTGTATGGTCCGCTGCTCGATCGGTACGGTCGGAAAAAGCCGACTATCGTTGGTCTGCTCATTTACATTGTTGCGGCGATCGGATGCGGGCTTGCTCCAACGATCTATTGGCTGGTTGCGCTCCGATTTCTTCTTGCCATCGGCAGTTGTGTTGGTATTGTCGCTGCCAGAGCAATCGTGCGTGACTTGTTTCCGATTAACGAAATTGCAAGGATTTTTTCGACGCTCATGCTCGTGCTCGGCGTTTCGCCCATCATCGCTCCGACGGTGGGCGCGTATGTTGCGGACATCTACAGCTGGCGGTTGATCTTTGCAGTCCTTGCGGCGATAGCGATGGTCATTCTTGCCGGAGTAGTGCGCTTTCTTCCGGAGAGCCGCCCTGCCGATACTTCCATTTCGTTGCATCCGCTTCAGATTGTGCGCGAATATCTTGGCGTGGCAAAAAACCGAAAATTCATCGCGTACGGCTTGGCAAGTGCAGCAGCATCGGGAGGATTGTTCGCATACATCTCGAGTGCGCCGTTCATGTTCATAGACTTGTTCGGCTTCACCGACAAACAATTCGGATGGCTGTTCGGGTTGAGTGCGTGCGGCGTTATCGGAGCGAGTCAACTCAATAGGTTCGTCCTCAGAACCCGGACGAGCAAAGAAATTTCGTTCGCTGCTGTTGTCGCGCAGAGTGTCGTCACGGCTTTGTTTGTCGTCGGGGTTCTTGCAGGTGTTCCGCCGTGGGGAGTCATGCTCATGATCTTTGGATACCTCGTCGGTTTGGGATTCCTCAGTCCGAACACGACAGCGATTGCGATTGAGCCGTTCACGAGAAATGCCGGGACAGCTTCCGCGTTGATGGGCAGCATGCAAATGGCGGCGGGCGCGCTTGGCTCTGCGCTCGTCAGCTATTTCCACAACGGTACCGCGCTGCCGATGGCAGTGCTGCTGCTGCTTTCTTCTATCGTTAGTCTCTCTCTTCAAGTCGGATACAAAGTAAGGGAGAGAAGGAATTTACACGTCATTCTGAACGGAGCGAAGCGGAGTGAAGAATCTCGACGAGTCGAGTCGTCGACCAGAACGTAGGTGTCAAAATTCTCTATGATACCTTGTCATTTTGCCACTGCATCCTATATAATCATGACACCCTACATTTGCCGTGCATGACATGGGCTCAATTGTCGAGCGCATTTGCCCGATGCCCGCATTGCCTACTGGCATATTCAAGGAAGACGCGAGGTGGACTTCATCATCGAACGCAAGAAGCATTGTATTGCCATCGAAGTCAAAGCTGCGGCTCGCTGGTCGGAAAGCGATCTTGCATCGTTGAAAGTATTTTTAGAAAGCACACCATCGTGCCGCGCTGCGATACTCGCGTACAACGGCACTCAGACTGCGCAGCTTGGGAAGAAGATGTGGGCGGTGCCGTTGAGGATGTTGCTCTCCTACGAGTAAATGGTTCGCTTGATTGTGAGTGATGCGATGGGGCGCGGTGCGAATTACGCGACAACATTCTTGCTGCCACCTGCTGGCACTGAATGATGGTGAAGTCGATTGTGAATTCATTAAAGTCAATCTGATGTCTGAAAAAGGCGAACTTCGGTTCGCCTTTTCAATTTGTACGTGTGCAATTGCTTGACCACGCGACAGGACAGAATGATAAAATTGCCAGTCGCCGTCCTTCAAGTGGTGCGAAATGGTCTTG
>JANNUB010000462.1:0-8321 GCA_031394795.1 Ignavibacteriota bacterium | reverse complement strand
TGTGAAAAGCGCGACGATCAACGTTTGCGTCAACGGCGACGTACTCGTGCTTTCGTTCAAGCACCGCGGCAAGCGCCATGATCGAAAGCGGCATCCGTCCGAGCTTCGGCGGAGTGTTTTGGGGATAGTAAAGAACAATCATTCTTGCATGAAATCTTATCTATAGAATAGCACTTCGCTCAGTCTGATGCAAGTGGCTTCCTGCGCAGCACCATCACGTAGTGGTCGCTGATAGACGCGAAGAGAGAAAACGGGGCAATCCTCTCGTCCAAGCGCTCCAGCGCTTTCATCAAATTCGGCATGCGCTCGTACGCTCTTGTGGAATTCGGCGGCGGGGTGAATATGTTCAAACCCATTGTGTTGATGCGATCAAAATACGGAGCAAATGCAGAGGCGAATGTTCGAGGTGCATGATAATAGGTTCGAACATCTCCGCCATGCACCCGCGCTACGTTACCGGTCGTGCGACGTCTGCGAAACGCATCTCCCCACCGAAACCGCAAACCCAAAGCTATTGTTTCCCACAAACAGAAGTCCGGCATCACTGTCGCGATAAAATATCCCCCCGGCACAATCAACGCTGCGAGTGCCTCGGCAACAACGTCCAGCTCGTTGGTGCAATTCAGACCGCCCATGTTCGAGTACGCGCCGTCGAACGTTCTCCTGCCGAGCTGCTGAAGGTCACCATACGAGAGAACGTGCGCTGAGGCGGCATCTTCCAAGCGCTGCGACTGAATCTTCTTCTGTGCCGCGAAAACCATTTTAGGCGAAACATCCGTCGCGTGAACTCTGATTCCATTTCGTGCAAGAAAGACAACATCCGTGCCGGTGCCGCAGTTCAATTCAAGCAGAGTCTCGCCTTGGTTGAAATATCTCGTATATACCTCCCACACAATTCGCCGGAGCCGCCGCGTTGCCGGTAAAGAGTCGAACTCCGTGTCGTACAGAGCGGCAGCGTTGTCAAATGCCGCGCGATTCAATGGAAGATTGATGTCCATGGACAAAAGTTACGTTGTCTCTCGTTTCGTGAGGTTCATTCCAAGTCGGGCTATTTTCGACTTCGCGAATGACGTCATCATTCCTCCGAAGTCCACTCGCCCGTTCTGCTTGATTTTATTGTATCGTACTTCGTTTGTAAGATGGCTCGTCGCGAACCGGTAAAATCG
Source organism: Ignavibacteriota bacterium (assembly GCA_031394795.1). GTDB lineage: Bacteria > Bacteroidota > Ignavibacteria > UBA10030 > UBA6906 > CAADGV01. The sequence goes on along the minus strand of JANNUB010000462.1, from coordinate 7,155 downwards.
GCGGCTGTGCCGTCCTGAAAACTCGGTTGCACGGTCGGTGGTGTGTTCCCACTCGTCGCTCGCGGCGAGACCGCTCGGCACGAGACGATCTTTTACCCTTTCATACAGTGTCGTCCCTTTAATGGGATAAGCAACCGTTGTAAGAAATGTGTCGGGATTTGTTTGTTTGAGATGTTCGATCGTTGCATCAATGTCGGGGATTTCTTCTCCGGGGTAACCGAGCATGACAAATAGCCCCGCTTCGATGCCGTACTTCTGAGCCAGCCTTGTGACAGTTCGAATTTGCTCGACTTTCACCCGGCGGTCCATCGCATCGAGTACTCGCTGCGAGCCGCTTTCCGAGCCGTACCAGATGCGGAACGAGCCAAGCTCCGCCATCTTCTTGAGAATCTCTTCGTTCAACCTATCCGCGCGGGAGATGCACTCGAACGGGACGCGGATGTTCCGCCGTTTCATCTCGTCATAAAACTCATGGAACCAACGATGGTTGATCGTGAAGACGTCGTCTGCAAACCAGAGCTGGTCGGGTTTGTGCGCGGAGAGGAGAAATTCAATCTCATCCACGACTCGCTTCACCGAACGGCGACGATGCGTATCGCCGAAGACGGAGCGGCTGCACCACGTACACGTGAACGGGCAGCCGCGTGCACAGATCAGCGACGCCGAACCTTTGCCGTGATGCACTCGCCACGTTTCGATGTACTGGTGCACGTCGATCGCCGCGCGGTCGGGATCGGGCAGCGCGTCCAGGTCGGGTATCAACGCGCGCTCCGGCGTTCGGACCATCGTCTCATCTTCTTCGCGATAGGCAACGCCATGAATGTGCTGCATGTTCTTCACGCCGTATTTGGCAATGTGAGGAAGAAGCTCTTCGAGCGTCGCTTCCCCTTCGCCTCGCACGGCAACATCGGCGCCGTAGCGCAGGAATTCCTCGGCATAGTGCGCTACTTCGGGTCCGCCAACAATTACCGTGCAGCCGTTGCTCTTGCAGCAGCGAATCAGCTCCAGCGCATTCAGCTTCGTCATCAAGTTCACGTAGATGCCGACGACAGGCGGACGGCGGGTAGCAATGAATTGCCTCAACGTCTCTTTCGATTGAAACGTCGAATCGAAAATCTCGACCGCGAATCCCTTCGACTTCAAATACGCCGAGATGTACAATATTCCCAACGGCGGATATGGTTTCATGATCCGCCGCTCGGTTGCGTCTTCGTTGAGGAAGTAGCCGTGTGTGAGAAGGATGTCCAAGGAAAAATGCAAAATGGTAAAAAGCAGAGCGTTGCGCCAAGCCGCGCCTCAGCAGGCGCTCAGAGTTTCGTAGTCTCTTCCACTTCCGCAGCCGGCTTCGAGAATCCATGAGTCATTTCCAAGACGGCACACGCGAAGAAGATCCCTCGCGAAATCCTTGTGCCGCATCCGACTGATTGCAGCCGGTCGAGCAATCGAGTGAATCTCCGGATGGTCTGCATGAATGTTTTCCCAAGCCGATGTGACTTTTTCTCGAGTTGACATTGCGGGCTTCGAGCGCACACTCAAGAGGGACACCATCGGAAACTCAGTGATTGTCAGTCCATCACGCAGTCGTCTGTGGAACAAGAGTGATCTTCGTAATCTCCGGCGGGCAATTCAAACGAATGGGCAGCCCCACCGTGCCGATGCCGCGGTTGACATACATCTGCGTGTCGGCGATTTTGTACTTACCCCACACGTAACGCGACGCTAATGCAGCAGGCGCGATCATCAGGTTGCCGAATTGTGCGAGCACGATTTGTCCTCCGTGCGTATGTCCGCTGAGCACCAAGTCAATCTTCTGGTCAGCGGCCTGCTGAAGGAAGTAGGGACGGTGAATCATTGCGACTTTGGGAATATAGAGCGGTGCGTAGCCGAGCGACTTCTTGATCGCCGCGGAAGCGCGTTCGGCACGTCCGACATCATCAACACCGACAAGATAAAATGACCCGCTCGACGAGTCGGGTCCTCGACCGTTTTTGGTGATGATGACTTTGTCATTGCGCAGCAGTTTTACGCCGCACGCGTCGACTTCCTTTGCGACGACCTCTGGCTCCGGTGCGAAGAAGTCGTGGTTGCCCATCACTCCATACACACCGTGAGGTGCGTGCAAGCTGCTGAACGCTTCGGCGAAAGGATACACCTCTTCCGTCATGCTATTCACGAAGTCACCCGTCACGAGAATGAGGTCGCATTGCAAACCGTTTACGATCCCCACGTACTTCTCCATCTCTGGCTTCAGCATGTTGATACTGGAATGGATGTCGCTGATGAGCGCTATCGTGAAGCCGTGAAGCTGATGAGGAAGATTGGCAATCGGGAAAAAAGCCTCGACGACTTCGTGCTGGTTTTTCTCGACGAGCATGCCGTAAGCGCTGGCGCTGAACGAAGCGCCGGTCAGGCCGTACATGCTGCGTCGAATAAAAGTTCTCCGCGAAGCGTCAAACGCCTGAAATGCAGGCTTTGCTTGGAGGGTGGCGATGCGCTTTTTCGTTGGGATGTGACGTTTCAACAAGAACACTGCGGCCTTGAACGGCACTTTCACGATCTGCGATATGAGCAGCGTCAAGCCGATGAAGAGTGTCGCCCCGTGCCAGATGAAAAATGGGTACGCAGCCGCCGAGAAAAAGAAGGGAGAATATTCAGTCGGGCGCGGACGAACGAGCCAGACAAACAGGAATGCTGCATTCATAACAAGAAACACTCCCGCTGCCGCCCGCTGAAGCCATAGACGATCCGGTGTACGCTCACTGAGAAAGTTCCGCGTTCGGACATAGAGCCGCCACTGAATCAGCAGCAAGAGTGTCGGGATGACAATGCGAAAGAGCATAAATCCTATTTCACGCGGAATTGGCACTGGTCAATATACACAATTCGTAGAACGCGGGAAAGGACGTTCCCTCAGTTCTCACGCAGATGCATCGCGTTGCGTCCTGCTGTGTAAGCGACCCCAAACAAAACACTCACCAAAAACAACCTCGGATACGCGACCAACGTAGCAAGCCCTCTTCCATCAAACTGATGAAAAAAGCTATAAGGAAGAAATCCGATCGAACTGTAGAGCACCGCCGTAGCGGAGAACCCCTTGTGGTTGTTCGTCGCGCGAAAATGGCTGAGGAGAATTCCCACAGGAAGCCACAGCAACAGAAAATGATACGTTGCAGTTGCCGGCGCAATCAGGAGTCCGAGCAAACAAAGCAACGCTACGGCGAGTGAAGCGCTTTCCTCGTGCGTATGCTTCTTCCATTTAACGAGGAGGTGAAACGTAAGAAATACAGGAACGAGTACAGAGGCAATCCTGAGAAGTGTGAAGAGCAGTGTCGAGGCGATGAACGGATTGGGATTGAGGGTTGCGTCAAACACGAACAGCCGCCGGAAGAGACTTGTGAAGGACTGAAATGCAGGGGAGAAGGGATTCTGCTGTGTGAGATTTCCCTGAAGATGCTCGCCCAAAACCATGCGAAAAAACAGTTCATGTATCTCCCATCCAAGAACAAGAAGGCTCAAGAGGCACAGCGCGAGTATCGTGGCGAACGATGCAATAAGAAGACGCGATTCTTTTTTCCAGATGGAATACACAAGCACAACAACGGGAAAGTATTTTATCGGAACGAACAATCCATAGCTGACGCCGGCGCACGTGTGGCGTTTTTTCGTATAGCAGGAGAAACCGAGCAACATCGAAAACGAGAGCGCAATGTAGAGTTGCCCAAGGCGCAGGCAATTCGCGAGTCCCCACCCTGAAAGCAGAACGAACAATAGTGATTCCGCGCGAGAGAAAGAAAACAATCGGGCCAGAATGATCACTGATGCGGCGACAAGGATCAGATTGATGACGGTGACAACACGCAGCGCCGCGAGCGGCTCGAGATAGCTCAAAGGGATAAACGGCAAGACAGTTGGCGGTGGAAAAGGGGAGAACTTCCCTTGCTGGTGAATTCCCAGTGAATCAATCCGTTGTTGAAACCACCCGTCATCATACAGTCGTTCGACGGAGTTGCCTGTACGCGCGATCCATCCAGACGTGTAATAGTTCGGAAAGTCCGATCCGATTTCAGTGAATGCCGGGAGCGCTCCGCGGACCACAACAAATGACCCGGTCAAGAGGAGGGAGGCTGCGAGAAGGAGCTTCCTGACCATATCACGCGTTAGCATGGTGAGGAATGCTCTCCAATGAGTGGATTGCACTCACGACTTCGTCAACCGAGATTTCTTTCATACATCTTGCCTGATATGGACAAACGAAAAGCTTCGCGTTGTAGATGTTCAGACACGGACTGCATTCGATCCCCTTGTAGATCACCCGCACATCTCCTATGGGCCCATAGAAGTCCGGGGATTCGGGGCCGAAGAGCGCGACGACTTTTGCACCTGTGGCTGCAGCAAGGTGCATCGGTCCGCTGTCGTTCGTCAGAACAAACGATGAGCGCTTGAACAAGGCGAGCAATTCTCCGAGCGTAAGCTGCCCGGCACAGTTCGTTGCGCGATCCGAAAATTCCGGGTGAGCAGCAAGGGCATTTCCAATGTAGCCGCGCTCATCTGCGTTACCGATGAAGAAGAAGTGACGCGACCGATTCTGTTCGAGAAGTTTCTTCACAACTTCAATGAATCGTTCCGGCATCCACCGGCGTTCCAGCGAAGTGCTTCCGGCGTTCATGTTGATCGTGATAACCTCGGTGTTGCCGTCGCGAAGATGGAGCTTCTCACGCATCGCACGCCGCTCGTTCTCTGTGGCCGCAAGCTGAAGGACTCGCGGTTCTGCTTCAACGCCAAAGATGCGGAGCTGTTGCAGGAAAACGCGCGTCACATGCAATGATCTCTCAAGCGGAATGGAATGTGTTATGTTGCTTCGCCTCCATTTGGTCGGCAGATCGTAGCCGATGCGAGTCCGCGCTCCGGAGAAGACAGAAATCAGAGTAGAGAACTTCGAGAAGAACTCCAGATCGAATGTGGTATCAATGCCTTGTCTGCGCAGGTCCCGGATCACCCTAAGAGTGTCAACAAGGAAACCCTGAATCGTGTTCGTTGAGATAGTTCGCACATTCAGATTCAAAGGGAGTCGTTCCAGAAGTTCTTTGTTCGAATCAAAGCTGAGGAACGTTATCTGCGCAAACGGAAAGCGATTGCGAAGCTGTTCGAGAAAAGGGGTCGCGAGCAAGATGCTTCCGAGTCCGAAGAATTTTGTTACGAGGACGAGGTTTGGTGGAGTAGGGGGAGAAGACCGAATGGAATTCCACAATCCGGTAAGCCAGCACAACGGCACACCGACGTAGCGGTCAACCGTGCGCATTGTGGAAACGTTCATCCTTTGCGTCGAAAAACGATCACATAATGCCCACCCAAAGTATAGAAAAACTTATTGCGTCCTACAAGCTCATCAAGCTTCTCCAACATATTCCTGAATGGACGAAGCAGTCTGTTCGTGGTTCGTGCGGCAGGCGGGGGAGCGAAGATATTCAGCCCAAATCCGTCAACCGGTGTGAAGCTTGCCGAGAACAGGCGTATCACTTCCTTGGGTGAATAGAAATGCACCCAAACCTTCTCGCCAGCGACGGAGACGAGAGCTCCGCTTTTCTCAAATCGTTGCAGTGCCTTTCGCGGTCCGCGCAGGAGCAGAGTGGAGTTGATTTCCCAGACTGAGTTTTTCGACATCAAGCAAAACACTGCGTAGCCTCCCGGCCGAACCAGCCTGCCCAGATCACGTGCGACATCTTCCAGGCGTCGCGTTTGGTTCAGCCCGCCAAAATTTGAAAGCACGCCGTCGAATTGCATTCCGTAGAGCGTATTCAATTTCTTCAAAGTGAGATGTCGGGTTTGAACGTATGACGAAACACCCGTTGAGAGAAGTTTACGCCTCGTTTCCGCAAGCATCTCGTCTGAGGCGTCGGTTGCGAGCATGTGGATGCCATTTGAGGCGAGTTCCATTGTATCCATCCCTCTGCCGCAATTCAACTCGAGGAGCGAATCTCCCGTTCGAAAACACCGGTAGCACGTTCGCCAGATGATGTTGCGCATGGCGCGCGTCGCAGGCAAGCCCTCAATATCGATGTCAGCGGTTGCGACCATGCTGCCGGAGTGTGTATGCGTGTCTGTTTCTAATGCGAATTCCCCCAAGGCTTTTTTCCTTCGATGTCAAGCGTTGTCTTAACCCCACAATGTGACTACGGGGGATTATAGTAAAGAGTTACGACCGTAGATGCAACATCCGGAGCCTCGGGGCAACAGCCATCCTACCGCGTCCTGATTTCATCGGGATCATGCTCGTAGGAGAGCAAGCGACGCTCCTCCGCCGGCAGCGTAAATTTATGATACACTCCCGCAGCGAGGCTTCGTGAAATACCCGGGGTAAGATTCCACGGACGCCGCAGAGTCTTCCGCAACAACTCAGCGCCCTGCGCAATTCGAAACCTCTTGTGCGTAATCTTGTGAAGGACGCGGTAAAAATTTGGCGAGTACGTTCCTGCGAACATCATTGCAAGGTCCTGGCTATCGGTCCAGTTTTGCTTCGCGCCCAATTGTGCTTTCACGTTTTCATGGAATTTCGTGCCGGGAAGGGGATAGGAAACCGACACACCGATTTCATCGGGCAAACATTCTTTCACCATCTGCAGCGTCAATTCAATATCCTCGCGCGATTCGCCGGGATAGCCGTACTGCAGGAAAAATCCGACGCGGAGGTTTGCCTCTTTCATGCGCCGCGTTGCCTCGTAGATTTGCGCGACAGTAGTTCCTTTTTCCATTGCATCAAGAATTTTCTGAGAGCCGCTTTCAGCGCCGACCCAAATCGTTCTGCAGCCTGCGCGCTTCAAATGCTCAATGGCGTTTTCCTTCAATAGCAAATCGACGCGGCTCAGGCATTTGAAAGGAATAAAGGCATCGTGCTTCAACACCTGCTCGCTGAATTGCGGCACCCAGTCCGGCTTCAGTCCGAAAATATCATCGCAAAACCAGAGATGGTCGGGTTTGATCGTTCGTTTCACCCAGAGCATTTCTTCAACGACGTTTTGTGGCGACCGCGTGTTGTACACCTGTCCATAGATTGGCTTCGCGCACCAATTGCAATGAAACGGGCAACCCCGCGTCGTAACCATGTTGAGCGAGAAATATCCATGATGCCTTTTCCATTCCGCACGGTACCGAGTAACG
>JANNUB010000372.1:0-7875 GCA_031394795.1 Ignavibacteriota bacterium | reverse complement strand
GTTTCGAGTTATTGACTGACGTTACGCAGTTCTTGAATTTCTGTTGTTACTCCAGCGACCTCACCCTAAATCCCTCTCCTGAGAGGAGAGGGACTTATCGAATCCTCGCTCTCCGAAGAAGTCCTTCTGCCGAAGGCATTCCTTCGGAAGGACAAATCCCCCCTTCTCCTCTTAGGAGAAGGGGCCGGGGGATGAGGTCAGTTTGAAAAGCAGAAGTAATTCTTATTGTTGCATAACATGAGTTATTGAGAGTGATTCGCATCTTCACTATCTTACTTCTGAACAATGGGAATGAGCATGGAAAAGCAATCGAACTCCGACCAGGAAAAAGAAAATATGCGGCGCTGGGTAGAGGCATGGAAACTCGCGGGACCGGAGTTGGAACGCGATAGGCGAAAGCAAATTCGCGAGGCTGATACCAAGCGCGATCTGAAAATCTTTCGCGGCCTCGCCTCCTGGGCGTTGAAACAGCGCCCACCGCTTCCGACATCGGGGCTTGTTGAACAACAGCGTCTCTTTGCCCTGCAACGACGATGACGGAGTTGATTCCCTCGGCGAAAGCTCTGCAAGACTTTATTGAATCGAAGGGCTGGCGGTTTTGTTTTATCGGCGGGATGGCGGTGCAGCGCTGGGGCGAGATTCGATTGACGAAGGATTTGGACATCACGCTGCTTACGGGCTTTGGCAACGAAGAACCGTTTATTGACGCTCTGGTTGCCCGTTTTCAACCGCGAGCGGGGAATATGCGCGAGTTTGCGTTAAGCAAGCGCGTGGTATTGCTTTCGGATGGAGAAGTTCCTTTTGATGTTGCTCTCGGCGGATTCGATTTTGAGGAATCTGCGGTGAAACGTTCCTCACTATTCGAATACTCCGATGGGATTTTGCTCCGAACATGTTCGGCTGAAGATTTGATCGTCTTCAAAGCGTTTGCCGGGCGGCCGCTCGATTGGAACGATGTACGCGGCATAATCACCCGACAGAAAAAAAAGTTGGACTGGCGCTACATCCGCAAGTGGTTGCCTCCTCTGCTCGAACTAAAAGAAACACCCGAAGCGATGACGAAGCTCGAAGAGATGCGGGAGGAGCTGGAGGAGTGACTACCGCATCTCCTCAAACTTCCCCGTCTTTTTGTTTTTCCTCACATTGTCCCACGTAAAGTACTTTCCGTTCATCGCAATATACACGCCAGGCGACAAAGTTTGCGCGAACGCCAGGGCGCTTCCAAGATTGAAGAAACCGTCGGAGCTGCCGAACTTGTAGGGAATCATTGCGCCCGTGAGGACGATGGTTTTGTCGTGAATCCCCGCGCCGGCAATCGCTTTCGCAGTCAGCTCCATCGTATCCGTCCCGTGGGTGATGATGATTCTCTTCTCCTTTCCCTTTTTGCAATTCTCGATGATGACGCGGCGATCAAGCTCCGTCATTTCGAGGCTGTCTATCATCATCAATGTTGTCACGTTGAGATCAAGGTTGGATCTGCCGAGCTTCAGCATTTCGGGGAGATGCGTTTCTTTGAAGAAGAGTGAGCCTTCAAGCTCGTTGTATTCCTTGTCGAACGTGCCGCCGGTAACGAAGATTTGGATTGTCATGAGAGATGCGCGAGTGATGAGTAATGAAAATTTCGTAACTGATGTTACGCAACGCCCAACATTGAAACCTTTTGAAACGACTTGGAAAACCCAAAGCGGACACTTCCGAAGGAATGCCTTCGGCAAAAGTCACAAAGGCTCAAAGAAACACTAAGAAAAGCTTTCTTTGTGAACCTCTACGAGGTCGTAGACCTTCGTGTCTTAGAGCCTTTGTGTCTATATATAGGTCGCAAGAGAGCATACAAGTCGTAAATGCGTAACATCAGCTCGTAACTTCAATCTACAAAAACCGACCAAACATTTCGAGAGATTTGTTGTGGAGAGTACTTTGACTTTCCGCAAGGATACCTTTACCTTGCATCGGATTCGATAACTTGATGCTGTAAGGAGTCTACGTCATGGAGAATATTCCGGTGCTTAAGAATTTTTCTTTTGTTGCGACGGCAATCGGCGTGATGCTCGTTATCGCGTTGGTGTTTGTCCTTCAAACCACGGTTCTCCAGAACGAAAGCAACACTCCGCACAAAGTCTATTTTGCAGACAACATCTCGCCTGCGCACGAGGAAGTAATTCGGCGGTTCAACGAAATTCACCGGGGGAGCATCGAAGTCATTCCCGTCAATCTTCCCTTTGAAAAATTCACCACCAACGAGCGGAAGGAATTGCTCGCTCGCTCGCTCCGCAACAAGAGCGACCGCATTGACGTCTTCGCCGTGGATCTAATCTGGGTGCCCCGCTTTTCGAAATGGAGCGAGCCGCTCGATAGCCACTTCGGCAAAGAGACGCGCAGCCACATTCTCGAATTCGCGTTGGAGTCGTGCACGTACGAAAACGCGCTCGTGGCAATTCCTTTGTACATCGATATCGGCATGATGTACTATCGCCGGGACCTGCTGCAAAGGCTCCCGGATTGGCAGGCGCTCGAAAAACAACTCAAGCAATCCATGACGTGGGACGACTTTCTTGGATTGCGCAAGCGGCTCGGTTACAAAAACAGACCGTTCTATGCCTTTCCGGCGAAGGACTACGAAGGGCTTGTCTGTAATTATTTCGAGATGCTGGCAGGGCAAATGAGCACGCCGCTCGGGCAGCGGGGCGTCAATCTCGAAACGCCGGAAGCACGGCGCGCGCTGCAGATGATGACGGACTTCGTTCGTCGCGACGGCGTCAGCCCGAATGCCGTTACGGAGTTTGATGAGAATCGCAGCTACGATTACATGCTGAAACATGATGGAATTTTTTGGCGCGGTTGGCCGAACTTCATCGAGAACTACAGCACCTTCCATCCCGACAAGCTGAAGCTCCGGAACATCGGCCGGGCGGCGCTTCCGCATTTCAAAGGAAAAAATCCGAAATCGGTGTATGGAGGATGGAATCTGATGGTGTCGAAGTATTCAACCAACAAAATGCAGGCGATCGAATTCGTCAAGTACATGCTAACGGTCGAGACACAAAAACTGCTCTTCGAAGTAGGAGGATACCTTCCCCCGAACAAGCAAGTGTATGAGGACTCGGCGTATATGCGGCAACATCCGGACCTGGTCTTCTATCGCCAGCTTTTGGACAAAGGTTTTCATCGTCCGGCGCTGGTAGAGTACACGAAGATCTCGGACATCATTTCCCATTTCGTTCACCGCGCAATCAAAGGGGAGATTCCGGTTGACGAGGCTTTGCGCCAAGCCTCAGAGATGATTTCCGTGACCGACGTTTCCTCGGAGTAGCATGTCATGCCATCGCCATTTCAACGCGTCATCGAACCGATCAGGTCGTTTCCCTTCCAGCTCAAGCACATTTCCGTCCTGTTCGTTATCATCATTATCTTCCAGGTCATTGTGTCTATCCTGCACAAGACGTCGCTGCAGAAATTCCTCCTCAACACGCAAACATGGTACCAACAGGATTCCGCGGAGCGCCTTGCAAATCTGACTGCAACGTCGCTTGAGTTGCTCCTGGAGACGAGAGTGCAGGGACCGATCATGAACGAGCGCGACGCCGACCGACTGGCGCAAGGTTTGAATATCATCCTGAGCCAGCAGATTCTCAATCAAAATGTCAAAGAGGTCTGTATTCTGATTCCGGTGAGCGGAACGATGCATGCAATTGATGATGGGCACGAACTGTACAAGCACATGTTTGAACGAAGATTGAACGTGGGCACGCTCGGACCAAGTGAAGGTCGTTCCGATGCGCTCCATCAAGGGGCAATCGGCATGTACAAAGACGTTGAACGCCAGCTCAGGCAAAAGGAAGAGATCGTCACGGTCATCGAGGAGAGCAAAGTATTTCACGTCTTCGTGCCGTTTGTGCTGCGCGGCGAATTCGTCGGGGTGATGTACATGAAGAACAGTCCGGATTTCAGTTTCATCACGCGCGGTATTACCTCCAGCTACGATGAAACGGCGATCACGTTCTTCGCATTGATCCTCTTCGGTTTGCTTGCCATGTTTTACATCTCGTCACACACCGTGCAAGCGCGCGATGAGGTACAGCGACTTCTGTTCGAGAAGGAGAAGGAGCGGCTGACAGAACACATCCATCATCAGAAGGAGCTGATGTTCACGAAGCGGATCTACCACACCCACCACAAAGCGGAGAAGGTGATGGGCTTTATCAAGGAAGACCTCCGCAGAATCACTGTGCACAATATCGAAGAAGTGAAACACAGGGTCACGAAGTACTCGAACTTCGTTGCCCGCGTCATCTACGACATGAAGTGGTACGACCCTCCGATCCAGACCATCCGGAGTTCGTTGTTCAAAACCGACGTGAACCATGTGCTCCGATTTTTGGTCGAGAACGTCTTTGAGCGGGTGTCGAACACGTCGGCGCAGACGAAGTTCGAATTGCAGCTTGACGGGAAGGTTCCGCCGGTTCCGATAAACGAGTTCGTCGTGTGGGAGGCGTTCGAGCCGGTCATACAGAATTGCATCGAGCACGGAGGCGTTCCGAATCTTGCGGTGACGATTGCAACGCACTATGATGCGGTGCTGCACAAAACAACGGTTACGATTGCCGACAATGGCGTCGGCGTGCCGGCGGATCTGCTCGAAACAAACGAGCAGGGAGTGAAGCGCATTCTGCTGGAGAGCGTTTCGACGAAGACGTTCAGCAACCAACATTCGGGCTACGGCTGCTACATTGCGCATGAGATCGCCGCGCAGCGCTGCGGCTGGGAGTTCGACATGGAGAATGCCCCCGGCGGCGGTTCCCGTGCGACGTTCATCATTCCTCATGAAGTGGAGGGCCGTGGTTTATGAATGAGAATGACCGGATCAACGTTCTGCTCATTGAAGACGAAGAGTTCGACGTTCGGCGGATCAGGAACACGGTCAAGCCGTTTGGCGACCGGATTGTGATTCGTGATGTCGTTTCGAATGGCATCGCGGCGCTCGACATATTGCGGACGCACCCCGGCGTTCACGATGTCGTGATTATGGATTTTCAAATTGCCGGCGGTATGATGGGAGAAGCGCTCATCCGGGAGATCAGGAAGTTCGAGTTTTCTCCTGAGATCATCGTCGTGACGAAGATGACGATCAATATTGCCGATGTGGATTTCGCGAACCGGCTGATGCACGCGGGCGCATTCTGGTACTGCACAAAATATCCCGGCGATATTGAAGACTACATCTACCAGCCGACCGATTTCGTGCTGGGTGTGTATAATGCATTTCAAAAGCGTCAGCTGGAGAAGGAACGGACGCGTTCCAACAAGAAACTCACGACCAATGTGGAGAAGATCCTCGCCGAGCAGGAGATTCTCGGCGAAGCGCCAATCATGCGAGAGCTGCGGAAACAGGTGCAGAAGTGTGCGGACGGCAACGCGAGCGTGCTCATCATGGGTCCGTCAGGCGCGGGGAAGGAGTTCGTCGCGCAGAATATTCACTATCGAAGCAAGCGCCGCCTCGAAAGCTTTGTCGCCATCAACTGCGGGAGTCTCCCGTCCGAGCTGGTGGAGAGCGAGTTGTTCGGTTACGAGAAGGGAGCCTTTACGGGCGCCACGACGCGCAAACTCGGTCACTTCGAGCATGCAGATCACGGAACTCTGTTCCTTGACGAAGTTGGCGAGCTGCCGCTGAAAGCACAAGTGAAACTCCTCCGCGTTCTGCAGGAAGGTGAGGTCGAGAAGATCGGCCGGTCGGATAAGATCAAGGTGGATGTTCGTGTTATCGCTGCGACGAACAAGAACTTAGAGCTGGAAGTCGAAGCGAAGCGCTTTCGCGAAGATGTGTTCTATCGCTTGAACGTTCTGCCCATCTACGTGCCGTCACTGAAGGAACATAAGGAAGACATTCCGCTCTACGTGGAGCATTTTCTGAGCAAGTTCTGCGGCGAGCAAAACAGGGGCGTTCCCATCGTGGAGCCGGAAGCGATTGCGCCCATGCAGGCGTATGACTGGCCCGGCAATGTTCGACAGCTCAAGAACTTCATCCAGCGTTTGCTCTTTGACGATGATGCAATGATCAGCACTGCGCAGGTGGAGGTTGCGTTGGGAAAACAGCCGACGATGCAGCTTCGGGGCGCCGAATTTGCGCTCAACTTCGGCGATGGTCAAAAGGTGCTGTCATGGCGACAGATGGAGCGCTCTGTGCGAGAGCAGTACTTTGGTTATGTACGCAGTCATTCCTCGTCAGACGCTGAGGCGGCGAAGAAGCTTGGTCTGGCGCCTTCCAACTTCCATCGCATGTGTAAGGAGTTGGGACTGAAATAGCCACTCATAGCTCATTGATTCTCCGACCCTTTTTTTGCATTATTATCGCAGTACTTCATTTCCCACTATTTGCCACAATCCAAAGGCTTTGTTTTGATTCTGAAGAGGAAACTCGTTTCTCTTTTTTTCCTCATCTCTGTAGTCCTTTCTCCTCCTTTCTGTTCGGCTCAGACGCGCGCCCAGATCAGAGAGCGAGCCGAAGCGAAACTGAAAGAAATGTCGTCTTCCGATATCGATCGAAAGCTGAGGGAGTACGGTATGACGCGCGAAGAAGCGTTTCGCCGTGCGAAAGAGTTGAACATTAGTCTCGAAGATTTTCTTTTCCGCCCGTCACAAGAGGATACCTCGTCGGCTGTTCCGTCGTCGTTGGGACTGAAAGCCAGAATACATCCCATGAGCGAGCGCAGCGATACGCTTCTTCCGAAGCCGCTGCTTGTCATTCCCGGCCTTTCCGATCGCAAAGGGGTGGATAGTGTACAACCGTTTGGGTTCGAATTTTTTCAGCTTCCAGCCTCGACGTTCGAGCCTGTGTTGAACGTCGCCAGCCCGCCTTCGTACGTGCTCGGCCCCGGCGACGAAATCGTTGTCACAGTGTGGGGCGAAACCAAACTCAACTACCAACTTCAGATCAATCGGGAGGGCAATGCGGTCATTCCGGACGTCGGGCCTGTGAGCGCAAACGGCGTAACGATCAACGAATTCCGGCAGCGGATCCTGCAGCGTATGTCCACGATTTACTCCGGACTCGACAGGCGCTATGGAACTCCGAACACGTTCCTTGACGTCTCCCTCGGCAAGCTCAGAACGATTCAAGTCTTTGTGCTCGGCGAAGTCGTGAGGCCAGGCGGCTACATTGTGTCGTCGTTCTCTACGGCGTTTCATGCGCTCTACCTGGCAGGAGGACCCTCCGTCAACGGGACGATGCGCAGAGTGGCAGTATCGCGCAAGGGAACCAAACTCGCGCCGATTGATCTCTATGATTACATCGTTCACGGCGACAACTCCAACGATGTTCGATTACAGGATGGCGATGTCGTCTTTGTCAAACCCGCCGGCAAGCGCATTGCCGTCATCGGCTCGGTGAACCGTCCCGCGATTTACGAGGTGAAGGAAAAAGAGACTGTTGGTAACCTCATATCGCTTGCCGGTGGACTTCGTTTTGATGCGTATACAGATCGCGTTCACATAGAGAGAATCGTTCCCTTCTCAGACCGCGACAAGATCAGAAAGAATCTCCTCGACATTGACATTTCATTCGGCTCGCATCCGGATATGATGAACAGCGCGGCGAGTCTGGAGGACGGCGACGTTGTGTCCATCTTCAAAATTGCCGACCTTGCCGAGAACCGCGTAAGCATCGTAGGAAGTGTAAATAAGCCCGGTAGATTCGAGTTGCAAAAACAGATGCGCGTGCGCGACCTGATACTTGCAGCCGATAGCTTGAAGCGAAGTACCTTCGGTGATCGGGGCACGCTGTTTCGAATCCTTCCTAACCTGCGTCATGAGATCTACTCCTTCAGTCCGAGAAAAGCGCTGGAAGGCGATGCAGACCATAACCTCCTGTTGGCCAACGAA
>JANNUB010000326.1:0-4841 GCA_031394795.1 Ignavibacteriota bacterium | reverse complement strand
TTTTCGATGTACGCGACCGCAAAGACGACGACGTACACGAGCGCCGGGCTGAGTGATTGCATGTACTGGATGAGGTCTTCCATGCGTTACCGTTGAATGATGGAAGCGACGGCGTACGCGACCGCGCCGTCGCGGTTGCCGATGAAGCCCAAGCCTTCGTTCGTCGTCGCTTTGATCGAGATTTGGTCAACGCCAATGTTCAGCGCTGAGGCGATGTTTCGCCGCATCTTTTCCGCATGAGGAAGAAGCTTGGGCTCTTCCAATACAACAGTTGTGTCAACGTTGATGATCACATACCCGTGCTTCGTTAGTAACTTGCCCACATGCTCAAGCAGTGCGATGCTTGAAATGCCTTTGTACTTTGCGTTGCTGTTTGGAAAGTGTTTGCCGATGTCGCCGAGCGCCGCCGCGCCAAGCAGCGCATCCATCACTGCATGAAGAAGAACGTCTGCGTCGGAATAACCCTCAAGTCCTTTGTCCGAAGGAATTTCGACGCCTCCTAAAATCAGCTTGCGTCCGGCCGTGAGGCGATGGACGTCGAATCCGAAGCCGACACGCGGGTAACTCGTTTTTGTTTTCGCCCGCCCGACAATTCCTTTTGACTTTTTCTTTGCGCGTATCATTCTGCCTTTGTTACCGTTGTCCGATTTCCGATGCCGTTCTCGTTGAACGCTTCGATTTGAAAATAGTATGTTTGGTCCTTGTCCATGGCTGTGAAGTAATATTCGTTCGCATTGTACACGAGAATGTTGTTGTAAAGTTTGTCCGGCGCGATCCCAAAATACATCGTGTAGCCGATAGCCTCATTTCCTTGTCGCCACTTGACCCATGCGTTCCTTCGCTCACTGTCGCCCCGGAGAACGGCAAAGTCCTTCACCGTGTCGGGCGCCGAGCCGTTTCCGTTTCCGAAAAGACGAAATCCGCTCAGCGCGAACTTTCCCGTAGGGACATGCACGTTTTCTATTTTCACATAGCGAGCTTGAATCGGTTGACTGAGTTCGACATAATCGTGCGGCACGTCGGTCTTGTTATTCCGCTTGTCAATCAACGTCGTCCACTGCTTCCCATCAACAGAACTGAAAACAACGTACTGATGAAACGCGTCGAGCTGTTTTCCCATCAGCTCAGCGTCCTGATCGGCATAATTGATTTGGATCGCACTGACCGTGCAAACAGAACCGAGGTCGCTTTGCAGCCACTCCCCTCTCTTTCCCGTTGCCGCGCTCCAATGTGTTTTGATGTTCTCATCGCTGGCGAAATTCGCGGCGAATCCTCCAAGCGTGGATGAGACAGTAACAGGCTTACTATAATTCAACAACATCCATCCGGTGAAACGGCTGTGCGAGTCTTTGACTTTGACATCAGGAAGATAGTGTGGATAGTCGCCATACGCGGTGTTACAATAGAGTATGTCGTCCTTGTCGAAGCCGGCAGGCCACATGCCGATGCGTCGCTCGAAGTTGTTCTTCACCGAAATCGGAATTGTCGCAACATGCCACCAGTTGCGGAACTTGTCTTGAAACGTTGCGCCATGTCCAGCGCCGCGGGCAAAGCCGCCGGGCTTGTATGAAAACGGATTGTGCGCTTGATAGTTGAACGGTCCAAACGGCGCGGTTCCTACATACACCCCGTCGGCGTAGCCACTGAACTCGGTTCCCGGAGCCGCATACTGCAAATAGTACTTGCCGTTGTGCTTGTTCATCCACGCGCCTTCAATGAACGGACGCAGGAATGTGTTGTCCGCATGTTCGCCGAAGCGTTCCCAACCGTGAACATCATCTTGGAGTCGAATCAGTTCTTTGCGCTCGCCAATCGGCTGGAAGTTTTTTCGGTCAACCTCTTGTCCATAAATCGGATACATGTTGCTCGAACCCCAGTAGATGTACAAACGATCGTCGTCGTCGAGAAACAGCGCGGGATCCCAAGCGCCGACTTGGAACGAATCAACGGCCTCGTTCCAATCATCAACCGTCGGATTCGTGCTCATCCAGAGCGGAAACGTCTTCGAGTGCGTCGAGCCGATCAACAAGAGCGTATCGCCAACGACGCACGCCGCGGGCGCGCAGAGTTCATCGTACACATTATGAAACGGTTTGAGAAATTGTCGCGAAACAAATTTCCAGTCGAGCAGGTTCGCGCTCCACCAATAGCCGTATTGATTGGTGGAGAAAAGAAAGTAATTCCCTTTGAACAAGGTGATCACGGGATCGGCGGTCGCGCGATGTTTCCCCTGCTCGGTGAAATTCGGAATCGCGCAGTAGCCATAGTCAATATTGATGGGGTTGCAGAACGTTTTTTGCTGCGACCATGCAGGGAGCGCGCTCAAGAACAATGTGAGAAGAAAGAAGAGAATTGAGAAGTTAGCGAATTTCAAAGCGGTGGAACTCGTGTGGATGATTATCTTTCCATTCGATCCGTAGGTCTGTAACACGCGCGGCTCGTGGGCCGACTTTCATCTGCTTGATGAACTCTTCAAGCAGTGAGCGTTCGGCTTCAGCTTCGATCTCCACATCGCCATTGTACAAATTCTTCACCCAGCCTTTTATACCTAGGGTCTCGGCGCTGTGCGCAACATACCAACGAAAGCCGACGCCCTGTACGAGTCCTTTGGCGATGATGTGCACGCGAATCAACATCTCCGATGGAGTCCTTACGGACAGAAAAGCGATTCAACCGAAACGGAAAACCCCGGCAGAACCTTCGATGACACTGTTCCCTTTTTTCGCCGTCGTTCAAGCTGTTTGAATTCGCCATTCACATTCTCAAACACTTCAACCACCCCTTCCTGATAGTCGAGTATCCAGTATTCTTTGACGTCGCTCGATTCATAGATGCTCTTCTTGTGTGCAATATCGTAATAGCCCGTCGAGGGCGAGAGAACTTCGACCACAAGGTCAGGCGCGCCTTTTATTTTTCCATCAACGATAATATCGCGTCTCTGCTTCCCAACAAAAACGATGTCGGGTTGATACACGTCGGCCTCCGCCAGGTACACATCGACTGGTGAAAACTCAATCTCACCCAAGTCATGTTTTTCAACGAAGTCAGACATTTTCCGATACAGTTTCGACAACGCTTTTTGATGAAACCAATGGGGAGCGGCGTTCATGATGAGTTCTCCATCAATCAATTGGTACGGTGCGCCTTCGGGCAAGGCTTCGTAGTCGGCAATTGTTTTTTGGGTAATGACTTCGGGAAGCATATCGTTGCTCACTTGATTTTTCCTGAATCAAAATACACAAGGTGACCGTCACCTTCAAGGGCAAAACACGCGAGGTACCTGCTACTGCACCGCCACCTGCACCGGTTGCGATTGAATCGTGCGCTCGCCGCGTTTCCCTTTCAACACCAACACATGGTGACCTCTTCTCAACGTTGCGAGCGGTAATCGAAAACGATAGGGAGCTTGAAGGTCCGTGACTCGCCCGCCGTTCAGCCACAACGAAACCTGTTCGACGTCCGGCGCAACAATCATCTCTACGGAAATCATCTGATACTCCATTCGTAGAATCGGGTCGAGCTTGAACGCATCACCGCTTGAAGGAGAAGCAATTGCAAGGAGTGTTTGGCGCTGCTTCGAGGCATTACTCGTCATGATCGGCGGTAACGGAAGTCCCTCCTGCTCGGCCCATTTCACAAAGACCGGAGGAAGAATCTCGAACACCCTTTCTTCGATAAATTCCGGGGGAGTGTTCTCACCTGCAAGCAGTCCGTTTCTTTTGTCGAGGCGAAGGCTTCTGTGAACTGTACATGGCTCGCGCGGCTCGGTTCCTTGAATGAAGTACTCCGTCATCACTCCCGGACAATCGGTCTCAACGAGCATGCCTGAACGGGGACAAACGGCCGCGGTCGTAATACCTTCAGGCGCCAGAAACTGGATTGTTGGAGTGATGGATTGGTGGAGGTAGAGCATAATGTCGCGGAAGAGCGGCGCTGCACCGGTGATTCCGGAAACGAGCTTCATCGGGGTCGCATCGAAATTGCCGACCCACATCCCAACCGTATATCGAGGAGTGAAACCGACAGTCCAATTGTCCTTGTAGTCTTTCGACGTTCCCGTTTTTGCTGCGCATGGGAACGGAAGATTCAGGGAGCTGCTCACGCCAAACGCCGGCGCACGCGCCTGCGCATCGGAAAGTATATCGGTGAGAATGTATGCCACTTGGTTCGAGAACACTTGATGAATTTCGGATTGCGAATTGCTGACTGCGGATTGAGAACCCTGAGCCTTGTCCGAAGGACTCCTTACGGAGAACCCTGAACCTTCGTTCACACTATCCACGAACTTCAACGCATTCCACTCGCCTCGATTTGCCAACGCGCTGTATGCGTTCGTCAATTCGAGCAACGTTACTTCGCCGTTGCCCAAGGTCAGCCCTGTTCCGTAGAACGATGACGGCTGGCTCAGCGAATTGAATCCTGCGAGATGAAGTTTCTGCAACAGCAGCTCTTCACCAAACTGCTCAGCCGTTCGGACTGCGGGCACGTTGTAGGAACATGCGAGCGCAGTCCTCATTCGCACCGGGCCATGAAATTTCCTGTCATAATTTTCCGGAAGAAAATCAGTGACTGCGTCGGCGTTGTCTCGAGGGATATCAGCTAAGAGAGAGGCGGCAGTCATACCATGCTCAAGCGCAATGCCGTAGGTAAACGGTTTGAGCGTCGAACCCGGCTGCCTGAGTGCCAGCGCGCCGTTGACTTGTCCGTTGGTGGTCGAATCGAAGAAATCTTTCGAGCCGACAAGCGCGACAAGGGCATGGCGTTGATTATCGATGACCACGATCGCACCATTGCTCACACTCTGTTTTTTGAGATGCGCAAGATGTGCCTTGAGGAGCAGC
>JANNUB010000156.1:0-12553 GCA_031394795.1 Ignavibacteriota bacterium | reverse complement strand
GTGTAGCGCGCCGGCGGTTTTGTGAAGTGCTGGTTCGGAATGACGCTTGTCAGCGCGGCATTGTCCTCAGCTTTAAGATTGTCGGGCAGCTTCGATTTCGGATCTTCATCCTCTTGCGAATCCTTGTCGGTCTCATCAATAACGTCGTCATACACCTGGAGGAAGCCGCGAAACTTCGGAATCGTGTCTGTTGCCCGAAAGAGATAATCACCCCCGAGAATGTCCACGGACGTCTGTTCGAAGACCGCCGGGCTCATCTGGCATGCGACAAACCGGTTCCAGATCAGCTCGTACAGCTCGTACATTTCCTTCTCGAGAAATCGCTTGACGAACTTCGGTGTGTATTTTATCGATGTCGGACGGATCGCTTCGTGGGCGTCTTGCGAGCTTTTCCCTTTCTTGAACTGGCGCGGCGCCTCGGGAAGGTATTCCTTTCCATAGTTCACATAGATGTACTCGCGGACATCCTTCACCGCATCATCGCTCAAACGCGTCGAGTCCGTGCGCATGTACGTTATCAAGCCGACACGGCCCTCGTCGCCAAGCTCAACGCCTTCGTACAGCTTCTGGGCGAACATCATCGTCCGCTTGGCGTTGTACCGCAGTCGCCGTGCCCCCTCTTGCTGCAGTGTGCTTGTAATGAACGGAGCGGCCGGATTTCGCTTGACCGGTTTCCGCTGCACGTCGGCAATGTGGTACGCCTGTTTCTTGATATCATTGACGTACCCTTCCGCCGTTGTAGCGTTGCCGATACTCGGATCGTTGCCCGCAACTTTGAAAAGTTTCGCGAGAAAGGGCGCAGTGCTTCCCACCTGAAACTCGCCCACAATCGACCAATATTCTTCAGGAATAAAGGACTTGATCAGCTCTTCGCGCTCACAAATCAAACGTACGGCGACGGACTGCACGCGCCCAGCCGAGAGCACGCCGTAGAAAAACGTCTTCCACAAAAAAGGCGTCACTTTGTAACCAACTAATCTATCCATCGCGCGCCGGGCTTGCTGCGAATCAACAAGCTTCATGTCAATCTTGCGGGGCGCCTGCATCGCTTCGTTGATCCCGCGCTCGGTAATCTCATGAAACAGAACACGATGGATGTTCTTGTTGCATCCGTCCACTTCCTTCGCGATGTGCCACGCAATGGCTTCGCCTTCACGATCAGGGTCGGTGGCGATGTATACTGCCGGCGCCTTCGAAGCATGATTGCGAAGTTTCTCAATGATCTCGTCTTTTCCTTTGATCGTTTCGTAGGTCAATGCGAAATCGTTTTCCGCGTCAACGCCGAGCTTGCTCTTCGGAAGATTCTTGATGTGTCCGACCGATGCTTCCACGTGGTAGCTCTTGCCAAGATATTTGTTGATCGTTTTTGCTTTCGAGGGCGACTCGACGATGATGAGCGAAGCGCCGTCACGAGTTTCAAACGTCTCGACTTTTCTCTTCCGGGTTTTTTTCTCTTCCGGCTGGGGTTTTGGTTCGCTCGTCTTTTCTGCCTCTTGCGCGCCTGGGCTGTGACCGTTCGTAGGTGGAATTTTTTTCTTCCGGCTCTTTCTCATTTCCGGTTGAACGCGTGCTATAGGTACGCGATCTCCGGCTCCTACGCTTGTGATGTGATCGTATGTAAGCTCGACGCTGTTCCTCCGAGTTCCATCATCTCCTGTTTGAGTCGATCCGACGATCGCTTGATCAGCGACCACTGCACTTCCGCCATGAGTGAACGCCGTTTCATTTTTTTTCTCGGCGGGAATTATTTTTTTCCGTTTTGCCATCTCAATGTATCGTATCGTTATTGTATATCAGAAAACCGTCCGAACGCCGCTCGCCAGGTCGTGCCTTCGACCTGCCTTGCCGGGCAAACAGAACCGAGGCAACTATCTGTTGGATTTCGTGAACGGACACTCTGTCAACCGCGGAAACCATCGCCCGCTCGATTACCATCTCCAGGTCCGTGATCTCGAGCAAGCCCAATTCGCAGAGCTGCATCAGGTAGCCTTGCCCTTCAGTAGCGATCACAGCCCGCTCTACCGCGTGCAGTTGCCGCCGCGATGTACTCGATACCGAAGGAACTAACCAGCCGCCATCGATCTGGACATGTTCGTACAACCAGTCGAATGCGGCGCTAATCTCAGACTGCGTGTAGCCTCTATCTTCCAGCAGAGAAAGATTGATGTCGCTTACCGATTTGTTCGTCATCTCGGACATGAGATAGACGAGAATCTCGACCAAACGCTCTTTCAATGGATTTCCTTTCGTGGTTAATCGGGAAATATGCGGCGAACGTGTTTGTCCTCCAATGCTCTCATCTGCTTCTTTTGCGCAGCAGTCGCATCATCATATCCGATCACATGGAGCACTCCGTGAATCACAAGCCGTGCAATTTCGTTTGCAAACGTAACGCCATACTCTTTCGCCTGCTGTTTCGCTCTATCCAGATTGACATAGATTTCTCCTCCGAGCGCCGGCGCTTCCTCAATCGTAAAACTGATAACATCCGTCACGCAATCGTGATTGAGGAACTTCCGGTTGATCGCCTTGCAGCGATACGAGTCAATACACACGACCGAAATATGCGCCTGTCTCCGGCCGAGAGCCTGCAGTACATAACGCTCCACATCCTTTCGCGCAATGCGATAGCGGGGGTGCGCATTGAACACTGAAACGCCCTGCATCAACGAACCGGCTTTTTCCGCTTCGATTTCTTGTTTGCCGGCCTCGCGTCATCAAGAATCGTATCCGTTAACGAAAGCGCAATGCCCGAGAGCATCACTTCGGGACCGAGCTTTGTGAAATCTCCTGAGAGAAGGGAGCGGTCAACGTTTGCATACAACGAGCAGCCTCCGCCCCTCTCAATGATCAAACCGCTCAGCGTCCCGTTTTGTTCACCGACAAACGTTACTTCCCCGAGCATTTCGCTGAGCACAACACCGGAGCAGAAATGCAGCTGCAGGTGCGATGATTCCGTGTACACCGAAATCAGATTCCCCTTCTCGTTTCCAATTCGGATGTTTGGATAGATCTCCAATACAAGTTTTCTTTTTTCTTCCGTGCCGGCGATTTCGAATCGCTGGTTCGCGCCCATTGCCTTGGGCGGCGCGCCAAGTAACTTTCCGATTTTTTTGAAGTCCGATGGTGTAAACTTAAACGTCATGGTTTCGCCGCAATAAGCTGCACGGGAAGGTTGGACGCACGATGTGAAGAGAAGTGTGAAATTGCATCATGATGCTCGTGCCAATATATCCACCGAGTGCGAGATTGTCAAGAAAAAAGTCCGCGGAGCGAAATACTAGCCAATCACAAGTTCGGCTCCTTCCTCCGCCGCGAAACATTCGAACTTGTATCCGCGCGTCTTGATCTCCCTCCTGCACGTCTCTACCATCTCATCGATCTTCTCGTCGCTGTGCAGCGGATCGTGGTGAAAAAGGAACAGCTTCTTTACCTGCGCTTCCGCTGCCACTTTGAGCGCGAAAAGATAGTGCGAATGTCCCCAGCCCACCCGGTTCACATATTCCTCCGGGGTGTATGTCGCATCATGGATCAACACATCTGCACCGCGACAGAAATCGAAGATGCGCTGGTTCGGGTCGTCTTTGCTTTCGAGATATTTCTCAACGATGACTTTCTCGACATTGCGCAGTGAGCGCGCGACTTCGCGGTCAAACGGCTCATTGTCGCTGATGTACACAAGTGAGCGACCGTTGGATTCAAGACGATAGCCAAGAGCAAATGCAGGATGGTTGACATAGATGGATGAAAGCGTCGCGCCAAAAATATCAACCGTCCCTTCCCGCAATGGACGGAAGTTGATTCTGGCTTTCAATTCGTTGAGCTGAATCGGGAAGTACACTTTGTTCATTTGGTCGGCAATCATGGAGCGGAGCGTGACGGCCCGGGATTGTCCGCCCATGATGGTCAGTTCATTGCCGGAAATGAACGCAGGCTTGAAAAAGGGAAAGCCTTGGATGTGGTCCCAGTGCGGATGTCCTACGAGCAAATACGCATTGACCGACTCCCCCTTCGCCATAAGCGCCTCTCCGAGACAGCGAATGCCGCTACCTGCATCGAAGATGATGAGCTTATCGTCCCGCAGACGAACTTCGACACACGGGGTGTTGCCTCCGTAGCGGACCGTGTGTTTCCCGGGCGTCGGAATCGAGCCGCGGGTCCCCCAGAATTTCACCTTCATGAACCGTATCCCCCTATGGGTCGTAGACCCTTGCATACTCGACATACTGTCGAGCAGATTCTTCGATTTGCTCTTTCTCGCGTTCAGTAAGTGGACGAACGATCTTCGCAGGAACTCCGGCGACGAGCATTCCCTCGGGCACGACAAAATTCTGCAAAACAACGGCGCCCGCTGCAACAAGAGAGTGCGAGCCTATCCATGCGTTATCCAAAATTACCGAGCCCATTCCGATCAAACAGCAATCTCCAACTGTGCAGCCATGAACGATTGCCCGATGGCCAATGGTCACATCATGTCCAACAATGCACGGAAACTCATTCGTCACATGAAGCACGCAGCCGTCTTGAATGTTCGTCCGCTCGCCGATTTCAACTCGATTGATGTCGCCGCGAAGAACGGCGTTGTACCACACGCTCGCACCGTTCGCGAGTTGCACGTCGCCGATGAGTTGCGCGCCTTCGGCAACGAATGCTGAAGGATGGACCAAAGGAGATTTACTGTCATACGGAATGAGCGACATGCGCAGTTCTATTGCATACCTGCCTGGGCTGCCTCGGTCGGATGCCGGCGAAGGTATTCGCGAACTTCGAGGTTCATTCGGTCAATTTCTGCAAGGAATCCACTGACGGACAACTTGTAGTTTGTCGGGTTGGATTCCACATCGCGAAGTTTTACAACTTGTTGTTGAAACTGTTGGATGCGACCCAAAGATGCCTGCAGTTCTTGATCATTCTCAATCATGATGTGATTACCCTGTTGAGTCGTTTGCTAATTAACTCGGGGCGGCTTCCACCCGTCCCGCTTCCATTCCATGAGCTCAATCGTCACACTTCCGATGATGACTTTCATCTTTGCCATGACGGGAACGCGCGCCTCGTCGTTGCTGAACCAGCCTTCGAAATCTCCCGTGAGTCCAAAAATGCCGGTGAACTCCGCCGTTCCTTCAAACCCGACACAATCAACCGCGTATTCGATCAGCTCTTGCTCGATCGCTTTTCTTTTTCCATAGAAATCAATCAGCGTGTTCACTTTCTTCTCTTTCACGACTGCCGGAATGTTTTGTTTCCTGCCCGAGAAGAGCTGATCGCGCGCGTAGAAAAACAGCGAAAGCCCATCCTGTGCCGCGCCATCTATCACGATGGTGTCTCGCTTCTCAATGATCGTGTCTTTGCTGCCGGACTCCATGAAGACGCGGTTCTTTGTATAGTCAAACCTGTAGCGCGCGAAGTCGTAGGAGTCGCCGTCTTTGCTCTTACCCACGAAGTGGCGCGAAAACATCATGCTATCGAGAACACTCTCGAACACTGCATGGAGATTGACGAACGGAATTCCTTTGTAGGAGTCAATGTATGCATACGCTTGGAACGCGGGAGCGCCGTTTGCGAGCAGCTTTTTCCCCGTCTGGATGCGTACTTGCCCGATGTCAATCGGGCCGTAGCGAACGTTGTACCGCAACTCTTCTCCTTCCACCAGCACGCGCGAGGCGGGAGTCTGAGCGGATGCAACGTTGAAACAGCTGAGGATAATCCCCCAGAAGAAAAGAACGGCAGACCACGATCGTGAACTGCCGTAAGCATGTACAATACGTTGTTGCACGAGAGTTATCAGCGAACGCTCGTGAGGTTCTTGGAGATCTTCTCAGCCTCGGGGAACAAGCCGACGGCTTTCTTGAATTGGACGTCTTCCGAGAGGAACACTCGAGACGATCCCACATTGCCGAAGAGCGCCTTCGCAATCGTCATTTTTGCCAAGAGCTTCACAGAGCGTTTGTCCCTTTCGTAGGCATCCTTCTTGACCTCGATGCCTTTGTTTTTCGCCATCGCATTGATCTGCTCAAGAAGTTCGTCGGTAATCTCAAATTGCTCAACGAACTTCTGGCTGTTGTTGCCATATTCTCGCTTCAAGTCCATTCCGTGCTTGTCCAGATACTTGTTGGAGAAGTCGAAATAGACCTGACGCGCACGCACTGCCACGGCATATTCTCCAAGCCGTTCCGGTTTGACGATGTAATCCGGGGTGATGCCTCCCCCTCCGTATACGAATCGTCCTGCCGGGGTTTTGAACTTCGGGCGCGCCGAATCTTTCTCAGCCGAATGCTGGATGTTCTCGCCTTCTTCCTCATTTCGCTCAAATGCCTCGCGCTGGTACTTTGCCTTATCATCACCATATGGGCGCTGAATCAAACGCCCTGTCGGCGTATAGTACCGCGCCGTCGTAAGCCGGAATCCGGAGCCGTCAGACAAATCCCATTGGCGCTGAACGAGACCTTTGCCGAAGGTAGTTTCACCTACAATCAAACCTCGATCCCAATCCTGCACTGCACCGGAAACAATCTCGCTTGCCGATGCGGATCCATTGTTCACCACAATCACGAGCGCTATATCGGCAAGCCGCCCCGATCCGGAAGAAATGTACTCTTCACTAAACTCGGGACGACGTCCTTGGGTATAGACAACTTTCTTTCCTTTCGGCAGCAGCTCATCGGCCATCTTGAATGCCTGATCGAGATACCCACCGCCATTGAATCGCAGGTCGAGCACGAGCCGTTTCATTCCTTCGAGCTTGAGCTTCGAGATTGCTTCGACGAACTCGTTGTGCGTTGTTGCGGCAAAGCGTGTCACGCTGATGTAGCCGATCTCGTCATTCACCATAAACGAGGCATCAACGGTGTAGAGAGGTATCTTATCGCGGACAATATCGTACTCCAACAGCTTAGGCATCCCCGCCCGTGCGATCGTTACTTTGACATGCGTGCCCTTTGGACCTCGCAATTTCTTCGGAACCATATCCTGCCTGATACCGATGGAAGAGGTGTCGTTGATTTTCACAATTTTGTCGCCCGCTTCGATTCCGAGCGCCTCGCTCGGCCCGCCAATGATGGGTGTAACAACAAAGAGAGTATCGTTCGCCACGGCAAACTCGATCCCGATCCCTTCGAAGCTTCCCTGGAATTCCTCTCGTACACGCTGCATTTCTTTGGCAGGAATATAGACAGAATGCGGATCGAGGTCATCCAGCATTCCGCGAATCGCCGCTTCAGTGAGCTTCTGCGTATCAACCTGGTCGACATACACCTTCTGCGCCATGCTCAGCACATCTTTGAACTTGCCGATCTGGTCGTAGATGTTATCGCCGGAGATCAGCTTGTTGAAGATCGAGCCTGCGACAAGGCTCGTCAATACCAACAGGCTAACTGACAACAATGAAAATCGTTTCTTCATAAGAAATCCCCTACTCCTTCCCAAAAGTGTGAGACGCACAAGTAACATCAGTCGTTATCTAAAACGAGTATATCTAAAAGAGCAGTGAAAATCAATGAAACCTCTTTTCCTTTGCCTTACCTCACAGGTTTCCATTCGTCCAAAATTGAGCGGCGCAAGAACTGTACTGCAAGAAAATTCAAGAACCATGAGCAGCTCACATAGAAGTACCCATACTTTCGATAGCGGCGAGGCGATTCATAGACGACAACATCGTGCAAGAAACGAATGCGACCGACCTTTTTCAAGCGGCGAAACATGTCATAATCTTCCCCCGCGGCGATGCGCGCAGAATACCCGTTGACCCGTTCGAATACTTCGCGCTTCATAATGTGGCACTCGCCTCGCCCCATTCCCATGCCGACCGCGTTCATTGCCGAGAAGAACCAATTGTAGAAACCATGGAACCACTTGTCAACCAACCTCTGCTCGTGCGGATACACTTCGACACTGCAGGTAATTGCCGCCATCTCCGCTGTACTGATTTCTTCGCCGATGCGGCGAAAGAAATAGTCGGCGTCCTTTATGAGCGTATCGGCGTTGAGAAAAACGAAAATATCGCCGGATGCATGCTTCGCCCCTTCATTGCGGCCGAGCGAAATCGTCTGCTTGATGCGCGCGCTGTTCTCGACAACATGATGAGCGCACCGGCGGGCGATCTCCTGCGTCCGGTCTGTGCTTCCACCGTCTGAGACAATAAGCTCAATGTTGTATTGGGTGATGACAGCAGGCGCGAACTGCTTCAACATGCGCTCGAGCAGTTTTTCCTCATTGAAGGCGGGAATGATGACGCTGATATGGGGAGTATGTGACTTTGGTTCTGTCAGAAGAATTTCTACCTCGTCTCCGTACGCTATAGAAGATAATCATTTCACGAAACAGTAAAACTCGTGAACAGGCATTGTTGCAACTCTTTCGATGGGTACGTAGATTTCTCACTACCATAGGAACGTATCATGCAGAGCATAAAAGACAATAGGGGATACAACCAGATATGGCGCGACAGCAAATCCACCCGCATACGCGCCGAACGCAGGTGCGATCGCATGATTTCGCAAATGAACATTTCGCAAATGAACGTTGATGCTACAAGACGCGTATTGGAAATCGGCTGTGGTACAGGACAAAACTCTTTCATGCTGGCACAAAAAACCGGGATGAACGTTTTGGGCACTGACTTGTGTGTCCAGTTCATTGACGAGGCAAAAAAGAATTTTCAGCTCCCCAATCTTCGCTACGATATTCTCGATTTCAATACGGCTGTGGATATGAAAGGCGAAACATTCGACTACATTGTCGGCAATGGAATTCTTCATCACTTGTATCATCATCTTAGCAGTGCGCTTACGAACATGCACCGCCTGCTTAAAGACAACGGCAAAATAATATTCCTCGAGCCGAATATTTACAACCCTTACATTTATATGATCTTTTCGTACGACTCATTGCGTACAAAAGCGCATCTCGAGCCCGACGAAATGGCTTTTTCGAAAAGTTTTGTCGCAGCGAAATTGTCGGGCGCCGGCTACAAGAACATAGAGGTCGAATACAGAGATTTTCTGCTCCCGGGCATTCCGGAGATTTTCATTCGTCCTTCGATTGTTGCAGGCAGCGTGTTGGAAAAGGTCCCCCTTATGAAAATGATGAGCCAGTCGCTTCTTATTTCAGCCCTGAAATAGCGACGACATCTCGACAGGATAGTTGATATCCAACGTGACTGATGCGAATGTCGTACGTTCCTGCGCGAAGATTTTGGATTTGATAGAAGCCGTCCGCATTCGTCGTCGTTCCTTGTTGCGTGCCGACGATGAGAATGGTGACGCCGGGAAGTTTTTCGTTCGCCTTCTTGTCGCGGACGACTCCTTCGAGCGTACCGTTGGTGCCGGCGAAGGACAGCGTTACGACCGAAAGGAAAAGGAAACCACGGATTCACTGATTTGCACGGATGGAATTCAAAAACAATCTGTGGTAATCCGTGAAATCTGTGGTTCATTTTTCAGGCTTCATCTGCGGAAAGAACAGCACATCGCGAATCGAATCTTGTCCCGTCAGCAGCATCGTTAAGCGATCAATGCCGATGCCGAGTCCCGCTGTTGGCGGCATGCCGTATTCCAGTGCGCGCAAGAAATCTTCATCGAGCGGTTGGACTTCCTCTTGTCCTTGCGCTTTCATTCGCATCTGTTCTTCGAAGCGGGCTCGCTGGTCGAGCGGGTCGTTCAATTCGCTGAACGCGTTGCAAATCTCCTGCCCGTTCACGATTGCTTCGAAGCGCTCGACAAGTCCCGGCTCGGAGCGATGCTTCTTCGCGAGCGGCGACATCTCAACAGGATAGTCTGTAATGAATGTTGGTTGATTAAGATGATGCTCAACATTCTCGCTGAAGATTTCGTCAATGATTGCACCAACACCCGCGCCAGGCGCAACTTCAACGTGCAACTCTTTTGCAATCGTCCGCAACTCCTCTTCGCTCTTCGCTCTTCGCTCTATGCTCTCCGCTCTATGCTCTCCGCTCTTCGCTCTAAGCTCCCTCCCAGTATATTTCTTGATAGCATCAAACATCGAAAGCCGTGTCCACGGCGGCGTGAAGTCAATTTCGTTCTCGCCTACCTTCACTTTCATCGAGCCGTTGATCGCCATCGCGACGCGGCTAATCATCTGCTCGACCATCTCCATCATCCAGATGTAATCTTTGTACGCAACGTAAATCTCCAACATCGTGAACTCAGGATTGTGCGTCCGATCCATCCCCTCGTTGCGGAAATCTTTTGCAAACTCATACACGCCGTCGAATCCGCCGACGATGAGCCGCTTCAAATACAACTCGTTCGCAATCCGCAAATACATCGGCACATCGAGCGTGTTGTGGTGCGTGATGAATGGCCGCGCAAACGCTCCGCCGTATTGCGGCTGAAGTATCGGCGTTTCGACTTCGAGATAGCCTTGCTCGTCAAAAAACTTTCTCATCGTCGAGATGATTTTCGCTCGCTTGACGAACACGTCTTTGACTTGCGTGTTCACAACCAAATCAACATAACGCTGGCGGTAACGAAGTTCCTTATCTGAGAACGGGTCATGAACAACGACATTGCCCTGCTCGTCTTTCGTCTCTTTCGCAATCGGCAACGGACGCAACGACTTTGCAAGCAACTCGACCCTCTGCGAGTGAACAGAAACTTCTCCCATCTTTGTTCGAAAGACATACCCCTCAACGCCAATGATGTCGCCGATGTCGAGCAACTTGAACGAATCGTAAAACGCGCCGAGGTCGTCCTTCTTCAAATAGATTTGAATCTTTCCTTGCGAATCGTGAATATGGCAGAATGCCGCCTTGCCCATCTTGCGAATGGACATGATGCGGCCTGCGACGCTCACCGTTCGTTGCGGCGCATCGTCCTTGAACGTGTCAATAATTTCTCTTGAGAACGCGTTGCGAGCAAATTGATATGGATACGGATTGATGCCAAGCTTCTTTAGTTCATCCAACTCTTCGCGGCGGCGAAGCATGAGTTCGTTGAGGTCTGAGATGGGTTCAGGGTTCAGGGTTTTGGGTTCAGGTTGTTGCGACAAATGGTTACTCCAAAGGCAAAAAAAGGATAGATGAGGTTAAGGTTATTACGCTGATGATTTCGCAAGTCTCTGAATTGCTACTGCGTTGACGGTTCCAGCTATCATACAGAGTGCGACCGAAAGCGAGGTCCGAATCGGCGAACGTACCGAGACCCAACACGAACGAGCCATGCCTGTGCGCTTGGATTTCGTAGAAGAAGGCGGTCTGAAGCGGCAAGTTCATCGTCGTCCATTTCATACGCGCCAGACTCAATGTCTATGACAACGAACTTCCCATTGTCGCTCGCTTGAAGATGCGGACGCACGACGCGCTCATACATCTCATCGCCTCGACGAGCGAATTCTTCTTTACTGTAGCGCGGTTGATTGGCAATCATTGTTGTTTCCTTTCCAACTTCGTGGAATCAAACCCTTCTAACTTGTTACTTCGACAAGCCGTTGAATTGTGACTGTGCCTTCGTGCTCGACGTCCATCGTCAAACGATAGCCTGCAAGCAATCTCGTTCCCAACAAAGGAGTCGAATCCGATTGGTGTATGTTGATGAGTTGCTCTTCCCCCTCCCAATCAATCACGCCTTCATAAAGGTCGAATGATTGTTTCGAGCCGTCAGCGAGTTCGGAATGCGTTTGCCCAGACTGGACGAGTTGTAATTTAGAAATAATTGCCGGCGGCAAACTCAGACTTCCGTTGAAGCCTGTGTCAAGTACGGGTTCAACTTCAGCCTTCTGATTCGCATTTCCGAGAACAGTAAGACGAACAACGGCTTGATTGTCGTATGTAACAAAACCGCGTATCAACGTGTTTGGCGCGGCGGAAGAAAACCAAAATGATATGCCGCGCCATAACCAACACGCAGGAGCCACACCTGAGCGTTCGGCAATCTCATCCGCAGACGATGCGACGCGGAAATGTCTTTGGAATCAATTTCATATTCGCCAGTCTCAATATCCAGCGCGACGAATTTTCCTTTGTCGCTATCATTCAATTGCGGACGCACGACGCGTTCATACATCTCATCGCCGCGACGGGCGAATTCTTCTTTGCTGTAGCGTGGTTGATTTGCGATCACTGTTGTGTCTCCTTTCCAAATTCTTGCAGCCAAAAATAATTTACGACAAATTGGGGTTGTTCTCAAAGTTCATGTTGGCGTTTGTTGCCCATCTTCTAATCGATAAGCGAATAACTTTGCTCCGCTCAATTGCCTGCTCGCGGGCGGGGGCGAACCCACGAACAGATGCTTATCCCTCGACGCCCGCAGCAGGTCAACTGCAGTGGTTGGTTAGCAGGCCATCTTCACCACGACGTTGGTTGTTCGCGGAAAACGTTCAACCTCTTGTGCGACAAACTCATCATAACCGATCCACTCGTCGAACAACCAACCCTGGTGATCGATGTCTGTCACATTCAGGCGCTGGATCGTGCCTATCTCACTCAGCCGGGCGAGGGCTTGGATTGCACGATCATGTTCATTCGCATTCATTTCGAAGTAGACAACCGGTAAAGGCTGATTTAGACCTTTAAACACTTCTACCTCGAAGCCTTCCA
>JANNUB010000284.1:0-34777 GCA_031394795.1 Ignavibacteriota bacterium | reverse complement strand
CGAGATGGGCATCGGCCCGGTCTACGCGATTCCGCGCCTGCTCCAGCGGAACGGTCACCAAGGCTTCCACTTCCTCTGCCGTAAGCCCGAGGCTTATGGTCTGAACCTCAACAAGCGGCGGCGCGAATTCGGGAAACACATCCACCGGCATTCTGTGAAGTTGTCCGATGCCGAAGTACATCATGCCCGCGGCGATCGCGATCACCAGGAAACGAAATTTCAAACTCGATCCAACGATCCAGCGCATCATAATTGTTTCTCCTTAACGGGTCAGCCTACGCAAGATGAATATTTTCCTTGTAGAGCGATCCCGATGCTTCGGGATCGCTCCTGCGGCCAAATGAGCGATTCGGAGAATCGCTCTACATGTTGCAACCCTAATGCCCAACTTTGAACTCCGTTCCATACAACTCCGCCACTCCGACTGAAGCGACGACGGTACCGGTGGGTGGACCGTCTTTTAGAACCACCATGTCGCCTTCAATGTAGTCAACCTCAACTTTGTACCGAACGAATGTTCGAGGTTGAGGACTCGTATACACCCACGTCTGTCCTTGCGGATCATAAATGAGTGAAGAGTATGGCACAACTTGTCGCAGCGACGCCGACCGCTTCATCTTCAGTGCGCGAACCTCATCCGTTTTGAGATTGATCCGTTGTGCCGCCCTCTCGGTCAGGGTCACCCTTTTGACATCCGAGTCCGGTATTGCCTCGACGACAGCCGGATGTTCGGCATCATGCGCGTCAAGATCTTTTTGGCAAGCCGAAAGCAACAGACCTGCGGCAACTATTGACGCAACCATCAAACTATTACTGTGCAGCATTGATACCTCCAATTATGATTTGATCCCCCGATAAACCATTAAGCAACTGCATGTCCAACCGTTTCGATATCGCGAACCGTCGGAATTGGTTCGCGCTTTTCTCCTGACGAGACAGCCGTTGAAGACAATTCAAGATCAAGTTCACACTTAACGCCGAACATCAAGTAAAGGACTGGCACTCCGGCCAACGTGAAGAATGTTGCCGTGACCAAGCCACCAAGAATGACGAGTGCCATCGGATGCACAATCTCAAGACCGGCGATATTGCCTGAGAAAGCCAAAGGAAGAAGGACCAACGCAGTAGCGAGCGCAGTCATCAGAATCGGTGCAGACCGTTCGCTGGTGACTCGATGAACAAGCTCGGCGTCAGACTCTTCGCCATCACGCCCATCGCGTTTCAGATGCCGATAACTGCTCACCAGCGCCATACTGTTGCGCACGGCAACTGCAAGCACCGCGACGAATCCCCCGATCGCACCGAATGAGAGCACACCGCCATTAAACAATACCGCAAGCGCACAACCCGCCAGCGTCATCGGGATAGTCACGAAAACAGCAGTTGCAAGTCGCCAGCTTCGGAAGAACACTTGCAGCAGCAGAAAAATACCAATGGCAGCAGCAACGCCAAAAGCCGTCATCCGCTCCTGCGCGGCGAGTCGCTCGGCATACTCGCCTAACAGCTCGGCGCGATACTCTAACGGGAAATTGATTTGACGGATACCGCGTTGGACGTCCGCTGCAACCGCGGCAAGATCGCGTCCGCGCACGTTGGCGGTTACGTCCATGCGACGCGCGACGGCGTCACGATTGATAACGGTGGGAGATGGAGCGATGCGCACATCAGCCACCTCGCGCAAACGCACATGACCTCCAGCGGGAGTATTGATGAGCAGATTTTGAACACCGGTAATACTATGGCGTGTTTCCGGCGAGCCGTACACCACCACATCGAATACTTTCTGCTCCTCGTACAGGCTGCCGACCAGAATGCCCGATACCAATGAAGTCGCCGCCCGGCGGACATCGCCAGGTTTGAGTCCATACCGTTTGGCTTTCTCGAGATTCACTTCGATTTCTAATGTAGGACCTTCTTCGGGATACTGCACTTTTGCAGAAACGATTCCAGCGATCCTTGACAGCATCTTCTGGACCTCCTCCGCCTTCTTGCGGATGACTAACATATCCTCGCCGTAGACGCGCACAACATGGGATTCTCCAGTGCCCGATAGTTCATCTCTGATTTTTGTCTGCAAATACGTCAACACTTCGGGAGACAGACCGGGATAGCTGGCAACAACTTGCTTCACTGAAACCACCGTCGCCTCATAATCAGCGGCTGGATCTATACTGACGCGAATCTCACCGGAATTGATACTCGACCGCTTGTCCGACATGATCGCGCGCCCCACTTGGGCGCTGACATTGAGGACTCCCGGAATCGCGCGCAACTCGCGGCTTGCAAGAGTTGTAATCCGATTCATCGCAGGATGGGAGGCGCCGGAACCGCCTTCCCAAGGAATTACCAGATCCGTTTCCTTGAAGTCGGGCAGCAGTGACTCTTGACGGAGGAAAAATATAGACATGAGTCCGAGAACCAGAATGACACAGACCGCGACAAATGCGGTCCGCGGTGAGCGGGTAGCCCAGCCAAAGAGTGCGCTGTGAATACGGCGCAGCATCTCAGCGACCGGAGAATCAGCAGACTGGAGAGAGGCATTGCGCAGGAACAGAAGACTCAACGCCGGTGTAAGGGTCAGAGCAACTGCAAAGGAGGCAAGCACCGCGAGCATGTACGATGTGGCGAGCGGCTGCCAAAATGCACCGGACACACCTTCAAGAAACAAAATCGGTACCACCGCCAACACCATGATAACCGTCGCGTAAAGCAGAGGACTGCGCATCTGTGCAACCGCATCGAGAATGATGGCTGCGGATGATTTGCCGTTGCCTTCTTCACGGACCTTGCGGAGACGTCGCACGATATTTTCCGTGTCAACAATCGCATCATCAACAATCGCAACAACGGCGACCATAACCCCGGCAATGATCACCATGTTGATGGTAACACCGCGCAGATAAAGCACTGTCCCCGCGACGATCACTGACACAACCACCGACGCGATACTAATCAACGCAGTACGCCAGTTGGCGAAGAACGCAAAGAGCGCAATGACCATGAATCCACCGCCGATCATCAGAGCGTTGTAGAGATTGTCTACCGCTGACTCGAGGAAGGTTGCAGGACGGAACAGAGTAGGATCCATTTCCAATCCCGTAAGCCCGGGACGCAGTGCCGCGAGTGCCGCTTCTACATCCTCCGTTACCTCCATCGTGTTTGCCCAGGGAAATTTCTCCACCACCAGCGTTAGTGCGGGGGCGTCGTTAACGACTGCATCTCCGATGAGCGGTTGATGGTCTTCGACTAAAGTTGCAACATCGCCGAGACGCTTTGACGTTGCGCCCTCGATGGACATCTGCGCGAGATCCGCCGGCGTGGAGATTGGCAAGACGTGTCGCACGCCGAGTCTTTGATTAGGCGTATCGATCCATCCACCGGTTCCGGGAGTCGAGGCTTCCAAAAAGGTTAGCGGCGAAACCCATAACGCATTGCCTGCCGTTCTGATGACTTGCATGAGCGTAACGCCTTCGGCTCGCAGTTTTTCCGGATCGACCTGGACTTGTAACTGTCGGTCGCGATAGCCCCAGATAGAAACATTGGCAACGCCGGGCACTCCGGACAAGCGAGGCACGATTGTCCATCGGGCAAGCACCGACATTTCGATCAGCGATAGCTTGTCCGAAGTCAATCCGATTTCCATGCACCTACCTGCTGAAGACAACGGATTGAGCATCGTGGGAGGTTTTGATACGTTCGGCAACGCATGAACCGCGATCAACCTCTCCTGCACCATTTGCCGGGCACGCATGATGTCGGTCCCTTTCTCGAAGATTAGAACGATGGACGACAACCCGGGAATAGACTCGGAGCGAATCTCTTCGACCCACGAAACGCCGTTGAGCAAATCTGCTTCGATGGGAGTCGTGACCAAAGCTTCCACCTCTTGCGCGGAAAGCCCGAGCGCCTCGGTTTGCACCTCCACGTATGGGCGCGAAAACTCAGGCAAGGTGTCCACCGGCATTTGTTCAAGCTCCGTGAAGCCGAAAACAATCAGCAACGCAGCGATTGCAGCGACTGCGAGCCGAAGCTTCATGCTCGACCCAATGAGCCAGCGAATCATACAGACCTCCGTTAGTTTATTATTCACTTCCCCCGTTATTTGCGCTCAAAACCGCCATGCGTAGTGGATCTTGATCGGCAGTTGGTTGGAAACGAAATCCCAGCGGTCGTTCGCTCTCCGTACCGCGTTGTGATTATAGACGATGAAGATTTCACCAAGAGGATCAAACGTCCAACGCAGTTTGTTGTTGGAGCCTAACTCCTGGCTCTGCGTATCGTATTGTGTCAAGCTGCTCAATTGCAGATCGGGAGAGAAATTCAGTTGCACGCGGAAGCCGAACAACTCTTCCGTGAAATTCATCGCGATCAGTTCCTCAACTTCGTCTTGAAGCGCCATGACCGTGCCGCTATTCCGCTGCGCCGTAAACTCGACAGCGAGAAACGACGATGGCTTCACCGTCAGCCTTGCCTCGATCGTGTTGAGATCTCCATTGTAGTAGTCGCCTGACGCCCATTTGATTTCGGCGCTGACGATGCGCTTCTCTGCCGAGCGTGCACCGAGTGAAAATCGCGTCCATTCGTATGAGCCGGCGGGGATGTCCACATCGGTTGAAATCTCGAATGCTTCCGGAGGCCGGTCGCCTTGCCGCTCGATAGCGGCTTCTACTCGATCGCCGCTTTCAAATAGAAAGTCGAGCGGCTTGATTGCCATGCTGTAACTTTCCCACCGTGAGTTGTTTCGGGTATTGTAGAGCGTTGCCGTGAGATCGAAGAACATCTGGCGAACCAATTCCCAACCCGGCCGCGGCTTGTACTCGCCGCTGAATTCCCAGATGTGAAGGTTATTGCGCGGCGTGAAGCCAAGCGACGGATCGAAGCCATCGCCGAGACGGACGGAACTCAGGTTGATGGAAAACAAATCGTTCGGGTAATCAACCTTGAAACCGAATGCAGATTTATCACCTTCCAATGCTTCACGATCATTGAGCATTCCCCAAATCCCGACCACAAAGTTCTTGTCTCCCAAAAAGCCTGAAGTCCGATAAACGAAGTCCAGTCCCGCAGACCAACTTCCTGATCGACTCTGTTGATCGCCGAATGTCGCAAGCATCCCAAGGGACGATTCTTCCAAAATATTCTGTCTCACACGAAGCGCGCCCATCGTCGTTTGCGGAACATGAATCGCCGAATCAGAAACCGCGAGATTATCGATACTCCGTGTGTTGACAACCAGCGCGCCTATATTCGTTTCGCCTACGCGTCCGTTTATTTTCGCGCCGACATTGATGGGAATTTCCGAATGGTCATCTCCGCCGATGCCAAGAAGCCCAATGCGCCGAGTGAAAAACGGAACAAGCTTTTCTTCGTCCAACCCGACCCCGAATTCGAAAATGTCCGCGCCCTCCAGAAAGAACGTTCGTTTCTCCGGGAAGAAGAGAGGAAAACGAGTGACGTTGATTTGGCGAACGTCCACCTCGGTCTCTGCAAAATCAGTATTGACCGTTAGTGCCGAAAGGAGGTTAGGTCCCAGTTTTTGAGTGATATCCAAGCTGAAATCTCCATCATAGTCGGTCGCAGCATCACTTGCAGGCTTGCCTGCTCTGCCCACGAGCGATGGGCGGATGCTTAGCCCCGCGCCGAAATCGAAATCCGGCAGATCGGTCAATAGTCCGGCGCGGCTGGTTTGAAAGATCTCATAATCAACCTTGGCGCCCGACCAACGACTGGTCTCTTGCAGACGCTGCACACGGCGCTGAACGTTGAATCCCCAGGTGGACAGATCCTTTTGGAAACCAAGACTCTTAATCGGAATTCGAATCTCGGCAGACCAGCCGGAATCGTCTTGTGAAGTTTTGGCTTCCCAGATCGCATCCCAGTCGCTATTCACGTCTTCACCTTGTTTTTCTACCAAGCCATCGAAACGCGCGCCGCTCGGATTCACTGCAAACACGTAACCGGAGCGACCGTCAAGAAATGTATCGAACACGATCAGCAGATGATCTTCCTCGGCAAGCTCAGAGTCACGCGCTTTTGAAAAGGACACGATTCCCTCCGGCTCGTTGTCAAAGCACCGCGCCCCCACAACAATTTCATTCTGATCTGCGACGACTTTGACGACTGTCCGTCCGGCGGGAACGCCGCCTTCTTCCGGCTCAATCGTAACGAGATCAGCAATCGAGTCGCTGGCAGCCCACCACACCGGTCCGTTCACTATTCCATCAAACTTGAACTCAGCCGTCAACGCGCCGACCCGAAGCGCGCGCTTCGCGCCCGCTTCAGGCTCTTCATCTTCTTCCCTTCCTTCCACGGTCGGCGCTTGCTCTTCTCGCCTTGCATCTACAACAGGCGCCTCCTGCTGGTCCTGTGATGTAACTGACGGGCTGAATTCTTGAAGGCCAAGCAGTTGGAGCTTTTCGCGTTTCGCGGTCATCCAGCGAAAAAGCGAGACTGTGTACGTGTGCCTGGCGATCAGTGGGATCGCCGGTTTTCCGTCCGCAGCTCCAGGAGGGTGAACTCCGTATCGAATCGGTGAATGAAAGAAATTGATGCCATCGGTTTCAGTGCTCCAGAATTCCTCATTCCCTTCCTTGACGACGAGTCGTCCGATGCCTCTGAATGGTATCCATGAGAATGTGGTAATCATTTCATCGCTCACCGAGATGATAACTTCTTTGGTCTCTGGTTGTGCGGTCATTTGACCTTTCATCAGAAAAAGGATAGCCAAAAGAAAACACCATCGCATGAATCTTTCGTTTTGCATATTTCAAACCTCAAGACTGCATGCTATCTTTGTTAACTTTCAAAGAGTACTGCCTACGATCACCTTCCCCAGTCACTTCAAGGTAGCCGCTCTCAGTCAACTCGGACAAAACTTTCTTGAGCGCACTAAACTCGACTTGCACTTGTTGACGCATGATCCACCATTCCGCGATACCATCCAAAGTATCCGATGCTTTGGGATGTTCTGCGAGATACCGCATAATGGCCTCAGCCATCTCAAGTTTGCGCCACCGCTCTTCGTCTTGCTGTGATGGCTTGTTCATAGGCAATCCCCTTGTACAACATCAGACAAATGCAAATACGAGGCCAGTGGAGCGCGCAGTCGTGCACGCTCTGATTTCGAGGACTTACGAGGAACACTTCAGAGGCGAGAGAGCATGAGTGGGTTAGGCAACACCCATGCGATGAAGAGGCGAGACACTAATCGTGTAAGAATAAAGATAAACTATTGGGTGAGTTAGAACCCACTTACAGGGAAGTTTTCACCCAGCCCAGACATCGGAATCACTGCGGTAGTTAGAGTTGGATTCATGGAAAATGCTCGGATCGATCTGGTACTTCTTGAGCAACTTGCCAAGCTCACGCCGCTCTTTTCCGGCTGCCAAAGCCGCATGGCTCACGTTTCCATGGTACTTGTGCATGAGACGATCAAGGTACTCTCTCTCAAAGGTCTCAATCATCTTTCGTTTCATTTCTTTGAGCGAGTTTAATTCCGGCATGCCGGCGATGTGGGCGGATGAGATTCCAAGATCCTCGATCCCGATGGAATTGGTCTGGCAGAGATGGATGCCGCGAATGATCGCGTTCTCAAGCTCTCTGACATTTCCTGGCCAGTTGTGCGAACTCAAAGCTTCACTCGCGGCATGGGAGATCACCAGCGGAGGTCGATCGGCGGGGGCGTGCTTGTTGAGAAAATGGTACGCCAAAGGCAGAATGTCCTGCTTGCGGTCGCGTAGCGGAGGGAGGTTGATTGAAAATACATAGAGACGATAATACAGATCCGTCCGAAATCTTCCCGCCTTCATCAGCTGGTCAAGTGGAGCATTGGTGGCGGCTATGATTCGCACGTCGGCGTCTTGCTCACGGCTCGATCCAACGGGGTTATATTTCTTGTGTTCAATCACGCGCAGGAGAACCACCTGAGCTTTCGGGCTGAGGGCTTCCACCTCATCCAAAAACAAAGTGCCCTTCTCCGCCTGAGCAATGAGACCGTGTCTCTGTGAGTGGGCGTCGGTAAAGGCGCCTCGCTCGTGACCAAAGAGCTCGTCTTCCAAAAGCGTGTCCGGCAGCCTGCCACAATTCACCGGAACGAAAGGGAACGCTGCCCTTGGGCTCAGATAATGAAGTGCCCGCGACACAAGCTCTTTTCCTGTGCCGGTTTCGCCCGTGATCAACACCGTAGCGTCACTCTTTGACACGACCGGAAGCGAGCGAATTGACTCACGAAAGACAGGGGTCTCTCCGACAAGTTTCGCCAGCGCTTGCGTGTCGCGAAGACGGTTAACCAATCCCTCCATCGGATCACTTTCTTGATGTGGAAGGAACAAAACTATTGCAACAACATTAGCACGAGGTCCGTCATGGAGAAGCCCCCGGTCTGTAGGCTGTGTCCATAGGACATTCCTACACAACCTGCCCGGCAACCCCCTTAGAGAGATAGGTACTTACTTGCAGAAATCAGAGATGATACATGATATTGCGCGGCAAGGTTATTTTCTAAAAATCAAATGAAAAAGTCAAGTAAAATCTTGAGCTTTTTTTTGTGTTCATCACACTCTTAGTCCTCCGACACGAGTTCGAGCACCTTGTTGGTGTGAAAAGAAAGGTGACAGGTTCTTCCATTGTCGGAATCCAAGGAGAGTGCCGCACTTAAGAATCGACGTAGTGAGCGGTTGGAGGAAAATTCTCAAGTAAAGTGAGTTGGGACTCAGTGCGCTAGTGATGTGTTCGACACCACCATTATCTTCCCCAAATAAAACAACGCCATCCCCGCGAACACCAACACGGGAATGATTCTGTTCTTCGAGTGATTGATTTCCGGAATCAAATCGCTCGCCCCGACATACGTTGCAACTCCTGCAGAAAACGCGAACGCAATTCCCAAAATGCGCTCATTCAATCCCGAAAGAAAAAACACGCTCACGATTCCCAACATTGTCGCGACCCCGATCGCGCCGGATGCAAGAAATGCAGTGCGGCGGCGATGCTCTGCCGCAAGCATGACGGATGCGATCGTGAGACCTTCGGGAATTTTATGAAGAAGAACGGCGATGAAGATCAGCAAACCGAGGGAGAAGTCGAATTGCATCCCCGCGGAAATAGTAAACCCGTCGAAGAAGGCGTGAATAAACAACCCGCCGAAGGTCGAGAAGCTCGCGGCTTTCGAAACCATCACGTCGTGATGTGTCTCCTCGCCGAAGTGGAGGTGTCCGACGATGGTGTGCTCGAAAAAATGCAGCACGGAATAGCCGGCAAGCATAAACAGCGGCGCCTGAATGCCGACGGCTTGAATGCTCTCGGGAATCAACTCCATGAAGACCAGAGCAAGAATGAAGCCCGCGCTCAGCGCGAGCAAATATTCCTGCACTTTCTTGGGCCACTCCGTGCGCAGCACAACAAGCGCGCCGCCGAGAATCTCGGCAAGTGCAGCAATAAGTCCGTAAATGATGATCGTGAGGTGCATCGCCATCCCGTCGAAACGAAAAAGTCTCTACCGCTTGTAGGGAGAATTGATGAACTGTTGCGCTTGCACGTGCGAGTCTTTGTATTCCTTCATTGCGAGTACTTTTTTGTATTGCGCAAGTGCCTGATCGCGCTTCGCCTGCATGTCGTAGATGTTGCCGATTTTGTTGTTTGCAAGAACCATGAAACCCGAGGGACCATCCTTGTCGATTTTTCGGCTGAGTTCGTCGCAGCGAAACAAATGCTTCAGCGCCGAATCGTGCATGTTCGTGTTCATGTCGTACAGTCCCAAGTAATACTCCGCTTCGCGTTCGACGTTCGCTCCGTACCCGCGTTGGTTCTTCTTGCTCCGCGCGTCGATGTCCGACCACAGATCGCGCACCTTTTCCCAATTGCCGGTCACGACGTAACAGCGCCCGAGATATTTGTGAAACAGCATGTTGTTCGGGAAACGCGCGTGGAGTTTTGCGGCAAGGTCCAACGCTTTGGTGTAGTCTTTCTCGAACTGATAGTAAATCTGCATGAGGAAGTATGTTGATTCGATGTTCGCATACTTCCCGTTCTCGGCCGCAGTTTTGATTTGTTGAATGCCTTTTGCCTTATCGCCAGGAGGAACGAACAGTAACAGCGGTTTCACGAACGGATACTCGTTCGGAATGACTTCAGCATAATAATTGTAGATGCCCGAGCCGAGAAGTATGTCGTAATTGTTCGGGTCGAGTGCAGAGGCATCCCGCACAATCGGCAGCGC
The DNA here is from genome assembly GCA_031394795.1 of Ignavibacteriota bacterium. GTDB lineage: Bacteria > Bacteroidota > Ignavibacteria > UBA10030 > UBA6906 > CAADGV01. The sequence goes on along the minus strand of JANNUB010000284.1, from coordinate 24,561 downwards.
TTTTCGACCTGCGTTCGCTGCATCGAACCAGGAGCTTCGATGAGCTTTCAATCTCCCTTTGAAACCGATAGCGCCTCCCTTAAAGAAGAGCGCCGTGACGTCATTCTCATTCTTGTCGAGCATCTCGTCGCACAATGCCACGACGCGGTCAAGTGAATCGTAGAATTGCTCGTCATACTCTTCGTTCTCAATGTCAATGAGAATGCGCCACCACATCACCATCGCGAGAAAGAAATGTCCGGCGGGATGGTTCGGCTGCGCCTGCGCGATCTCACCGAGCGTCTTTTCCGCATTCTCGAACTCAAGGTTATATATCTGTTCGATTCCCTTTTTCGTCTTTGCATCAAATTCGGCGGGGGAAAGACTTTCGGAAAGTCTTCCTTCAGATTCTTCTCCGTAAGGAGTCCTTCGGACGCTCCGTTCAGCATTTGTTGAGGAAAAACTTTCGGAAAACGATGTGCGAGCAAAGAACAGGATTGCAAACGCGAGGGTGTAACACTTTTTCACGCGGCGATCCTCCTTCCTGCCAGCTCCGCTGTCAAACGACGATCATCCGGCTCCAAAACATTCTGCTGTACATACGACGGCAGCGAGTAGGAGAAAAAGAGATACGCCCCACACAGGACAATCATCAACGTTGCAAAAGCGCCTGCCTCGGGACCAAATGCGCCTCCTGTCAGCCATTCAGGTCCGAATTGCGTCAGCTTTGTCAATTCGTATCTCGTGAAATCCTGTCCGCTCGTTGGGAATCCGTACAACGTTGTCTGCGCAAAATTCCAGCTGAAGTGAATCCCGAACGGAAGCCAGAGACTGCGCGTCCGCCAGTATGCGAGCGCAAAGACAATTCCCACCAACACAATATTGACGAAGGCAAGACCTCCGATGTTCGGGTTCGCAATGTGCAACACGCTGAAGACGACCGCAGTAATGATCGAAGACCACACGACGCCAACCCCCTGCGCAAGGACTTGCATGGCATAGCCGCGCACCAGCATCTCTTCAAACATCGCCGCGGCCGCAAAGAAGGCGGTCGAAATGCCGAACGCCTGCAGCGCATTCGCAAAAGAAAAATCGGGCATTTCTACTTTCACATAGCCAAGCGAGTATTCGATGCCGAAGATGGCAGTCATCATCAACCAGCCGAGCAGACATCCAAGTCCAAGTTGTCGCATCGTGTTCTTGTTGACCGCAAGACCTGTTGCAGCCAATTTCCGTTTCTCAAGAAACCTCGCCGCAACGAATGTTGCGAGCACGACTCCCGCAAGTGAAAGAATTGAAACGAGAAACTGCGTTGCGGATAAAAGACGGAGGATGATGGGAATGAAGACAGCCGTGCCGGCGAGCGCGAACAACAGAATGAAGAGAACGACTCGCCATCCCGAACGAATCTCACCGAAAGGATTTTTGAAGATTGTGATCATTTGCCTTCATAAAAAAAGGTGGGCCGCGGCCCACCTACTGGTCATGTAGTTGACGGGACCTATTTGCCGAGGTACTTACCGATATCCTCGACGACAATCATGTTGACACCGCCGCGGCTGTAAAGCGTACCCTTGATGTACGCCATGAGGCCGAAATATGGAGCCACCGTCGCCGTGAATGTAGTATCACCGGGAGCGGACGATAGAAGATACACCTTCCGTGTCTTGGACTGAACGATTGCAAGAGTACCACCTTTGCGGAGATTCTCCATCGCAATTTCCTTGGCAGCAGGTCCGCTCGGTTTGATGTTTTCTTTCAGATACGAAGTAAGCTCAACGATGTCTCCGTTTACCGTAGTTTTCTTTTGCGCGAACGATGTGCTCGCAAAACACAAACCGAGAATGACGGCGACAAGCCGCGTGAGTGATTTCATTACTATGTTCTCCTCTTGTTGATTAGGGTTGGCTTTGCGTAAGGATTGTACGCCTGCGTCTGATATGAGATCGTGACATTCAAATATTGTTCCGGCGAAGTCCCCCAAATCAGCGTGCCGTTGGGACTTCTTTTGAGAAGGAGCCGGCCGTAGTTGCCATTGTTCCCTTTGAAATAAATAACGCGCGAAGTCGAGGCGGCGGTAGAATCAATAGTAATGACCGTATTCGTGGAAGCATACGTTGTTGTGTCGGGAGGTGTTGGACGTGGATCATCCAACGATGCCACACTGTACGCCACCGACGAGAACCGCGTAATCCGCCATAGAGGATTGAAGAGATGCGCACTGCGCAGCGACACTCCGCTATTTGATTCCGTCCGAACGTAGAGGTCAATCAGAAGAGCGTCGGCGCCTGGAATGGAAATGGAGACGGTTTTCGGACCGACGTTCGCCGGCGGATAAAGGAAGATCAGCCCGCTCGGAAAGCCGGTGCTGCTGGTTGTCTCGTACACTTTGATGTCGATTCCGCCTTCGCTAGAAATTCTCTTGGCCGGCGACCAGACGACCGATGCGGCGGAACTGCTCGTATAATTCTCGGACGACGACGTTGCCGTTGCCACAATTTCAAACGTGTAGATACCGGGAGCGAGACCAGTGACGACCGACGACGAGGATACCTTGTTCACTGTTACGGTGGTGACCGTCGCCGTACCCCGTTTCACCGTTACTTGATACGAAGCCAGGTCGCTCCTGGAAGAGTCCGTGGAGGCTTTCCATTGCAGACCAACGGTATTACTATCGGCAGAGTAAGCCGACAAATTGGTGACGGCAGCAAGTGCCGTTTTCGGCGGGAGTATTGGATCCTCCTTGCACCCAATCTGTAATACGGCAATAATGCCGCCGAGCAGAAGAAACGCTTTCTTTCCCATCTGAGGCAACCCTTCTAATGTTGGAATAGTTTGAACTGTGCGGACAATATAAAAGTTTCACGAAGCCTTTCAAACCGGGATCGGATGAAATAATTTACATCAATTTGTCGCGTAGGTAATTCAGTACCGTAGCCAAGGCAACCCGTTCCTGTTTCATCGAATCGCGCTCACGCATGGTCACAGTTTGATCTTGCAATGTTTGTGAATCAATCGTAATACAAAACGGCGTCCCGACTTCGTCCTGCCGACGGTAGCGGCGACCCACTGCGCCGCTGTCGTCATAAAACACGCGTATGTGCGGACGCAATTCTACTTCAAGCTTTTTCGCGATCTCCGGCATGCCGTCGCGATTTACCAGCGGAAAGATTGCCGCTTTGGTCGGCGCAAGTTTGGGATGGAATCTCATCACCGTTCTGATTTCCATCTTGCCGTCGGCAGTCGGCGCTTCTTCTTCCTTGTACGCGTCGACAAGGAACGCCATGAACGAGCGGCTTGCTCCCGCCGATGTTTCGACTACGTACGGCGTGAATTTCTCTTTCGTCTCCGGATCGAAATACTGCATGGACTTACCGGAGAATTTTTCGTGCTGCGAGAGATCGAAGTCTGAGCGGTTGTGAATTCCCTCAATCTCTCCCCAACCGAATGGAAATTGATACTCGATGTCGTATGCATCGCGTGCGTAATGCGCAAGCTTCTCGTGTTGATGCCATTGCAATTTTTCTTTCGTCATTCCATGATCAACGAACCATTGCATTCGAATCGCCCGCCACGTCTCGAACCACTCGACGTCCGTTCCCGGTTTCACGAAGAACTGCATTTCCATCTGCTCGAACTCCCGCGTGCGGAAGAGAAAATTCTTCGTGTTGATTTCATTGCGAAACGCTTTGCCGATTTGCGCGATACCGAACGGCGGCTTCTGTCGCGAAGCAGATGCGACGTTCAAGAAGTTCACAAAAATTCCCTGCGCCGTTTCGGGACGCAGATATACAACCGCGCCATCGTCTTCAACTGGTCCGACGAATGTTTTGAACATCAGATTGAATTGACGCGCTTCGGTGAACTTTCCTTCTGCCTGACACTTCGATGCTTTGCGGCCTTTGTACGCATTGCTTCCGCACATCGCGTCTTCGATCTGGTCTTCGCGGAAACGGGCTTTGCATTCCTTGCAGTCCACCATCGGGTCGGTAAAATTCGCGACGTGCCCCGACGCTTCCCACACCCGCGGGTGCATGAGAATCGCCGCGTCAACGCCTTCGATGTCTTCGCGATACGTCATCGCCTGCCACCACGCGTCTTTGATGTTCCGCAGCAGCTCAACGCCGAGCGGACCATAATCCCAGCAGCCATTCAAGCCGCCGTAAATTTCACTCGATTGAAAAACAAACCCACGCCGCTTCGCGAGCGAAACAATTTTTTCCATGACGCCTGCGGCATTTTGATTCACCGGCTTTTTCTGATCCGTGCTAATGGTCGTAGTCCTCTCTTTTTTCTGTCATTCTGAACGCAGCGAAGCGAAGTGAAGAATCCATATACGGCGGAGTGTGGATTCTTCACTCCGTCCCGCCAAAAAGCAGGCGGGACTCCGTTCAGAATGACAATTCTATCGATCATTCTTTGTAAGAAAAATTATGCTCTCCAATATTACTCCGTCTTTCTTCACATGCATCGTTACGGATTTATCCTCTGACTTTTCCGTTGCAATTGCAGTCGCTCCGAACTCAACGACTCTCTCCGACAATGCGCGGTTGAATTCAAGCGTGTTGAACTCGGGCGGAACGACGATTCTTCTTTCTGTTCTGGCGAACTTGCCGTCACCGTTCTTTATTTTTCTTGTCGCAATGGATTTCGGTTGAATCTGAAATTGCGCCAGCAACTTGGCGATGGCAGCATCAACCTTCGTCAAGGACTCGTAACTCTTTCGCGACGGTTCCTTGCAACTCACGAAAGCGATCGCTATCGCGAAAGGAACAAAAAACAATCCGTGAAATCCGCGTCGTTCCCGCGTCATCCGCGTTCCATTATCTGTTCTTGAACAACGGCTTACGTTTTTCAAGAAACGCCGCCGTCCCCTCCTTAAAATCTTCACTGTCGCAACACACGCCGAACAATGAAGCTTCAAGTTGTTGTCCGTCAGTTAGGTTTGTTTCCTGTGTCATGTTCACGGCTTTCAGCGCCATGCGAATCGCGATTTGTCCTTTGCCCGCGATCGTCTGCGCCAACGTCATCGCCGCGTTCATCAACTCCGCTTGCGCCGCGACTTTGTTCACGAGTCCGATGCGAAGCGCTTCCGTCGCATCAATTTGATTTCCCGTCAGGATCATTTCCATTGCTCGCCCTTTGCCAATGAGCCGCGCAAGTCGCTGCGTGCCGCCGTAGCCGGGAATGACGCCGAGATTTACCTCAGGCTGTCCGAACTTCGCGTTCTCCGACGCGATGCGAATATGACATGCAAGCGCAAGCTCGCATCCGCCGCCGAGCGCGTAGCCGTTCACCGCCGCGATAACAGGTTTGCCAAGATTCTCAATCAGATCAAAAATTGCTTGTCCTTTTGCAGAAAGTTCTTTGCCTGTTTCGGAATTCAAAACGGTCAGCTCTTTAATATCCGTTCCCGCGACGAACGCTTTCTCTCCCGCGCCCGTGAGAATCACGACGTCAACATTGCTGTCGGCCTTGATTTGAGAAAACAGTTCGCGCAACTCCGACTTCGCCTGCGCGTTCAATGCGTTCAGCTTGTCGGGACGGTTGATGGTTACCGTTGCGATGCGATTGATCGCTGAGTAGAGAAGCGTTTGAAGACTCATCTCAAAGTTCGAATTGACTAAACCGAATTCCCGCCTGTACACCAACGTTGCTCATTCCCGCAAAGCGAGAATACCGCAAGCCGAACTCGAACATCTTGATCGCAACGCCGCCGAGAGCTGAGAATCCTGCTTCGACTTGTCGGCGTGCAACGGCTCGCTCCGACAGGAAATGGAGATTGCCTTCAACGCCTGCGAAGAACATCAGCTTATCAATTTTCTCATACGGGAAAACAACCTGCGCGCCGACGCCAACCGGAAAACTCATAAACCCCTTGTGCTCCATGCCAAAAAAATCAACCCGGTAGCCGCGGAAATCCGGGAAAGGCATTCTCAGCGAATCATCAATTCGAATAGGAGGTCCGACGTAACCGAGCGTCGGAACATTGCGGCTATCATTCCGACTGCGGAACCAGTTCGCTCCCGCACTGAGTGTGAAAGCAAGCGGCTCGAATTCTTTGTTCAGGAAACGCGCGCTGAAAGAAACTCCGGTCGCAGAGAAACTATTCGTGCTCGAAGAACCGAACGATCCAATCGGAGGATACATCAGCGGCTGCACATCATAAAAGTGGTTTCGATTGCCGACGGAAAAGAGTTTTGCCACGCTAATGCTGGGCATGATCTTCCAGTCGGAGCCGCTTTCTTCTCGCGCCCACGCGAATGATTGAAGCAATGCAACTGCAACAATGAGACAATTCGTTTTCATAACGCTACTCTTCTTTCTTTTCTTCCTTTTTCATTGAACCATTTTTCATTGTCAAGCCACCTCAACTCTGCTCTGATCCCCAATCATAAACCGATGCACGCGCGGTTTGCCCATTGCTTCAACAATCTCAACATCGTTCCCCAAAATACTTCCTTCAAGCCGCAGGCCGACACTTACGATTTTACAATCACGCAACACGATGCTGTACTCCACTTCGCTGTTGCGTACTTCGGTTCTATCGCCAATCGAAGTGAACGGACCGATATAACTATCTTCGATAACACAATTCTTTCCGATGATGACTGGACCGCGAATTTTGCTTTTGATGATTTTCGCTCCGGCTTCGATGATGACTTTGCCTGCGACATCCGAAGCAGCGTCAACATCGCCATCAATGCGCGGCATTATTGCATCCAGAATCAAACGATTGGCTTCAAGCAAATCGGCGGGCTTGCCGGTGTCTTTCCACCAACCGGTGATTTCTGTGTAACCGACTTTATAGCCCTTGTCAATCAAATACTGATGCGCGTCGGAAATCTCCAACTCGCCCCGAGTGCTTGGCTTCAACGCCTTCACCGCCTCGAAGATGTGCTGATCATAAAGATAAATCCCTGCGACGGCGAAATTGCTTTTCGGCTTCGCCGGTTTCTCTTCAACGCCGATAATTCTTCCGTCGCGGATTTCCGGCACACCGAAGCGTTCGGGATCTTTCACTTTTGAGAGAGTCAGGAAACAATTGAAGCTGCTGCACGCGAACTCATCCACGAATCGCTTGATGCCGCCGACGACCATATTGTCGCCGAGGTAAAAAATAAATTTATCGCTGCCGATGAATTTTTCTGCGAGCATCACCACTTGCGCAAGTCCGCCCGGCGTTTCTTGCGGAATGTACGTGATCTTCACTCCCCACTTCGATCCATCGCCGACGTAGTTCGGCACTTCGAGACTATCCGCGTTGTGAACGATACCGATTTCTTTGATGCCCGCTTCCGCCGCCGCTTCTATCGAGTAATACAGAATCGGCTTGTTGGCAATCGGGATGAGATGTTTGTTTTGTGTGTGTGTGATTGGGCGAAGGCGTGTTCCGCGCCCGCCACTTGCGATAAGTGCTTTCATCTTTTTCTCGGTTGCATCATAAGAGGCTGATGGGCGGGTTGGCTACCGACCAATATACGCCGAATGTGCAAAAGCTACAATGGCTTGCTTCTTGCTTGGTGGAGATTCCGCAAATTAAAAAACGAAAAAAGCTTGCCACGAAGACACCAAGACTCGAAGGTTTCACAAAGTTCTTTTGGGTTTTGTCCCTACTCTTAACGAGGTACGAGAAAACTCTTCTATCACTTAGGAGAAGTTTTCTTCGTGTCTACGGCTCGTAGAGAATCCTTAGTGTCTTCGTGGCTATTTTTGTTTTTCGTTTTGTCTACGACCCGTAGGGGGAAATCTCCAACTTGCTAGCGGAGTTGTCTACTGGGAGCGCTCATGTTCGAAAAAATCAAGTCGTACAACGCCCGCGCCTGTTCGCGATCAATCGAGCCTTTGGCTTCGGCGAGGCGCGTCGTTTCGGCGGAAACGGAACCGAAATACGGAACAAGATTCGGTGCGAAGCGCTGCAGCGACTCGAAATGCTCGGCAACAGTTTCAACGCCGCCGCGTGCAATCGGTCCGCTCAGCGCTTTCGTGGGAGAAGTGCAGGCAACATTGTGCAGCGTCGCATGGATAATCGGCTCGAAGACAGGATAGAATTTCTTCTCGTTCGTTTGTAGCTCGTCAAACATCTGCTCGAGAATCCAGAGCATGGTGGTGAGATGATTCGAGGCTACGACGCATGCTGCATGGTAAAATGCTCGCATCTCCGGCTTGATCAGGATGACTTTGCCGTCAAGTTTCTTTGCAAGCCTCTTCGCTATGTTCACTCCTTTCGCATTTCCATCCACGCCATAATAAATGCCGCGACACGTCGGGAGAATATCCTCCGACTCGAAGTCGCGGGGAAAAGTTTGCAGCGGATGGAACGAGAACACCGTCACCCCTTTCTTCGCCAGCGGGTCGAGAACTTCTGCAGTCAACATCCCCGACGCATGACAGACAGAGAGTTTCTTGAAATTCAGATGAGCCGCTGCGGCAAGTTTGTGCGCGACATCTTCAACGGCATGATGCGGCGTTGCAATGAATACCAAGTCCGTTTTCGGCGGAATCGCCGCAAGCGATATTGAAACGTTTTTGCACTTCAAAAACTTTCCTGCTTTCTGCGCGGACTTGCTTGAGCGAGAGACCACGCACACAATGTTCTCACCGCTTTCAATCAAAACTCTTCCAAGCACCGAGCCAACTTTGCCGGCGCCGACGATCGCAATGTTCACTTAAGGGAACCTTATAGGTTAGGAATAGGCAACCGCGCAAAGATAGCCGACAACGCTGGCGTAGTCGCCCGAGACATCGCCGGAGTTCGAGTGGTGCACAACTTCGCAATGCTGCACACCGAGCCTCTTCAGCGCAGCCATCACGGCAACGATCGGTCCGCCGCCGCATGCTTCGGTTCGCTGCGTTTCTAAATCGTGCATCAGTAGTTCGTAGTCGAACTCGTTCACATCCTCGATCATCACGTCGTCCAGCTTGTCTGCAACATCCGCTGTGTAGAAATGAGACAAGTCGGAGCTTGCAACCAGCAGAGCGCTCTCGTCCTGCAAAACGTTCGCGAGCGCCTCGCCCAACGCAAAACAGATCTCAGGCTTCTGGTCTCCGATGACAAGCGGCAACAATGTGAATTCTCCGAGAACCTCCTGCAAAAAAGGGAGCTGAACTTCAAGTGCATGCTCCGTGCGATGGCCCGCTTCCGACGCAACAATGAACTCCCCCTGTGCAAGCAATTCGTCGCGAAGCTTCCGGTTCACCTCAACGATGCCCAACGGCGTTTCATAGGCATCGCCCGGATAGACGGAGACGCCGTTGAAGAATTCTCGATGACTTGGCGAGACAACGACGACCGTTTCAAATTTCTCGCCGCGCAGCATGGAATACCCATGCGCTGCAGTGAAGCCCGAATAGTCGTAACCTGCATGCGGTGAAACGATGCCCCGAACCTTTCCTTTGACCTTCCGTTTGCTCACGTGAGCGATGAGCTCTTCAATTTGCGAACGAAGTTCTCGCGCGTCGTCAGGATAGAACATCCCGGCTACTGCCGCCCGCCGAATCGTACTCATAATGACCCCTCCGGCAGCAGGTCAATCACGTGAACCACTTCCGCCTCGAACACATGAATCTCGGTCTCAGGAAGGCGCCATGCCCCCGGCGGAAGTCCGGCTTTGCGCATCGTCGCTTCGAGAAAAGTTTTGCGGTCGAGATGATGCTCTATTGCGACTTGCGGAAGCAGCAACCCGCGTCTCATGCCGAGCGCTACCACCAGCCCATGCTTCCCAATTTCGATCTCTTCGACGTCGAAAATGCGGCGAAGCGGCGAGAGGATAGAAACTTCCACGCTTGCGTATTCAAACTCGCTCAACGTCATCGGAGAGAATCGCGGGTCGTCGAGCGCCGCCTTTACCGCAACCTCCGCAACGACATCGGCAAGTGATTTCTCCGATTCGATATACCCGATGCAACCGCGCAATTCGTGCTCTATTCTCATCGTTACAAAAGCGCCGTTGGGTTGCATCAGTCCCTCCGTTGATGGAGCCTGCGGAAAAAACGGCACTCCTTTCAACGCGCACTCGATTGCATCGCGGGCAATCGTCAACAACTCTCGTTTCTCATCATCTGATAACATGACCGAGAGCCTTGTCTTTGATGGAAAACGTAACGAAAAACAGGGGGAGATTCAACCTGTCTATTTGTACGAAGATTCTCACAAAACAAAAAGGGCGAGTCCCGGTTAAGCGGAATCGCCCCTTACTCTCAAGAAGGATGGGGCTACAAAGGAATCCTTTCCGACCTACGGTCGAACTACCTATGCTAAGCTCGGTCTTTTCAACGCACGAGCAACATCTTCTTCGTCTGGATGAGACTTCCCGCTTGGAGTGTGTAGTAGTACACACCGCTCGCCAAGTTAACCGCGTCGAACTTCGTCGCATAACTTCCCGCATTCAAATCCTCATTCACCAGCGTTGCGACTTCTCCTCCCAATACATCAAACACCTTGAGCGATACCAACCCTGAACCCTGAACCTTGAACCCTATCTTTGTGCTCGGATTAAACGGATTCGGATAATTCTGGTGCAGCACAAATCCGCCGGGAACTGTTCCTTGTTCTTCAACATCAACGCTGCCGACGCTGCTGTACGTTCCGTTGGCATGTGTTCCGACGATCACTGCTCCGTCGGACGTGCGGGAATCGAGGAACGGCACGACGACATTTCCAATGGTGTTCGCTCCTTCGAGCGCCCAGACAGTTGAAGCGCCGCTCAGCAATGTTGTGGAGAACAAACCAATGCTTGTTCCCAACACGTAGGTCGTGACCCCGCCTGATGGAACAATCGTTGCGTAGCGGCACGACGGTCCGTTGGCGCCTGCGAGATTACCCTCAACGTCTGTCCATGTTAGCCCTCCATCGGCTGTGTACCAAAGACTTTGCTCGTTGTAATTTGAAAACACGACGAGCGCTTTGTTTCCATCTGTTGGGTTGACCGCAGCACAACTGATATTGCCGCTCGGTATCGCGGCGCCAATATCCGTTACTGTATAGGCACTCGAGTGTGCATTGTCCACCCTGTACAAATACCCAGCCGACCAGCCAACATAGACTCGGTTCGCTGGATTGGCGGTTGAGACTCCAAGCGCGGTAACTGTTCCTCCATTGATGAACGTGTTGTTGAGTCGCGTCCAATTTGTCGTCGGTGGATTTTGTGTGCCGGCAGGAATCTGCGTGAGGTCGCTGTTGCGCCAGACGTAGCTGCCGCCGGCAAAATACATAATGTTGCTGTTGTTCCGGTCGAGCACAAAGGGGTTGATAAACAAGTAACCCGTCCCGCCTTGAGGATCGACGCGGGCGAATTGTCCGCTGCCAAACAATCTGAAGGTTCTCCCGTTCTGCGAGGAAACGTAAATTGAAGAGCCGCCATTGGCAATTGCAGTGAATGCGCCGTCGCCGCTGTTCACGCTGACCCATGAAGCGGTCGGCGATGATGAGCTGACCGCCCAACATCCATTGTCCTGAAATCCGCTCAAGATGTCGGGGTTGGCATTCGTCCCATGGTCCATGGCGACTGTGTAGCATTGCGTTGTGAGATATCCATTGCTCAGCTGCTGCCACACATGAGGAGTTGCCAACACGTTCGTGGATTTGCTGACTCCGCCATCGTGCCCTGAGTACAACACCGAAGGATTGTTTGGCGCCCACGCGAACGAGTGATTATCGGGATGATGATTTGGATAGAGGCTTATATCATTTGCCGTCGAATAGCCTCCAACCCATGCACTGTTGCCTGTTGACGCGAAGCCATCTGTCGAGCGATAGAGATTCGTCCCGCCGATAATAACAACGTTCTCGTTATCGGGTTTTACGGTGATGACCAGATCGTAAGAGTTTTGGGAATTGAAATTCCCCACATTGCCGCCATACGCCGGCAAGTTTGCAGAACGGTTCACCCACGTCGTACCTCCGTCTGCCGACCGCCAGAGACTGTGATCGTTCAGTCCCGCTGCAGGAGTTTCAGCAAGCAGGTACACAACGCTCGGGTTCGATCGCGCAACTCCGATAACGATGCGTCGGACAGCGCTCATGTCGTTCGGCGTAACGTTCGTCCAGTTCGTTCCGTCGGTTGATCGCCACACTCCCTGAAGAGTCAGTGCGCCCGGACTTCCACTGGCATAGATGGTTCCGTTCGAAGCGATTGCGACGTCCGTCATCTCGGAATTGGGAGGCGCTGCTGGCGCGCCGCGAACAGATGTCCAGCTATTCCCTTCGTCAGTGCTTCGCGCGATGGCGCCGTACGTTGCAGCATACACATGTCCGTTGGTCGGATGCACGGCGATATTCCAGACAAAATCGAAAAACCGATCGAACAACTGCGGGTCGCCGCCGGTCGTTGATGTAAGCTGAGTCCATGCGGCGCCGTTGTTCACAGATTTGAAAATCCCGTTGCCGACATACTCAGCAGTAAAATTCTCGCCCGCGCTGTTGCCCAGCCTTTCCCCCGTTCCGTAATACCATTTGCTCGTGTGCCCGCTGCGCGTATCTTGCGCAACGCACGAAACGCTGTGGAGCGAATTCAGTGCGGTTGTTTTCGTCCAGGACGAACCATCATTCACTGAACGCCACATGCCGCCGCTCACTCCGCCTGCGAGAATAATATTCGCGTTGCTCACATCAACTCCGAGTGCACGTGTTCGTCCGCCGACATTCCAAGGTCCGCGCGAAACCCACTGTGCGCTTTGAATGGTTGCACCACCGCGCTTGCCGAGCTGCGCAAGCGACTCCTTTGTCGGCAGCGTTCGGGCAAATTCCATTTCTCGCTTGTGGATGTCGCGAGGAATTTCTCCCGTCGCCGGATCGCGCAACATCATCCATTCGTAACGCAAGCGCGCTTGCGGGTCTTCAGTATCGCCGAAAGATGACTTGTCCGGCACCGGGATTTTCGCTCCGCCCGAGATCGGCATCGCCGAGACCGGCATGGCCGAGATCGGCATGGCGGGCTGGTCATACCAAAAATGAACCGTACAGAGAAGAAGAAACGTGAGCACTCCTCCGAGCGCTGCAAGCAGAGAATATCGAGCCTTCATAGGATTCCCCTTTATGATTGTTGATGGTTAGTAGGTTGTGCGTTTGTACAGCAATTACTTTGTGACGTACGAATAGATCGTAAATTCCGGTTCGGTCTTTCCCATCAGCGAGGCGCCATTGATAAGCGCTTCAAACTTCGCGCCGACGCGCAGACCGGGAAGGGGAGGCTGAATCTCGGGCCAGACATCTTTCGTTGGATTGAGCGAGTGTGCGAATCTCACGGTGAGCCTCTTGCCGAGCCCAAGCACTGTGGGAAACGCAGAACCGTAGCCGAGCACCGAATCAATTTTGATTGTCGCCATGCACGGCGCTTTGCCGCACGGATCTTTTTCACTTGTCCCCTTCAGCGTTTTGTCGATCGTTTCGACCGTTGCAACAATCTTGCACGTACCCGGTGCGGGTCCAGGTGGCGGAGGGTTTATCACGAGTTTTTCCTTTGCCGTTTGTTCTCCCTGTACCTTTTCTTGCTTGGATGTTCCGCAGGCGAGAAGGATGATGGCAAGCCCCACCGGGGCAAGCCCCATTCGGGCAAGCCCCATTGGGGCAAGGACAAGCGCGCGTAAACTGTAGGCTCGGTGCATTGAAATGTTCCCTTCGTGTTGATGGATGTTGACGCCATAGTGCTTCAAAAAGACCTCGTCTGATGGTATCGAGATTCTCTCTCAAACACAAGATGATGTCGAAAAAAGATTCATGCGTACTCCCGCCGCAACATCCAGCGGGCTGAGTGAAATAGCTGAGATACGTCCCGCTTCCGTGCACGGCGACAAAATCACCGCAGCTCCACGCTCTATTGTTGTCATTGTCTTTCCACGCGTCAAGATAGTCAAGATAATAGACGCCGGGGACAACAACGGACAAAGCGTGAGAAACGATTCTTCCTTTCTCCTACATGCGCGGAAAGCGGAGGAATCAGCTCATCGAATCGTCACTTCGTCAACAGTCCCGCCAATCCCGAAGGGACTCTCGCCGAGTCGAGTCTTCGACCTTCGGAGAGAGCGTCGGGACTCCTCGTTTATTCACATCCTTTATCGAACGAGTAGCCCCGCTAAACAGCAGCGGGACTGCTTGTTCATTCATACGCTTTATCGGACAAGCAGCATTTTTTTCGTTGAGGAAAAATTGCCCGCGTGCAATTTGTAGTAGTACACGCCGCTCGCCAGCCCTCCTGCGTTTAATGTGACTTGGTAACTTCCTGCATTCTCCGTAAGGAGTCCTTCGGACAAATTCTCATTCACGAGCGCCGTGACTTCTCGTCCTAAGATATCAAACACTTGTAGAGACACGGCATGCCGTGTCCCTACAGGAATGCTGAATTTTATTTTTGTCGAAGGGTTGAACGGGTTTGGATAATTCTGATACAACACAAACCGATCAGGAATTCCTCCGCTCTGTTGCTCAACACTCAACGGATTGCGCGAGACGATGATACGTACTCGTCGCGGATCTTTGTAGAGAACAACTCCGGAAATAGAAACAAGATTGTTCGCTCCGACGACTGCAGTTCCACTCCGCAGAATCGTATTGTTGCTTGTCTGCCGAATCTGGAAGTAGATCGTTGATCCGGTTGGCGGAAGAAATCTCTGAGGCTTGCGAATCATCATGTCAGCAGTAAGAGAATCGCCCGGACCCGGAAAGTTATCAACCGGGTGCGTCGAAAGTCCGATGAGATACGCAACCACTCCCCAGACGTTTGTCGTGTCAACAATCGAAGTAAGGCTCCATTCATGATAACCGCCCCATGTTCCCCATGGATCGCCGCTTGTCGGTGTTCCGTTGCCGGGATTTTTGTTCGCGCCCGGATAGATGCGATGGTTGTAGAATGCCGGAAACGATTGGTTCACCTTGAATTTCTCTTGATACGACGCATCATCACGTTGCGTTTGATTCGTTCCGGACCCAACGCTCCAATGGACGCCACCTCCCGGATCATGATCGCGCTCGTCCCAATAGAGCTGCATGCCGTACCCGAGCGAATCTGCAAGTTGATACTCTCGCACCACCTCGGCGTCCCACTTCATTACGAGATTCGTATCGTTTTTTCCGTTCCAAATATGGATGAATGGCATATCGCGAACAGCTGCGACTGGTTTGCTTAACGTGAACGCATCGTATATTCTCACAATGTTGCCGTTTGCATCGCGCAGATTTGTCGGAAGATCAATCAGGTTGTAAAATCCAAACAGATTGTTCCCCTCCGTGATGCCGTCACGAGGTCCGTTGAGAGCGGAATTGAAGATGCTTGCGGTTGAGAATCTATTGGGAAAACACCGCGCGAAAGCAGTCGTTCCCATTGACCCTACACTATGTCCCTGAATTGCGATTCTGCTTGAATCAACATTCTTGTTTCGCACCAACCAATCCTGGATCCAGAGATAGCGGCGCTGCGTGTAATTGATGACTGTGTCAGCAGTTGGATAAAAAAATGTACTCGTGGTGTCGAACGGATCGTGATTCTTCGTCCACCCGAAATGCCATGTGTTTGATCCTTCTGTTTCCAAAGCGCCCTGGAGATAGCGGATGAAATCGTCGTTATGTGCCAATAAAAGTCCGTCAGTCGGTTCGATATTAATCGAAGGTCTTCCCAGGGGCAATGAGTTCGTTGCAGTTCCATTGCCGCCATGAAGCCAAACGACAAGCGAAAGCCTTCCCGATGGCACGACGACAGGATAGCTCAGAATAAACATGCTTGGCATTCCGTTCTTGTGCGCGTTTGCCATCACAGGAAAGTCGGGGCGACCCGCCCAATGATCCTGTCTTCCATCAGCCCACATGTGGTAGTATTGTATTCGGTGTCCCGATGAAAGAAGGCTATCTTTTTGCAAGTGGCACATCGGCGGGTCGGTGAGACTGAATGTGTAGTTGATTGCAGATGTCGTTCGATTCACACCAGCGGTGAATGTCGTGTTTCCCCACTTCACAACGCCGTAATACTTCGCGCCCGTTTGCAAAACTGTTTCGACGAAGAGACCTTCATTCGTTGTAAGTGTGTCGAACCCGCTGCTTCCATCAGGAATTCTATAATTCACATTCAGATTTCCACCTTGCGTTCTGAATGCACCTGCGGTCCATTCCTGAATGAAGAGGCGCCCGACTAATGTCGCTTGACTTGTGTTGGTGAATGGATTCGGGCTTGCGTAGATTGCGTAAGTCTGAGGCGTGGGAAGAGTATTCTGCCAGACAATCCAGACTTGTCCGTTCGCGTACCAGCCGCGGATGTTGGTTTGTGCGTTAGTTGAGTTCAATGTTGTGGCGAAACAGAACGCCAGTGAGAAAAGAATCCGATAACGTGGCGACGTAAGCATACAACCTCCGTTGATTTGTTTTCAATGAACTGAAAGAAACGCTTTCAACTATCTTAGGATCAAGAGCTTCTTACTCGCCGAAAAATTTCCTGCTTGCCCGTCCCGACTCATCGGGATTTGGCGGGCATTGATTTTGTAGAAATACACGCCGCTCGTCAATCCCGATGCCTGCCCGCCGATCAGGCGGGCGTCAAATGTCCGCTCGTGACTTCCCGATTGCAGTTTTTCGTTCACCAGCGTTCTGACTTCTCTTCCAAGAACATCAAAGACCTTGAGTGAGACAAGACCGGCGGAAGGCAAATCGTATCGAATCGAATACGTGGCGTGCCTGCGACTGCTGACCTCACTTGTCAATCATCGCCTGCAGTTTCTCTATGGGAAAATTGGCTTCCAGCATTTTCCTGTAATACACTCCCTGTTCTCCGCCATACAGAGGAAAGTCGCTGACCCATTTCCAGTACACTACCATGAACTGCGGCACATATTTAGGGAGGTCTTTCTGGATGTATGCGGGATTTGCAGTGACCAGCATTTTACCTCCCTGCGGTCCTGTGGCAAAAATGGGAGTGTTTTCAGTAATCGTAAACGGGCTATAGATTTCAGCAGGAGAGGCAAGGAGGTTTTCAGCACGGGCTTTCTCCAGTTCCTTTTCATAACGGCTTATCCCATCTTTTTTCAGTTTGATAATTTTGTCAGTTGATTCATCCCTGCGTTGCTGGTCGGTTCTATAAGTATCCAGAAAATTCTTCCTGATGGCATCCCTGACTTTGGGATTGTTTTTATAATCGACTTCAATCTTCGCCAGGTCTTTCTGTTTCTTTTCCTCCTGGTCTTCCAAAGATCTCACGGGCATGGATTGTGAAGACTTTATCGTTTCATCAAAAAACTTATTGAGCCAGGGTATGCTGTAATCGAGATATTGTCTTCTGGTGACGGGGATATTAGGCGATTCGCCTTTGCGGTGAAGTAAGACACATCCGAAATTCTCACCCGGACGATTATATAAATCATAACCTTTCCACGATCCCACCAGCGGATTCAGCATGTACACCTTGCGGCCGTTTATGGTCATTGTATCTAAACGTATATCACTTTTCAGTTCTCCTATTTGATTAACATAAACCCAAAAATAATTATACACATCGGCACAAACACTTACTTCGTTAGGGGGGATTGGATGGCAGGTATTGGAACAGAACGTGCAGCGATACATATAAGCGCAAACCTGTATGCCATTTGAGTAATTAACATCATCAGCAAACAAACCGGCATACAGGTCACGCCCCCATCTGCCATCCATACCCAAAGGCTGCGGATAAGCTTCCAGCAGCAGCTTATGCATGGCGTCCATCCTGCGCAAAGCCTCGGGCTGCTGCGCTTTTGGAAGAATGGAGGAAGTTAAGGGAGCAATATTATCAATACCTTTTATGTACTTGCCTTTTATGGTCATAAGCAGTGAGTCGCTGCAGTTGACAGGGAAAGTCAGATTCTGGCAATGCGATTGTAAGTAAATGCTGAGCAACAACAATACAATGAACTTGATTTTCATTTTTGTCCTCACAATTTCCGGTTATTTTACGACTAAGAGTTTCTTACTCGCCGAAAGGCTTCCGGCATTGAGCCTGTAGAAATATACGCCAGAGACGTATCCCTGCCCCCCGGCAGGCACGGCGCCTGTGGAGGACACGCTGCTCGCCAATCCCGTTCCCGCTCGGAGGGAGATATAAAACGTCCTTACAATCGGAACTATGGAAGCGAGTAGTTCTTCATCCACGCCCAATGCACAGACGCTGCCTTCATCGGATGGCTGACGCCGTTCGGGTACTCATGAATCAAACCCTTTACCTCCAACATTACAAAAACATTATTCGGGCCTGAGCGACCCGCGTAACTTGCCACCGCGACTGAATTCGTATCGCCGCTAAGTGTGTAGGTCGTGTCGAGTCTAAATGTATTGATAAACGGCTTTGGTTGCACGAGGTACAGGTAGGGATAAACTGAATACAGTTGAGGAAAGCCCATAGGTACCGCGCCCGTTGGGGGCAGCCCTAACCCTCTCAACATTTTCTCATCTTTGTTGCCGAACATAAGCATAGTAGGTAGGAGCTGTAGAGGAGTGTACGTTGAATCTCTGGGGAGCGCTCCGCCTCCACCGCACGATACGGTAGCTGCAACAATATCAGACAGCTGAACGGCACAGGTGGCGCTGAATTGTCCTCCATTTGAAAACCCAGCCATGTAGATCCGTTTTGAATCCACATTGAATCTTGTCTTCAACTCGGCAATCATCTGTCGCATAAATTTCACGTCGTCTTTTGGTGTAACGCCCGCACAAAAAGCAAACCCTCCGGGAAAACTGTTCCACTTCGGCGTGGTCTGTGTTACTCCATCCTCTGTTATGCAATAACTCAATGATGACGGAAAGGCGGTGAGAATATTTGCAGAGTCTCCCACTTCTTTCCAGCCCGAGATATTGTAAAACTGTTCGCCGGTCTGTCCAGTACCATGACACATAATGACAATCGGAGTAGCAGTGTTGCCTGAGTATCGTGCGGGGACATGAACGTAATATTCTCTCTCGACTGCATCAACTGTTATGGTGAAGCGATTTTTGCCTGTGACGTAGCCCGGAGGTGCTGGAGTATTGACACTCTCCTCCTTCTTGCAACCGTTATAGAGAACAATTGAACAGAACGCAAGCAACACAAGTCGCGTTGCGCATCCTTTGGATACACTCCGCTCGTTGTTGCTGCCGAATCTTTGCATAGGAACCTCACATTGTTTTTTGAAAGTGGTTTGCGGTAATACCAAGATACGATTGAACAGCGAGGATGCGTTAGAACTAAGGGGTGATTTTGTGGAAGAAAGAATACTGATGTTATGCAACGTCAACAATTCGCATTTTTCTGTAGGGACATGCCTCCGGCATGTCCTGCTTGCGTGCAAACTAAGACATTTCGTTGTATCCGAGCAGGACACGACTGAGTCGTGTCCCTACGAAATTTTGAAAAAATAGATTTGGGTAGCATCAGCTACTTCAGCATCAACTCCCTCAACTTCACAATCGCCGTTGTCCGAGAAGATGCGTCAAGTTTGAAATACGCGTTGTTGATGTGCTTCTTCAACGTGTTCATCGCGATGAATAAACCGTCGGCAATCTGCTGGTTCGTTTTGCCCGCGTACAACAGGCTGATTACTTCAAACTCCCTATCGCTGAGCGGAGTGACGAGACTCGAATTTATTTTTTCGAACGAGAGAGATGGTACATGCTTATTCGCATGAGTTGCGTGATTCGCCAGAGCAATTTCAATCGTCGCATAGAGCGTTTTCTCGTTGAAAGGTTTGACGAGATATCCAGATGGATTGGTTTTCTTTGCCCTCTCAAGCGTCTCTTTATCAGAGTAGGAAGTCAGATAAATGAATGGAATGTAGTAGTGGCTGTTGATATGTTCTGCCAAATCAATCCCGTCCTTCCCGCTTTCGAGGTTGATATCCAGAATAGCAAAATCCGGAGGCTGCCGCCGCAGCTGGAACAGCGCTTCCTCTGCATCGTACGCGATGCCCGATACTTCATAGTCATTGTTGTTGAGATACTTACTGATGTTTTTTGCAATCAGCGGTTCATCCTCAACAATCAAAACCCTAACGCCCGTCATAGTCATTCCGCCATTTTGAATTTTGAAATGATGAGTTGAACGTCAACTCCATTGCTGCCGTCAATGTTCATTCTTGCTTTCAATTTTTGCACGAACGCGCCGATGATCTCAAAACCAAACGACGAAGTATGTTCAGGATCGAAACCCGCGGGCAATCCCACTCCATTGTCTTTCACCTGAACGAACAATTCGCTTCCGTTCTTTTTCATCGTGACCCAAATGTCTCCTTCGTCTTTCTGTTTGAACGCATACTTCAGTGAGTTGCTGATGAGTTCATTCAAAATCATTCCAATCGGGATTGCAGAATCGGTATACAACCTGAAATTTTCTATTTGTGTATGAAGCTTGATTTTCTCAGGCCTGATGTTGTAGGAATGAAACAAATGGTTGGAGAGGATATCAATGTATTCGTGCATGTTCACATTGTTCACCGCATCGCCCTGACAGAGATTTTGGTGAATGAACGCCATTGATTGAACTCGTTGTATCGCTTCCTTGATGATTTCCGTTGCCCTTTCATCATTCAGCGACTGCAAATCGAGCATGCTTGAGATAACCTGCAAGTTGTTCTTCACGCGATGATGAATTTCTTTATTCAGCACCTGCAACTCTTCCGATTGCTTCCGAATGGTCGCGTTGTTCTTGCGCTGTTTTCGATATTGAAAATAAATGACGCTACCCAAACAAGCCAACGCACCAATGCCAAGCAACAACACCAATCTGTTTTTGCGTTCGGCATTCAGACTTTGCTGCTTCAGTTCGTTCTCCCTGCTCAACGACAAACTGAGTTCCTTTTCTTTGGCAAGTTGTTCGCTTCGCAGATTCGATTCAGTTTCCTTCGCAGTCGTCAAAAGCCGTTGCCGCTCCAACGAAGAATCGATCAACTGGTTCTGACGAAGCAATGCTCGGCGCAATGCAGTCTCCTTGTTTAGCTTTTCCGCTTTCAGAATATTTTCATGACTTAGGTGCTCAATCTCTTTTTCCCTCAGCGCTTCGTCGGAAGCATTTCGTATTTCCGCGCCCACCCTTTCCATGTTTTCAGTGCGGAAAATATCTTTGTAGTTGTCCAACTGCTTGAGCATTCGATACGCGGTTTCGTAATCATTATTTTGGCGACTCATTTCTGCGAGCATACTCAAACCAGTAATCGCCAACTCGGCGCTCCTTGCTTCCTGAATGAGCGTTGCCGCCGAATCAAAATACTTCTTCGACTTCTCCTTGTCCTGCTGCGCCAGATAAAAATTTGATGTCGCGGCAAGCAGACGCATCACCATCGTTGGACTTTTCTGTTGCGCTACAAATCGCTCCGCAGTAGCCTTAGCTTCAGTTGCTTCGACGAACTTTTTCTGAAAAGGTAAAATAATGAACTCATCAATGATGGCATCGGTCAATGCCGTACTATCATTCGCAGCCAGTTGTTGTACTTCCTTGTTGAAATACAGCGCACTGTCATATTCCGCCAGAGACAAATAGGCTTTTGCGATCTTCGATGTCGTTGCGACTATGCCCGGCACATCCTTGAGAGTGTTCTTCACAATCAGCGATCTTTTGTATTGAGCGATAGCGCCTCGTGTTTGTCCAAAGTCCAGAGCTAAATTTCCCATAGCATCCTGGCATTCGTTGAGCAATTTCAGTTGTCCCGTTTTCCTGAAGAGTGGTAAAGCCTCGCGATAGCAATCGAACGCTTGCCTGAAGTAGCTGCGCGCCGAATAGCCATCCCCGCTGCTTTTCAACACGCGTCCAAGTTGAACATCATCGTTAATGCGCTTCAGAATGGGTTTTGCATTTTCGTAATGCTCCAGCGCCCGCGCGTAATCTTTTTTCCTCAGAAACGTGTCGCCGAGTTTTGTATGCGAATAGGCAATCCCGGGATCATAGTGCAATTTCTCAGAGAACGCCAGCGCCTTTTGTACCAATCGAAAAGACTCTTCTGGATCTTTGGCAAGTTCGCTTTGCTTGAGCCATTCAATCACTTGCAAAGTGTCGGTTGATTGCGTTGCGGGAAAAGAATTGTTTTGGCACAATGCAACTGAAGAAACACAACACGAGATGATATGATAGAAAAGACAATTCACTTCATTCGAATGAAAATTTGGTTCTCAGATTATACTTGTTTGAAAGTTAAGGAATCTCCTCCACAACAAGATAGCACTGAGGGGTTATTTTGTCCAGCAAAAGAACTCTTTGTTCACAAAACAAGAAAGCCCCACTGACGGTGAGGCTTTTCTTGACATAAGATGGGGTGGCTTCATTTGAGAAGAAGCATCCGTTTCGTCTCGATGAAACTGCCGCTTTGCAATTTGTAAAAATATACGCCGCTCGTAAAGCCTGTCGCGTCGAAGCTCGCTTCATAACTTCCCGCGTTCAAATTCTCATTCACCAGCGTTGCGACTTCTCTTCCCAACACATCGAACACCTTCAATGTAACGCGACCGACTTCTGACTTCTGACCTCTGACTTCTGATATCTGACCTCTGACTTCTGGTATCTGAAATCTAATGCGCGTCGAAGGATTGAACGGGTTTGGATAGTTCTGCTGTAACTCAAACTTCTCCGGAGCAGAATTGTCGGCAACACTCGTCAGCACACTCACGTTAATTGGCTCGCTGAAATGTTCCGTCCCATCCAAATCCACTTGCTTCAATTTGTACTGAAGATTCCCTTGCGGCGCGTTGTTGTCGGTGAACGTGTAGTCGTGCGGCTCGTTCGTTGTGCCGTGTCCAGCCACAAACGAGTTTTCAACAATCCACCAATCCAACAATCCATTTATCCTTCGTTGCACGAAAAAGCCGTAGTTGTTCACTTCCGAAATCGTCCGCCAATCCAACCGCACGCGGTTATTCGCGAGAACTGTCGCGGTGAACGACGCGAGTTGTACAGGAAGCGCCCCATTCTGGTCAACGTGTGATGCGTAGATGTCATTGTTTGTTCCACTTCGAAAGTCCTCCCACGTGAGAATCGCCCCGCCTGCACCGTCCCCGATGATCTCTGGAGCCTGACGAATTTGTGGCGCAGTACAGATCGCCACACCATTTGTTGTCCAATGCACAGCACCACTTGCGTTGATGCGTTGAGCGTAAATTTTACTATAGCCGCCACCCGCGCTCTCGTTGATGATGCGGTGGGGGTAAATGTCGTAATTGTTCATAGCAGTGCGATTGTCCCCCCAAGCGACAATCGCACCATCCGCGCCATCGCCGATGAGTTGAGGATCAGCCTGAACGCCTGTTGCAGTACAGATCGCCACGCCGTTTGCCGTCCATTGCACTGCACCGCTTGCGTTGATTCGCTGGGCGTAGATATCGGAACTGCTGGTGACACTGCGCTGGTCGCCCCACGTGATAATCGCCCCGTTTGCACCGTCGCCGATAAGTTGAGGAGAAAATTGAAAATTTGTTTCAGTACAGATCGCCACGCCGTCTGCAGCCCATTGGACAACTCCCGCTGCGCTAATCCGTTGGCTGTAGATGTCGGAATTCGCCGATCCGTTGCGATAGTCATACCACGTGATGATCGCCCCGTTGGCGCCATCACTTGTTATGACTGGATCGTATTGAGCGTCCGAAGCCGTACAAATGGCAACACCGTCAGTAGTCCATTGCACAACGCCGCTTGCATTGATCCGTTGAGCGTAGATATCGAAGGTGCCGCTCCGAGAGTCCTCCCACGTAATGATCGTTCCGCCTGCGCCGTCACTGACTATTTTGGGATCATACTGCTGACCTGTTGCAGTACAGACGGGATTATTCACCGTCGGGTCGCCCGACCATTGCCCATATGCGGGAAGAAGGACAACGAGAAGAAGACATGAGACAAACAGCTTCATAAAACCTCCAAAGAATGTTTCCCGTCCGAAGGACCCCTTCGGGGAAGGGATGCCTTCGGCAGATGATTGATGAGACTTCGGTGTCAGTGCGGTACGTAGTTTCCTGCTACAACTCTACATGCGCGGAATAATCCGAGATTGGCTCACGTCATTGACTTTTCTTTTGGATTGGTTGATATTACTCCAGACTCTTATGGTCACTTCTCAAACGGAGATAACGCTTCTCCTCCATCAAGTTCGCGGCAGCAGCAAGCCCGCACTCGAGCTACTTCTTCCATTGGTGTACGACGAACTCCGCCAACTCGCCTCACGATATCTTCATCAAGAATATCAGCAACGAACGATTCAAACGACCGACCTTGTGCACGAAGCGTACATTCGGCTTGTCGGCGCGGACATCACGTGGGAAAATCGGGCGCACTTCTTCGGCATCGCTGCGCGATCGATGCGCCAGATTCTTGTTGCGCAGGCGCGCAAACGGAATGCGGAGAAACGGGGCGGAGAGTTTACGCGCGTGTCGCTCGCGGAAGGAATTCTCGTCTCCGACGAGACCGACGGCAAGCTGCTCGCGCTTGAAGAAGCATTGACGCGGCTTGAATCATTCGATGAACGCTTGTGCAAAATCATCGAGCTGCGGTTCTTCACAGGCTTGAGCATCGAAGAAACCGCGGAGGCAATGATGCTTTCTCCTGCAACAATCAAACGCGAATGGGCGGTCGCGAAGGCGTGGCTGCATCGCGAAATCGGGGCGTAAAGAATAAAAGCATTTTG
>JANNUB010000204.1:0-1688 GCA_031394795.1 Ignavibacteriota bacterium | reverse complement strand
CAGCGCGTCCATCGTTCAGCAAAAAGTTCTTATGGAAGGAGAGCTGTTGCTGGAGTTCAGTCTTGGCAAGAAGGAATCGCATCTCTGGTTGATCTCGGAACAATCTCTTCACTATGTTCGCATTCCATCTGCAGAGGTCATCGAGAAACAGGTACAACGATTTGTTCGTGAACTCCGTCGCCGACCGAACTCGTTCGACGTGGGAAATTCGCTTCGACGGCTGCATGTTCGAGGATCGCGTTTGAGCACAATGTTGTTTGGCAACGCGATGAAACAATTGCTCGCGTCAAAAACACTCATCATCGTTCCCGACGGCGTGTTGCACTACTTGCCATTCGAAGCCCTCGTCCTTCCTGGAGCAATTGACGGAGACTACCTTGTTGAACACGTTCCGATTTCATACGTGCAATCGGCGACTGTTCTCGCGCAGTTGCGAGAGGCGCCAGACTCATCGCGAGAGAACAACGCCGGGCGTGCGGCGCTCCTCGCATTCGGCAATCCGATTCTTGCTTCCGGTGTATCGGATGATGGATTGCGAGGCTTCATTGACTTTACAACGATCTCTGACATTCCTTCAACGGCCGATGAAGTGAAAAGTATTGCGCGCTTCTTTCCGGCCGGTCAAGTGCAAACATATCTTGGCAGCGAGGCAACCGAAGAGCGGTTCAAAAAGGAAGACTTGCGCCACTATCGCTACATCCATTGTGCAACGCATGGCTTTCTCGACGAAAAAGTTCCTTCACGTAGCAGCATCCTATTTTCCAGAGCGGGTGATTCGACGGAAGATGGCTTGCTGCAAATGAATGAAGTATTCAATCTCGATATGAATTCCGACCTTGTCGTCCTCTCCGCATGTGAGACGGGGTTGGGAAAACTCTTCAAGGGAGAAGGGATGGTGGGGTTGACGCGGGCGTTTCATTACGCCGGAGCGCGTTCGCTGATCGTCAGTTTGTGGAAAGTCGCGGACGCTTCGACAGCGGAGTTGATGAAGGGCTTGTACTCCAATCTCGTTAAGTCGCGTTCGCCTGCGGAAGCGCTGCGCGAAGCGAAACTGAAAATGTTGCGGTCGCCCGTACAGCTTTGGCGGCATCCGTATCACTGGGCGGGATTTGTTGTGCAATAAATGATAGTTCACCATTGACAATTCAAAATTCACAATTCATCATTAGCAGGTTGATGAAAAACCCTGTGATCGAGTCATTGCGAGTCCCGCCTCTGTTCGGCGGGACGAAGCAATCTCAACTGCCAATTCTGAAACGAAAAGTGAGATTGCTTCGTCGCTCCGCTCCTCGCAATGACAATCAACAATAGTTTTTCAACAACCTGTTGGTCGCCGACTCGACTGATGGACTTATGCCTCGCAAACGTGAACCAAACAAATATCAACTCACCGAAGAGCGACTGAGCGCATTGCTCGAAGCGCTCGACCCGAACGACGAGAAAGCGATTGCCACGTTCGAGTCCATGCGGAGGAAGCTCATCAAGTATTTTGAATGGAACAACTGCCTCCGCGCCGAGGAATGCGCGGACGAGACGATTGACCGCGTCGCGCAAAAGATCGAAGAGCTCGGAAAACAAATCCGCGTAGAGGACAAATTCTCGTACGCGCATGGAGTAGCAGTGAATGTCCTGCATGAATACTTCAAACGAGTGAAGAATCTCATCTCAGATGACGGTCGAGCAGGGCA
>JANNUB010000176.1:0-8719 GCA_031394795.1 Ignavibacteriota bacterium | reverse complement strand
CACTGTTACAGCATTGTATGTCGATAGCGGGGGGGAGTTGTGGGTGGGGACTTCTTCAGGGCTTATGAGCGTAAGCAATTCCACAGGAAAAAAAACTCACTACGTTGCTTCGTTAACACAGGGTATCTGTTCGGATGATGTCAAGGCGATTGCAGATCAAAATGGTCGGTACATTTGGGTTGCCACGACTGCGGGAGTCAGTCGTCTCGACAAACTTTACGGTACATGGCACTGCTTTCAGCATGATGACGATGATCCCAAGAGCTTGTCAAGTAGTTTCACGTTTCACGTATCAGTCGATCGCTCCTTCAATGTATGGATTGCTTCCGACAACGGTCTCAACAAACTCACTCCTCGCGCCGAGCGCTTTGGGCGATATCAACTTTTTGACGACAGGCAAAAGGATCAGGCAGTAACTGCGATGGTAGAACGAAACAATGAGTTCTGGATCGGAACCTGGGAACATGGCATCAGGCGGTTTCATCCGCAAGTAAAGACGGAGTATTCAAAAGAATCTTCGGGCTCGCTCAAGCGCCGCATCTCGATGCTTCCGGGAAATACTATTTACGCGTTGTACAAAGACCCTCATGGCACGATTTGGGGAGGATGTGGGAACGAGAACAGCAACTCATTATTGAAATGGGATGGGCGCACGAACCAGATGAAGGCGTTCCGTGCCGACGAAGCAATCCTTTCAATGGCATCGGACAGAAAAGGATTGCTTTGGCTCGGCACCAGCCGGGGGTTATTGATGTTTGATGTTGAGCAAGAGAGGTTCGTTGATGCTATCATACGCACTCCGGAGCTGAGTCGGATTTCCAGGAGACACATTCAAGGTCTTCTCGAAACGCGGGACGGAACTATGTGGATTGCAACGGAAGGGAATGGCGTATTCGCTGTTGATCCCGGTGGCGGAGGCGTCAGACAGTTTAAGAACCAGGCGGATAATACCAACAGTCTGAGCAGTGACGACGTTTCTTGCTTGTTGGAGGATACTCAAGGGACGCTTTGGATTGGAACGATTGCCGGTCTCGATCAACTCAACCGGACGACAAGATCATTCCGCAGATTTTCCTTCGAGAGAGGAGTTCAGCATCCAGCGATCTATCGGATGATTGACGACAACCGAGGAAGGTTGTGGCTTGCGACTGTTCAAGATGGAATCTACCGGTTTGATCCAACGATCGGCGAAATCAGGAACTATAGAGAACCGGACGGCCTGCAAGGAAACGTGTTTACCTGTGTTGCTAAAACGACAGATGGAGAATTGCTCTTCGGCGGACGGAACGGCTTCAACGTTTTTGATCCGGACAGCATTACCGACAACAGTGTCCAGCCGCGCGTTGCCATTACCAAGTTCCAACTCCTCAATTCCCATAGTCCATCGTTGATTTACAGCTCAGGGTACGCGTTCGATCACAATCAGAACTACTTCGATGTTGAATTCGCGGCACTGGAATTCACCGAGCCATCGCGCAACCGGCTCCTCTACCGACTTATACCCGATACCACATGGCGCGATCCGGGACGTCAACGGGCGATCATGCTCACCAACCTCGCTCCTGCTTCGTACGAGCTTCAGATCAAGGGATCGAACAATGACGGGAAATGGAGCGAGAGCCCGGCCTCATTTGCTTTTTCCATTGATCCGCATTTCACGGATACAACGTGGTTCAGGCTTGTCATAATGCTGTCAGTTGCCGGGCTTATAGCAGCAGCCTATCGCTATAGAATTCGACAGTTGCTGGAAATGGAACGGATGCGTTCGCGGATAGCGCTTGATCTCCATGACGTCGTTGGCACGACCATGAGCGGTATCGGACTGCGGATTGACGTGGCTAAACTTCGGTTTCCCAGAGAGTCCGTGGAGTACGAACATCTTACTGCAGCAGCTTCTGACTCTCGCAACACTGCAGACAAGCTGAGAGATATCGTCTCAATCATAAACCCCGAACATGACGCCTCACATGACTTCATCATCAGAATGCAACGGGCTGCGTCTGATTTACTTATCAGGATACCGTATTCATTTACAGCTCCCGATGATTTTCCCGAGTCATTCCATCCGGAATTCAGATGGAATCTCCTGCTCATGTTTCGGGAAATCCTTCATAACATTATCAAGCATGCCCAGGCGACGAGAGTCGAGATCGTGCTTGAGGCTGCCGCTGGATTCTTAACGCTGAAGGTCACGGATAACGGCGTTGGTTTTGATCTCCAGGATGAAAAGTACCGGAGCGGGAACGGGCTTATGAGTTTGAAACACCGATCAGAGAAGATTGTCGGGAATATCGAGTTTACAAGTTCGGTCGGAAATGGTACGGCGGTGAATTTTCGCGCAAAAATACCGCGATCACGGTATGGCAGAAATGGACTGGAACGCGTATTTTGGAATGTTCCGCAATCGCTGCGGAGCTTCATCCGACAATTTCCAATAACAAAAGGGGATCAAGATGGCAGCAAAGAAAAACAAAACGAGCTTTAGCGCTCGATCTGCAAGCTCAACTGAGTGCATGATTGACGTTGCGCTCGTTCCGTATAATGTCGAGAATGGGACCTTTGGCGATCCGGTAATGATCATGCGCAAAATATGCAAGCCCCCGTACTGGGGCTGTGGACCCTATATTTTCGCGAACGTCAGCCCCGGTGCCTATGCCGTGACTTTAACGCCCCTCCCCTGCTCGTCGTCGGAAACCGATCCATATTACTTGCGTGTAACTGACGATAAGTTCGTGAAGGGCACTCCGACGGCAAGCGATCTCGTGCACATCGGTCCGGCTGCGCAGAATTACACCGTTACAGCGGACATCGAAAGCTAGTGTCGCGTCCCAGAAATAACTTGAATAAGGGGCTGCGCAAAAAATACCAAGACCTGTAGAGCGATTCTCTCTACGAGTCGGAGACCAGAATCGCTCATTCTGGCAAGAGGAGCGACACTGTCCGACCCGAAGGGTTCCTTCGGAAAGGACTCCCTTGCAGGAGTGTCGCTCTACAGACTTATTGGACAGCCCCGCCGTAAAATTCTCTTTTGAAAGGACGGAGGTCCCAACATGCCACGAACGGAACGGATCAATACTGACATTGCATCAATACCCGTTAGTCTTTGGGTTGTGGAAGACGACAGAGCATATCGCGAAGCGCTCTGTGTGCTGATGGACGGCTCTCAAGGCATCCGCTGTGAACAGAGCTTCTCCAATTGCGAAGACGCACTGAAAATGCTTTCTCGTAGAGATGCGCCCGAAGTTGTGCTCATGGACATTCATCTGGGGCAAGGGATGAATGGCATTGAAGGTCTGAAGCGCACAAAGGAGATCTCGCCGGCCACGGACGTTATCATGCTCACGAACTTCGACGATGACCATGATGTGTTTCAGGCGATTTGTGCCGGTGCGACGGGTTACTTGAAGAAGAACATCTCATTAGACGATACGGTTGCCTCCATAACGGAAGTTCTCAACGGTGGGCTGCCGATGAATGCACCTATTGCGCGCAAGGTAATGTTTCTGTTCAAGCAGTTTCACTCGACCGTCAACCTGGGACTCACCGAACGTGAGCAAGAGATACTCAAGCATGTGGCTGAAGGCTCCTCAAAGAAAATCGTCGCCGACAAACTCTTCATCACATACCGGACCGTGGATACCCACATCAAGAATATCTATAAGAAGCTCAATGTCCATACCATCGGGGAAGCTGTTGCTAAATGGTTGCAGTCCAACCCTCCGAAGACATTCTCCTGAATCTTCTGACATCTCTCTAAAGGAAATTTGCGAATAAATAGCCCCATGTGCCGTTCTTGAGTAATTCCTCTCCCCTTTTCTGCGCGGCAAGAGCAATTGTCCATCCCTCCAAAAAAATACCGCGTTCGCGGTATTAACATTTGATCTTCGCTAACGTATCTTATTCCAACAACTGATCGGGAGGAAGTCATTATGCGGATTCAGTTCTATCCGGAAGCGCTTTCAACATTTGAGAGGGAAGTGTTGAGTATCATCCTGCTCGACGAGTTGGAGGTCCAAAAGTGGTGCGTCGTTCTCCGGAGTAATCTTCTCCAGGAAGAAGCGATTATTGTCATTCAATAGTGTACCGAGGGAGGCTCGCCGGAAGTGGGAGGGAAGGCATGATGGTGAGACGCGCTTTCGGCGAGCGCAATTTTTGTGTGGCGGGGGAAAAACAACTTGTGTGAATCACCTCAATAGGGGGTAACCATGAAATTGTTTGCAGTGATCATTCCGCGCGTATTGCGGTTGTTTCAGAAGAAGGATATTGCAGTATCTCCTGAAGCAAAAGCCGGCGAGCTGACGGATGAAATCCGTCGCTACGATACCGAAGATTTAATCCTCTCTTAGACCCCTCCACAAATGACGATCCGCTGTGCGTCTGACCAACGCCAGGGCGGATCGTCTTGCCTCCATGCATCAAAATGAGGTTTGGGCTGTATCACGAACCATTCCGAGAAATCCAATATATTGTAACGATCATTTTCTTGTCGTTGCAGTCATACAAAGGTTCGAATGAAAATCCTCATGGTGTTTCAAACCTCGCCGTATCCTCCCGATCTTGGCCCTGCCAAGCGGAACACGCCGTTCTTTCTGGAAAATCTCAAGCGACACGATGTCTCGGTTTTGTCCATCGGCACTCCCGAAGAGGAGAGGAAGTTCCGCGAGAAGTATTCAGCGCGATGCAAACGAATCGTGTTCGTTGACAACGCGCGCCCGCGCATATTCAATCTTCTCTTGAGAGTATGGAACCTCATCACGGGGCACAACTCAACCCGCTGGCTCTACAATCGAAGATTCGCCCGCGTGTTGCAACAGCTCACGAGTTCAGAAGAATTTGATCTGATCCATTGTTGCACGCCGCTGTTCGGATACTATCAGCTGCCAAAGAATGTCCCGCTTGTTGGGGATGCACACAATGTTGCTTACGACTTCTTCTTGAGAATGTATCAGCAGAGCAAGAGCCCTCTCGCAAAACCATATTTGTACATGGACTATCTCCACATGAAGCGGGAAGAGCCGGCGATCACCGACAAGTTTGATGTTGTGCTCGCGACGACTGAGGTTGACAAAGAGAAATTTCGCCATTTGCTTCCGCAAAAGCGTGTCGAGGTAATTCCGAACGGAGTAGATTCGATGTTCTTCGAACCTCAAAGCATACCTGAGGAGCCGAAGACCATGGTGTTTACGGGTCTCATGAACTACCAGCCAAACCATCAAGGGATTACCTATTTTCTCGATAAGATCTTTCCACTGATTCTCGAGCGCGAGCCTGATGCACGAATCTGGGTTGTCGGGGCACTCCCACCGAAATCATTGCAGCGAAGAGCGAACCACAGAGTCAAAGTCACGGGTTGGGTTGATGATATCAGACCGTACTTTGCCCGGGGCCAGGTATTCGTCATCCCATTGCTCGTCGGTGGCGGCATTCGTGGGAAGGCGCTTGAGGCGATGGCGATGAAGCGAACGATTGTTACCACAGCACTCGGATGTGAAGGGATCGATCTCAAGCATGAGCATTCAGCTCTGTTTGCGGATACTCCAGAGGATTTTGCAGCTGCCGTGGTTCGATTGTTCAACGATGCTGGATTGAGGAGGAGATTGACGCAGGAAGCGTTTCAGAATCTCATCAAGGGATACAGCTGGGAAGCGAATGGAGCGGCGCTCGATCGCGTGTATCAGTCTCTGGCTGTACCAGTCTCAGGAAAATCAGACAGAGGAAGCGCATTACGGAGGATTCAGTCCGGTATCGAACCGAATCGTTTGTAGATTGCAGTGTGACGGGGAAAAACTCCAAGAGTTCTATCGAGCACTGTGGAGTAATCGTATGGGATTTTTTCAAATGTGATCAGTCCCTCATCAAGATCAACGATTGCAAATCTCGCGTGAGGATCATTCGTCCTTGGTTGGCCTACCGTACCCGGGTTCATGAGGTATGCTGCGCGCTGCTCAATCACGACAGGTTGGGAAATCGCCATTGGTTCGATTGCTGAAGAGAATTCTTTCAGGCTCTTTTTGAAACATGTTTGCTTGTGAATGTGGCCGTAGAAACCAAGTCTGATACCTGCAAATCTCAATCGTAAAAACGCATACTGATGTTTCAAATCTCCAACCATGTAATGATGTGGGTCGCCGAATATGCCATGCATCATCCAGAATGCGTTATCCACTATGGTCTGGTGAGGGAGTGATTCGAGAAATCGAAGCTGTTGATGAGTGATGTTCTTTCGTGTCCATTGTATTGCCTCCCAACATTCCCACGGGAATTTCTTTTCGCCGAGACTGCCGGCGACACCTGCATCGTGGTTACCGGCAATGCACGTAACGACATTTTCTCTTACAAGATCAATACACTCGCCGGGAGATGTGTGAAAGCCAACGATATCCCCAAGGCAGAAAATTTTCTCAACGCCGCCTCGTGCCTTCAAGAAACCAAGCACGAGCTTGAGTGCTGTCGCGTTCGCATGAATGTCCGAAATAATAGCGAGTTTCATGAGAGGTCTATGAGGGCATCAGCTTGTGCATTGCTTTGCGTCCGTTCTTCATCCAGAACGCCGCGGCAGAATAGAAAAATGGGGCAGGATCTTTCTGATTCCAGAGTTGATAAATTCTCTTTCCACGCAGGGAATTGAGATACTGCCAGAGGGTCCACTCACCGGCACGCCAGTAACCTGTGAGAAAAGCGCGAAAGTCTTGTTTGAAGAACAGCCACTTGTGGTTAAGTGCATATTGCTGCGTCACCGGTTCCGTAAGTTCTCCCCGCAGATGGCGGAGAGCTATTGTGCATAGATTCATTCCTGCAAATGCACCCAACGATGTCCACAATGTGTATCGAGGATTCACTTCGAGAATCTTGAACGAGCCATCGCGTGGATTCCTCTTCATGTCGATTTTTACGATACCGCTGAACTTTACTTTTTGGAGCGACTCGATGCCGATTTTCGCAACCGTTGGCTCGTCAACCGTCTCGACGAAGGCGCTTCCACCATGGTGCATTGGATATGTACGAATTTTTCTGCCGACAAAGTACGCCAAGGGTCGTGAATTTTCGTCGAAGTATCCGTGGAAGCTAAAAACTTCCCGGTCAGATCCTTCGATGAATTCTTGGACGAGCACGCCACCGTTGCCCATGGGAAGGGGGCGACACCATTCCAGCATTTCATCAGCGGTGTGAAATTGTCGGAGCGCGAATTTGTAGCTTCGGTACCTCTTTCGAAGCTCCGGATCGTCAAACGTCCAGTTCATTGTGTACGCAGGCTTGACGAACGCAGGGAAGCTTATTTCACTTGCAACACTGCACAGCTCTTCATATGAAGAGACGAAGCGAGTTTTCGGAACGGGGATGTCGCAACGTTCCGCGAGTTTCTGGAACTCGGTCTTGTTGACGAACATCTCCGCCAATCCTCGGGGAGGCATGAGGAAGCGATAGTGGACTTGCAGTGTCTCTCTGTTCCGGGAAATGAAAAGCATATTGGCGTCTTCACCGTAGATAAGCGCTGGTTTCTCAGCAAACTGCCGACCCAACTCTACAAGAACACTGACATTGTGTGCATCGTTATCCTCGTTGTACGGCTTCACCAAGACGAGATGACTGCAATAGCGAGACCTTGAGGCGATGTCATTCGTTTCTGTCGAGGCGATGGTGCAGGGGATGCCCTCACGTCCGAATGAGCGCAAGAAATCGAGAGCGCCGCGATCTCCGTCCCCGGTGAGTATGACGACCTGCGCTTCATGTGATTTGTTCTGCATATTGAAATAGTGCAATATCAGAGTGAATCGAAATGCCCGTGAAGCAGCATGTTCATTCCGCAATGGTAAGTGATTTTTCCGGAGTTCTTAGCTTTCGCACTCCATCAGCGATGTTCATTCGAATACGCTGAAAAATGTGCGATGCTAATCCACGATGAGTTTCTCCCCGTCTATTGGAAACATGGTTCCACAAAAAGCGCTCTGCTGTCAAGCGTCGTCTCAATGAATCAACCAACAATACTATCCTGAATTTGTGCTTGGCGAAGATTGCACCGGCGGGGTGATGGCGCCATCGACCGGGCACACCAGATCCGCTGGCGCCAACGGCCGGGCACCTGGCTTGAGCGCGCGCGTGAAGAAGTCGTTGAAGCTGGCGTATGACGCCGCATCGGGCTGCTCGGCCTCGGCCATGTCAACGCCGTAACGCTGCACGAACCAGCGGATGACGGCCGTGGTGGCGCTTGCGCCGTGCGCGCGCGCCAGGGCACCGGCTGCCAACGTCAAGGCATGCTTGGGCAACAGGTGCTGCGCGGCCACCGCCACGCGCTCGCCCAGGCCGGCCTACACCGCAGCGGCGCGAGTTCGCGCATGGCCTTGACGGCGCCGGCGCCGACGCTGGCGCCGAAACGTTTGGCCAGCCGCTCGGCCACGTTGTCGCGCGGCGTGTAGTCGACGATCTCTTCGGCCCTGACCACTTCGCGCGCCACGAAGTCGAGGTTTCCCAAGGCGTCGGCCAGTCCCATTCGCACCGCCTCTTCGCCGTTCCAGAACAACCCCGAGAACGTCTGCGGTGTTTCCTTGAGGCGCTCACCGCGCCCCTCCTTGACCACGGCGATGAACTGGCGGTGGATCTGTTCGATCATGGCCTTTGCCATCTGCATCTGTTGCGGGTTGACGGGGCTGAATGGGTCGAGCATGGCCTTGTTGGCGCCCGAGGTGAGCAAGCGGCGCTCGACGCCCAGCTTGTCCATCAA
>JANNUB010000174.1:0-7041 GCA_031394795.1 Ignavibacteriota bacterium | reverse complement strand
GGCTCACCCTTCGGCGGCTCGATGGGTGGAATTTCTTTGTCGAGCAGAATTGAAATCGTTTCGTTCTTCGATGGATCAATCCGGACTCTTTGCGGCGCGCTGTAAAGATTTCCTGGCGCGCGATTCCAATGTTGACCTTCTCCTCTATCCATCGGCAGCTTCACCGTGTGTCCGTCGGCGCGCTTGAACGTTTCGTACCTGTGCAAAAGACCCTGCACCCAATACTCGCCGGCAGGAGTTTTTGAAATACTTCTTAACGGATAGCCGAACGCTGCCGCATCAACAATCGCGGCTGAGTTCGGTTTCAATCCATCCACATCAACCCCAAACATCAGTTGCGTTTCGGGATTCTCGCTGATTTGAAAACGCGGTTCGGCGGTGCTGTCGGAGGAGACGAGAAGAAACACTCTGCCGTCCAGAGGCTGAGAGCTTCGCTTAGTGGGGAATGAAATCGCCAAGCGGAGTTGTGCAAATGCAGATGTCGAAACGAGCAAGACAAAAAGAAGAAGGCGGGTCATGGGGAATCTCCTATGTAAAAGAACGGTGAGTGCGTTGGGAAGTCTTGCACAAGATAGTGAAAGTAAGACCCAATGTGAAGAACCGACGCACTGCTTGCACGTCGGCATCACCAATGGAAAAATCTTCTGCTCGGCTGTAACTTTTCGGAGGATGATGTCGTCAAACCATCAGAAACAATCAACTCACTTGACAATCATATTTAGACGAGGAGTTTATGAAGAGAAGAATTTTACTCTCCACGTTGCTGCTTGTCATCGCCATCCAAGCGAATGCACAAACACGAATTCGCGGCGACCCGCCCTACAAAATGTTTGCAGAATTGAACAGCTATCGGAATCTGAATTTTGACCGCGCATCGAAAGCGTACCTCGGCTCACTCAACTATTCCTCGTGCTATGAAATCATCGAGTGCGGGCTCGCGCATGTAGCGATGCTGAGGCTTGCACAGCCGAAGGCAACTTCAAAATCACTCACGAACAAAGTCGAGGAACTCGCCATCAGAGGTGAGACCCTTGCCATCCGCTACAAAGCATATCTCACCAGCATGGTGTTTGTGCATCCGGAACTGTTTACATACGAAAAGCATGGCGACTACAAGAATGGCGATGAGTTGTTCACTGCTCTTGCACAGCGATTGCAGGAGGAAGCGTTGGCAGTGAAATAATTTTCAACCTGTTCGCGATAACAGGAAAGCCCCGGCTCTTGTGGGAAGAGTTGGGGCTTCGTCATTTGCGGAGCACTCACACCGCTTCAGCCGCCTCAAACTCAGGGCAGTCAATGCGAAGTTCTACATCGCCGAATGGGATAGGAGGCATTTTCCTCCTTGTTATTCACCAATAATTGGCGGATATTTCTCGCAGATAGATAATCGTTCTATGGTTTAGAGAGGAGTTTGCAGTGTCAATGTCAAATGAAATACCCGTCAACTCGTCGCAGTTTGAAGTCATTCGAGGCATGGAAAGTTTTGTGCAGGAGAATTTGAGCAAACTCCTCGTGCCCGTTGATCAAAGCTGGCAGCCAAGCGACCTTGTGCCCGACATGACGAAAGAGAGTTGGAACGACGATCTCATCGAGTTTCGCGCAAGAGCATCGGCATTGCCCGATGATGTGCTGGTTGTTCTCATCGGCGATATGGTGACGGAAGAAGCGCTCCCGAGCTATCAACTATGGCTCAACAGATTGCGCGGAGTCACCGACATAACCGGCGCGAGCGCGAATCCCTGGGCGCAATGGAGCCGCGGGTGGACTGCCGAAGAAAACCGCCACGGTGATTTGCTGAACAAGTACCTGTACCTGAGCGGCAGAGTTGATATGCGCGCAGTCGAGCAAACAGTGCATCACCTCCTCAACAACGGGTTCGACCCGCAAACGGAGAACGACCCGTATCTCGGTTTCATCTACACATCGTTCCAGGAACGAGCAACGAAAATCTCCCATCGCAACGTGGGCGTGCTTGCGAAAAAAGCGGGCGAAGACCATCTCCACAAAATCTGCGGTTTGATTGCAGGCGACGAGGCGCGCCATGAGAAGGCATATAAACTCTTCATGTCTAAAGTCTTTGAGATCGACCCGGCTCAGGCAGTCCTCTCATTCGCCAGGATGATGAAAACCAAAATCGTGATGCCTGCCGTGTTGATGTACGACTGCAAGGACCGGAACCTGTTTCAAAAGTATTCCATCGTCGCCCAGAAGACGGGCGTGTACACGGTGAAGGACTATTCTGAGATCATCGAAGACCTCGTCGAACACTGGAAGCTGGAAACCATCGAAGGCTTGGGCGACGCTGCGGCACAGGCGCAGGATTATCTTTGCAATTTGTCCGAGCGGTACGCGAAGTTGGCTGCCCGCGTTTCGTTTTCAGGGAAAGAAAAGTTCAGTTGGATTTTTGACCGGGATGTCGTGCTTGGGTTTAATTCTTGAGTTTATAGAGTTCTTCTGACCTCTGATTGCTGACCGCTGAACCTCTGACTTCTGACTTCTCAGAGTGCCGATGCTTTCTTGATGTCCACTACTTCAACGATTCGAATTCCCTCCGATCGATTCTCCACCGCGTAGACAAGAGTGCCAAGCATCTCCTCAATCGTAACAAGTCCCATTCGTTTCGCTTGCTCTCGCTTCGAAGGAATTATTTCTGCAATCCAATACAACGGTTTCAACGCGTACGCCCAATAATGTCCGGGTCCGAGAACGTACCACGGGCGAATGAATGTCGCGTTCATGCCGCTTTCGCGAATCAGTCTCTCCCCTTCCGCCCTCACCGATTGATACTCCTTCATGATCGGCGCGGGCTGCGCGACACTGAGATAAATGAAGTGTTGAATGTTGTTCTGCTTCGCCGCCGCGACTGATTCTCTCACCGAAACCAAATCAACATCTTTGAACTTCTCCGCTTTCGCGGGAGAAGGATGCGCAACGCCAACGAGTTGTACGAATGTGTCCCCTGGTGTGATTTGACTGATAAATGTTGATTGGTCGAGCGCGTTGCCGATGATTGGCGTGCAGCCGCGCGGAAGTTTTTGCTCTGAGCCTTTGCGAACGAGCGCGCGTACTTCATGTCCGCGTTCAAGTAAGCGCGGAATCAATCGGCTGCCGATGTAGCCGGTGCCGCCGGTGACAAAGATTGATCGAGGTCGTGCCAACATCCGAGGATGATGGATTGATGGATGAATGGATTGGTGGATAAATGGATTGATGGAGTATTGGAGTATTGGAGTATTCGAGATTTCAAAGCGACAGTGCAACAATCCAACAATCCATCACTCCACGTTCCGCACTTCCGACGCGACATCCTACTTCTTCGGTTCCTGCTCTTTATCTGCCTGATGCTTCACCACCCGCGCTTCCGCCATAAAAACAACTTGCTCGGCGATGTTCGTCGTAAGGTCAGCGACGCGTTCAAGATTGCGACTGATGCGGATGAGGTCGAGACCCTGCTCGATGGTTGCGGAATCTTTGTGCATCAACGCCACAAGATCAGCTACGACTTTTCGGTTGAGATTGTCGATGATGTCGTCGTTCGTCAGCACGCCGCGGGCTTTCTGAGCGTCGCGGTGGATGAAGCCATCAATGGCATCGCGCAACATCTGTTGCGTGGTCTCCGCCATTTGCGGAATGTCAATGAGCGGCGTGACGAACGGCGCATCCGCCAACTTTATGGCGGACTGCGCGATGTTCACGGCGTGATCGCCGATGCGTTCAAGGTCGTTGTTGATTTTTGATGCTGCAAGAATGAAACGCAAGTCAACAGCAACCGGCTGTTGCAGCGCAAGAAGATCCACCACGTGATTGTCTATGACGATTTCGTACATGTCAATCTGCTTGTCCGAAGCAATCACTTGTTCGGCGAGGTCTTTCCGCTGTTCGAGCAGCGACTTGATGGATTCCGCGATTGCGTTTTCAGCGAGACTTGCAATCTTGATGATGTTAGATTTCAAGCCGTCAAGCTCGTATTCGAAATGTCTGTGCATTAATTCTCTCTCCGTAAATTCAACTGACCCTTTTGCAAACACCATCCTCGTTAACTAACCGAATCGTCCAGTGATATATTCTTCCGTTTGTTTCTTCCCTGGAGTCGTGAACATCTTCTTCGTCTCACCGAACTCAATGAGTTCCCCCAAATAGAAGAACGCGGTACAATCACTGACCCGTGCCGCCTGCTGCATGTTGTGTGTTACAATAACGATTGTATATTTCTCTTTCAACTCGTAAATCAACTCTTCGATTTTCGCCGTCGCAATCGGGTCGAGCGCGCTGGCAGGCTCGTCCATCAACAGGATTTCTGGATCAACAGCAAGCGCACGGGCGATGCAAAGTCGCTGTTGCTGCCCGCCGGAAAGCGCGAGACTGCTCTTGCGCAAATCATCTTTCACCTCATTCCACAACGCGGAACGCTGCAACGACGTCTCGACAATCTCATCCAACTTCTTTTTGTCCTTCACGCCGTTTATGCGCGGACCGTAGGCGACATTGTCGTAGATGGATTTGGGAAATGGATTTGATTTCTGAAAAATCATTCCCACGCGTTTCCGCAACTCAACAACGTCAACATCTTTGTGATAGATGTCCACGTCGTCAATCAGCACCTTGCCTTCAGTGCGAACGCCATCAATCAGGTCGTTCATGCGATTGAGGCTTCGGAGGTACGTGGACTTGCCGCAGCCGGATGGTCCAATAAACGCAGTGACTTTGTTTGGCGGCACATCGAGGCTGATATTTTTAAGCGCTTGTTTAGCGCCGTAGTGCAAATTCAGATTTTCTGTTCGTATTTTTGGTTCAGTATCCACAAGAATATTCTATTGAATCTGACGCGCACGTATTCGCGAGCGCAGAAGGATGGCAGCCAAATTAAGTACAAATGTCAGACATAGCAACACGAGTGTCGTAGCATATTGAATTCCCTTCGTGGCATCAACGTTCGTGGAT
This sequence comes from Ignavibacteriota bacterium, assembly GCA_031394795.1. GTDB lineage: Bacteria > Bacteroidota > Ignavibacteria > UBA10030 > UBA6906 > CAADGV01. The sequence goes on along the minus strand of JANNUB010000174.1, from coordinate 2,100 downwards.
TGGGTCGACATGATGTACACGTGATAGCCGAGGTGCATGAATTGATCGGACAACGAGCCCGGGAGTTGCGGAAGAAAATACGCTGCACCCGTAAACAAAATCGGCGCGACTTCTCCCGCGCCGCGGCTCACGGCGAGTATCGCGCCCGTAAAAATCCCGTTCATCGAATTGGGCAGCACGACGTTCCAAATCGTTTGCCACTTCGTTGCACCGAGCGCGAGACTCGCTGCGCGCAAATCTTGCGGCACGGTCTTGATTGCTTCTTCGACGGAGACGATCACCACAGGCAGCGTGAGCAGCGCCATCGTAAGGCTTGCCCAAAGAACATTCGGCTGCGCCCATCGAAGTTCCGTCCCGCCGAGTGCGTTGTCCATTCCCGTTCCGACGAACTGAACGAAGAAGCCGAGACCGAACAACCCAAAGACAATCGAGGGAACACCTGCGAGAGTATTCACAGCGAAACGTATCGCCCGCGCAATCTTCGAGCGCGAGCTTGCGTACTCACTCAAATACAACGCCGTGATTGCGCCGGCAGGAACTCCCGCGAGCGACATCAGCAGCACGAGCACCACCGTGCCAACGATGGCGGGAAAAATTCCTCCTGCTGTCATTCCCTCGCGCGGCTCGCTGCTGATGAACTCCCACGTGAGTGTGTCCTTCGCTCCGTCAACGATGTTGATGATGAGCGCGATCATGAGCGCGAGAATAGTGACGGTCGCAAGCGCACTGCTGCCAATCACCCACGTCCCAACGATGCGGCGGCGAAGCGGAATCTTGATCATGAAGCGCCTCCGCGGAATCGTTTCAACAATCGCTGGCGCACGTAAAACTCCGCGAATGCGTTCAACGAAAACGTAAAGATAAACAGCACCGCGCCGATGAAGAACAGCACGTGGTAATGCGTATCGCCGAACACCACTTCCGCCATTTCCGCGCCGATGGTTGCCGACATTGTGCGAATCGGTTCGAGCGGATTCCATGACATGAGCGCCGCGTTGCCCGTCGCCATCAACACAATCATCGTCTCGCCGAATGCGCGCCCGAAGCCGAGAATGATCGCGGCAAACACGCCAGGCGTCGCCGCGGGCAGCGTGACGAACAACGCCGTTTGCCAACGCGTCGCGCCAAGCGCGAGACTCGCCTCCGTCATGAACTTCGGCACTGCGGTCAGCGCGTCTTCGGCAACGGTGTAGATGATGGGGATGACCGCGAGCGCCATCGCCATCGCGCCGACGAGCGCATTGAGTCGGAACTGGTAACCGAACGCGTCCTGCATCGCGCTCGCGAGCGTAACGAGCGCGAAAAATCCAATCACCACCGATGGAAAGCCTGCGAGCAATTCAATCGCGGGCTTGATGTACTCGCGCGACCATTTCGGCGCAAACGACGAGGTGAACAATGCCGCAAGAATTCCCAACGGCGCGGCGAACAGCAATGCAAGTGCGGTCACCTTGAGCGAGCCGACCATCAACGGCAGCAAGCCGTATTTCGGCTGCGTTGCGACGGGTTGCCACGTGCCTGAGAAGAGATTCGCGAGCGTCGCGCCATCATCGTGACTCACATCTTCGACCGACGGCTTGCCTGCTTGCGCAGCGTCGAGTTGCTTTGCACCTTCGCCCAAGAATTCCTCGCCGTACGTCTCTTCCTCTTCTTGCACTTCCACCCGCTGCGTTTTCGTTGGCGCCTGCTCTTTCTTGGTGAACAGCGGAACCGCTTCGCGGAAAACAAAAAAGAAAATCAACACGATTGCAGCAAGCGAAATCAACGCTACGCCGGTGACGAACTTCTCCGCCAAAAACTCGTCAAGCCGAAATCGTTTCGCGAGATCGGCTTTCGCGCTTGCGCTGCTTTGTGTCGCGCTCGGGCCGTGGCTCGTGCGTTCGCTGACGGACTTCGCGATCCGCGTGATCAGTCAGATGGGCACGCTGGGCATGTGACGGCCTTCGGCCTAATGAAGAATTTCGAATGAAGAATGGAGAATGAAACCAGTCCTCCGATCTGACGCCATTCCGCATTCTTCATTCTAAATTCTTCATTTTCCGACCATGTCCACCGAACTGCTCTTCACTTGGATGATGGTTTTTCTGCGGGGGCTGGGGG
>JANNUB010000160.1:0-4583 GCA_031394795.1 Ignavibacteriota bacterium | reverse complement strand
CCTTCGCCGTGTTTTTGATGATGTATTTGAAGAGCATCATGTGGTCGGCGTGCTGCAAGAGCGGCGCGAACTTCAAATCAATCTCCGCCTGACCGCCGCTCGCGACTTCGTGATGCTGCGTCTCGACTTCGAGACCCGAGGCCATCATGTTCGCCACCATCTCGTTGCGCAAATCCATTTGATGATCCGTCGGCGGCGCGGGATAATATCCTTCTTTGTAGCGCGGCTTGTAGCCGAGGTTCGGTCCTTCATCGCGACCGGAATTCCAACGACCTTCAATCGAATCAACATGATAGAAACTGTTGTGGCCGTTCGTGTCGAAGCGAACATCATCGAATATAAAAAACTCAGCCTCGGCGCCCATGTACGAAGTGTCCGCGAGTCCGGTCGAGAGAAGATACTTCTCCGCTTTGTGCGCGATGCCGCGTGCACAACGACTGAATCGTTCCTTCGTCAACGGATCGAAAATATCACAGATGAAGCTGATGGTTTTCATCTCGACGAACGGATCAATGAATACCGTCTTCGGGTCAGGGACGATCAACATATCGCTTTCGTTGATCGCCTTGAAGCCGCGGATCGAAGAACCATCAAACCCGAAACCCTCCTCGAATGATTCCTCTGTGAGCCGATGCACAGGCACCGTCACGTGCTGCCAGATACCGGGCAGGTCAATGAACTTGAAGTCCACCATCTTGACGCCTTGATCTTTGATGAGGCGAAAGACATTGTCAATGGCAGAATGAGATTTTTTTGCTTTAGCCATAAGGTTCCTTTGGTTGATTTTACATTCTGAGCGAAGCGAAGAATCTTACCGCGTGTAAAATGCAGCAACGCCCTTCACACCGCTCATGGTTTGGTTAGCAGATTTTTTGTCCCCCCTGTCCTCATAGCACAATGAGGCGAGCAGGATGGTCTTCCTGGTCGAAACGCGCAAATGCCCTTCGCTCCGCTCAGGGCTTATGGTTATACAATTTCATGATACCCCTTTTCTCCGTGCTCGACCAAGTCAAGCCCCTCGTGCTGGTGCTCGTCGCTTGAGCGAATGCCCATTGTTGCGTTGATGATTTTCAACAGAACGAACGTGACGATCGCCGCAAATGCCGCCGTAGCGAACACGCCAACAAATTGAATCCAAAGTAAAGATGCGTTGCCGTAGAGCACACCGTTATTGCCGGCTTCGTTGACGGCTTTCGTGGCGAACACGCCGGTCATCAACGCGCCGAACATTCCCCCGACTCCGTGAACAGAAAACGCGTCGAGCGAGTCGTCGAACTTCCACTTCATTCGTTGATTCACCGCCCAATAGCACACGACGGATACTCCAAAACCGATGCACATCGCGCCGAGCGGCGTAACGAAACCACACGCTGGAGTAATAGCAACAAGCCCCGCAACTGCGCCCGTGATCGCTCCGATGGCAGTCGGTTTTCCTTTGAGAAAAAGTTCGATGAGAGTCCAGCTTAACAATCCGGAAGCCGCAGCGATGTTCGTCGCGACAAATGCCGTCGTCGCAAGCGCACCCGAACTTATCGCGCTCCCCGCGTTGAATCCGAACCAGCCAAACCACAACATTCCCGCCCCAAGAATCGCGAGCGTAACATTATGCGGTGGCATCGCGCGCTGCGGAAATCCCCGTCGCGGCCCGAGCATCAGCGCCGCGACAAGCGCGGAAACTCCGGCGTTGATGTGGACGACCGTGCCCCCCGCGAAATCGAGAGCGCCCATTACCCGCAGCCAACCGCCAACGCCCCAGACCCAATGCGCGACGAGATCGTAAGCAATTGTCGTCCATAGAAAAATAAACACCGCGTACGCCTTGAACTTCATCCTCTCGACGATTGCCCCCGAGATGAGCGCCGGCGTAATGACGGCAAACATCGCTTGATAGATCATAAACGCTTGATGCGGGACGGTCGTAGAATAGTCTGCACTTGGAGTTAGATCAACATTCTTCAATCCAATCCAATCAAGACTTCCGATGAAGCCGCCAAGCGTCCCGCCGTTCGGCGCAAACGAAATGCTGTATCCCCATAACACCCATTGTACCGTCACGATGCCGAGCGCCACAAAACTCATCATCATCGTGTTGACGACGTTCTTGCTGCGAACGAGTCCGCCGTAGAAGAACGCGAGTCCTGGCGTCATGAAAAGGACAAGCGCCGCCGAGATGAGCATGAACGCGGTATCGCCGGAGTTGATATTCACTTTGACCCTTCGATCTTAATGTGCATTGATTCTTTCGACGTCGAGAGAACGAGATTGGTTCGAGTATTCACCACGCCGCTCCACGCTTGAATTTTTGCGAGGAGTTTTTCGAGCGATTCCGTGTTCTTCGTCCTGATTTTCAGCAGATGCGAGCCGTCGCCCGTAATCGCGTGACACTCAAGAATGTCGTCCAGGTGTTTTGCATGCTCAAGGAATGCGCCGTAATGTCTCGACGAATCCACTTTCACGAAAATAAACGCGGTGATGTCTTTGCCAAGCTTCTTGTGATCAACCGTGGCAAAGTACCCGGTGATGATGCCATTGTCTTCCAGCTTCGTGAGCCGATCACTCACTGACGGAAGCGACAGCCCCACAGCTTCAGCAAGCTCATTGCGCTTGGTTCTTCCGTCCCGTTGAAGGGTTTCCAGAATCTTTACATCTATCTCGTCGAGCATTCAGCAAATACAGACTTGAGTGGATTGGTCATTTTGCCTAAACAACTAAGGCGACAGCTAATCAATGGCAAAAAAGATAAGCCAATCATTCCTTTTTGTCAAGGATTATCTTGTTCCTGAATTCCGACATATAACTATCGAGCAGGACATGCCGGAGGCATGTCCCTACACGTAAAGGTTCTCACGTCTGTCGCTCGAACATTCAGACATCAACCGCGTTCAATGGCTGGAACATACTCGCTTGCTCCGCGAGGAATATCCTCGTATCCTCTCACTCCCATTTCCGGTATATCGAGTCCTTCAATCTCATCCTTTGCAGCAACGCGAATGCCGAACAGTTTGTCGGAGAGCTTGAAGAAGCCATACATCGTCGAAAAAACAAATACGATGCAAACGGACGCGCCGATCAACTGCGCAATGAATTGACTCGCATCGCCGTAGAACAAACCACGAACGGTTCCCGGGACTCCGTTCCAGCCATCACCATATGTTCCATCAGCAAAGAGACCCAACGCGAGAACGCCCCATAGACCGTTCACGCCATGGACTGCGACAGCACCAACAGGATCGTCGACATGAAGTTTTTGGTCAATGAAGAACACTGCAACGACGACGAGGAAGCCCGCAATACCACCGATGAGAAATGCGGCGCCCGCATTGACGAATGCGCATGGGGCGGTGATCGCGACGAGGCCTGCAAGCAGGCCGTTTGCCATCATGCTCGGATCAGGCTTTTTGAATTTGATCCACATGTAGAGTGTTGCAACGAGCGCACCGCTTGCCGAAGCGAGCATAGTGTTGACCGCGACAACCGAGATGCGCAGATCGTTTCCGGAGAGCGTGGAGCCGGGATTAAATCCAAACCAGCCGAACGCCAGAATGAACGTTCCGATGATTGCCATTGGGATGTTATGTCCGGGAATCGCGTTGGAGGTTCCATTCTTATTGTACTTTCCTATGCGAGGGCCAAGGACAATGGCGCCCGCAAGCGCAGCAACTCCACCTACCATGTGGACAACGGAAGAGCCTGCAAAGTCAACATGTCCGTGACCGAGACCGAAATTTGTACCAAGCGTCGCCAACCATCCTCCTCCCCACACCCAATTTCCAAAAATTGGATACACAACCATCGAGATGAAGAAGCCAAAGATCACAAAGGATGAGAACTTCCATCGTTCCGCCATTGCACCGGTTGGTATTGTAGCGGTCGTATCCATAAAGACCATTTGAAAAAGGAACAGCGTGAAGATCCCGACATCATACACTGAGTTGTTGAGGAAGAAACCGTTCATTCCGAACAGCCCGAATGTTTTTCCGAAGATATCAATTGTGAATTCACCATTAAGTCCGGGCGTTCCACCTAATGCGGAAATGGCGCCAACACCGCCAAACATCAATGCAAAGCCGGAAATCCAAAACCCTGTCATGCCGATGGCGTAGACGAGAAAGTTCATTCCCATGGTGTGCGCTACGTTCTTTGCGCGAGTGAAACCCGCCTCCACCATTGCGAACCCGGCCTGCATGAACATCACCAAAAATCCGGCAAGCAGGGTCCATACGATGTTGACAGCAACGCGGCTGTGTCCGAGTGCGTCGGCGAGCTCAATCAAAGTCGGCTGGCCTGGTTTCGCGGCAGGGATGTCAGCAGCTGTCCCGGTCTTCGCGCCGGTGGGGTCGGCTTCAGCGAGTGAAACGTGTGCCGTCGCAAACGTCATTACCAGAAATAGCGCCAGCAACGCAGCAAAGCGGCTCGCGAAAAAACGTCGAATCATGATAGGATCTCCCTTAGGTAGTATTAGATAATGTTTGTTTTGTGATCTTCTTAGAACGTGATGACGCTGCCCAGCACAAATGTATTTTGGTGCTGAAGGATATTGATGCCGGTGTGATTGTCGAACGCGGCAACATTCGACCAGTCGT
>JANNUB010000130.1:0-10436 GCA_031394795.1 Ignavibacteriota bacterium | reverse complement strand
GCAAGCGACAAGGAAATCGAGAACGCGAGTCAATCTTGTCGTCCCAAGCGAACTCACTAAGAAAGCCGCCGAAGTAGCTGAAAAAAATGGGCAGACGGTGAGTGAATTCGTTCGGATAGCTCTTGCCAGACATATCGCGGCTTTAGAGAAAGAGGCGCTTGAGCGAGAACTCGCTGAAGGCTACAATGCAAATGCGGCATACTATTCAAAGATGAGCAGAGAATGGGAAGCAGCCGATGCGGAGTAAACCGACTGGACTTGTGCCGCCGTTGTTGCGCAGCGATGTGTATGAAGTGAATCTCGACCCAACTGTCGGCGCTGAAGTGAAAAAGCGAAGACCCGCAGTTGTTATTCAAAACAATGTCGGCAATCGCTTCAGTCCGGTCACAATTGTCGCTCCGATATCAAGTGTGAAGGAGATAACCCGCCCACTTCCGATAATGGTGTTCCTTGAAGCCGGCGAGGGCGGATTGCGCTACGACTGCTACGTTGATTGCGGGCAGATTCGGACACTCGATAAGGGGGGTCAGACTTTTCAACAAGATTGGTTCGTTATCCGCACGACGTATGTCGGATGTGGATGAAGCAGTGCGAGTTTCATTGGCTTTGAAGTAGAAGTAATATCCATAATTTTCACGAAGTTCATTCGCCCTTCCGTCACTGATATAGAAATTCAGTTGACGGGTGGGCTTAGTGTGTTTACTCCAAACGATATGATTGAACATTTCAAAAAAATAATCGTCGAACAGAATCGAGTCGAAGAACTCGCAAAGCAAACCGCGAAGCTTCAAGCAAACGAGGCAATCTCACTCACAGGCATCGCAGGCTCACTACGTTCATTTGTCTTGAGCGCAATAGCCGAAGATCTATCAAAGCAGCTTCTCATCGTTGTGGCGGATGAAGACGATGCCCAAAAACTTCGCGACGATTTCAATCTCGTTGTCGGACAGAGCCGCGTGAAATTGTTCGGTCGACGACTCGACTCGTTGAGCGGCTCAAAACATCATTCGCATGTTGAAGATACAAGTGCGACAAGCGTCGAAGATGTTGAAACGCTCCGTGCGTTGATTGATGGCAATGCTAACATCGTCATTACGCATGCAACCGCGTTGTCCTCGAACATTCCGAATCCAGCATCACTGAAGCACCAAGTTTTCAAAATTGAAACGGGGAAAGAGTACGACTTCAAGAAACTGCAAGCACAACTCGCTGAATTCGGTTTTGAAAAAGAACAGTTCGTCCAATCGGTTGGCGATTATTCGGTACGCGGAGGAATCCTCGACGTCTTTCCGTTTGTCGGAGAGAATCCCGTTCGCATAGAATTCTTCGGCGATACGGTTGAATCTATTCGCGAGTTTGAAGCGATATCGCAACGCTCCATAAAGGAGTTGGTTGCCGCAAACATTGTTCCCGACCTGTTGCATCCGTCTCGTCAACCCGTCATTCTGAACGGAGCGAAGCGAAGTGAAGAATCCATGTTTATGGAATCAGATGATGTGAATGGATTCTTCGTCTCGCCAAAAGAAGGCGGGACTCAGAATGACAAGCCAAGTCACCCCTCTCCCTTTGGGAGAGGGGAAGGTCGACGACTCGACTCGTCGAGGGGTGAGGGCGTTTTGGCTAGCAACACCTCCTCATCGCGCTCAACCCTCCTCGATTTCCTAAACCCCAACGCGCTCCTCGTCCTCGACGAGCCAGAACTTCTAAAGAAATCTCTAGATGAATCTCCATCATCGGAACATCAGCTCGCTTGGGAAGAACTCCTTGAACTCTTGGCAATGTTCCCACAAATCCATCTCTCAGCAATTTCACAAAACGCTCAACAACCAATTGACTTCGGCTCTACCTCTCAACCATCAATCAACGGAAGCATAAAAATTCTTCGCGGTCATCTCGCGGAATTGCAGACCAAAGACTTCACAATCTTCATCACGTGCGACACCGAATCCGAACGCGACCGCCTCAAAGATTTGCTCGCTGAACTTGAGCCGATTGCTGAAGAAGAGGAGCAAGAACTTCACATTCCCGAACATCATCTCGATGTTTCGCGCATCAAGTTCTCGCTCGAAGCGTTTCACGAAGGATTTATTTTTCAGGAAGCAAAGGTTGCGCTCTTCACCGAACATCAGGTTTTCAATCGCCTCAAACGCCGCGGCAAACAGCGACGAGCGAAGTTCAAAGGAATTACCGCGCGAGAACTTCATGAGCTTCGGAAAGGCGACTATGTCGTTCACGCGGAGTTCGGCATCGGTCGCTACGATGGCTTGAAAAAAATAAACGTGCGCGACGTCGAGCAGGAAGTTGTGAAGTTGTTGTACGAAGAGAAGGACACGCTCTACGTCAATCTGAATTATCTGAACAAAATTCAGAAGTACGCGTCGAAGGAAGGCCACGTTCCGAAACTGACGAGGCTCGGAAGCGGCGAGTGGGAAAAACTGAAGGCGCGCACGAAGAAGCGCGTCAAAGACATTGCACGCGACCTGATACGATTGTATGCAAAGCGAAAGAACGCGCAAGGCTACGCGTTCCAGAAAGACACGCTCTGGCAACGTGAGCTGGAGGCGTCGTTCATGTACGAGGACACGCCCGACCAGGCAAAGTCCACCGACGAGGTGAAACAAGACATGGAAGCGCCGTTTCCGATGGACCGTTTGGTGTGCGGCGACGTTGGTTTCGGGAAAACGGAAGTTGCCGTGCGCGCTGCGTTCAAGTCGGTGATGAGCGGAAAGCAAGCCGCCGTTCTCGTGCCGACAACGATTCTCGCCCAACAACATTACAACACATTTCTGGACAGACTTTCGAAGTACTCGACAAAAATCGAAGTCATCTCGCGATTCAAAACAAAAAAAGAACAGTCGGAAATTATCGAGCGGCTCAAAGGCGGCTCGACCGATATCGTCATCGGCACGCATCGCCTGCTTTCGAAAGATGTCGGCTTCAAGGATTTGGGATTGCTGATTATAGATGAAGAGCATCGCTTCGGTGTTGCGGCAAAAGAGAAACTGCGCCAGTTCAAAGCAAATGTTGACACGCTGACACTGACCGCAACACCGATTCCGCGCACGTTGCACTTCTCGCTCCTGGGCGCACGCGATTTGTCCATCATCAACACGCCGCCGCGCAATCGCATTCCCATCATCACGGAAATCGCGCAGTACAACGAAGAACATATTCGCGAAGCAATTCTCCGAGAAATTCATCGCGGCGGACAAGTTTTTTTCGTTCACGACCGCGTGCACAATATGGACGAGGAGATTGCGCGGCTGCAAAGAATTCTGCCTCAAGCGCGCATCCGTCACGCGCACGGGCAGATGCACGCGCATGAACTTGAGGACGTGATGCTCGCGTTCCTCGAACGAAAGTTCGATGTTCTCGTCGCAACGAAAATCATCGAGTCGGGACTTGACATTCCGAGCGTCAACACTATCATCATCAACCGTGCGGATAGATTTGGGATGGCGGAGTTGTATCAATTGCGCGGGCGAGTCGGTCGCTCGAACGTGCAGGCGTACGCGCATCTTCTCACGCCGCCGATTTCCGTTCTGCCGCGTGAAACAGTGCGCCGCTTACAAGCGATTGAAGAATTCACAGAGCTTGGCTCGGGATTCAATCTTGCGATGCGCGATTTGGAAATTCGCGGCGCAGGCAATTTGCTCGGCGGCGAACAGAGCGGTTTTATCGAGAGCATGGGCTTCGAGATGTACACCAAAATCTTGGAGGAAGCAGTTGCCGAATTGAAAGAGCAGGAGTTTCAAGATGTGTTCGACAAAGAAACCAAGCGGCGAACGACGGAGAACCAAACACTCGTCGAAGCCGACTTCGACGTTCGCATTCCCGAATCGTACATCGAGAATGACAACGAGCGCCTCACGATTTACAGGCGACTCTTTGCCGTATCGACGAACGAGCACCTCGAAGAAATCTCCTCCGAGCTAACCGACCGCTTCGGCAAACATCCCGAAGAAGCGGAGAACCTCTTCAACTTGGTTCGCGTACGATTGAAAGCATCGAAGTTAGGTTTCCGCAAAATCAACATCTCTCCCGAGGGGATGATGATAGAATTCCCGCCCGAATCGGAAACGCAATTCTATCAAGCAGACAGTTTCCAATTGCTGATGACATTCATCTCGCAAAAAAAGAATAAGCGAATGGCGTTGCGTCAAAACGGGAAGACGCTTGTGCTGGCAAGTTCGTTTGTCCATAAGGACTCTCGCCGAGTCGAGTCTTCGACCTTCGGAGAGAAGGACGGCGAGATGAATCCGTTCAGACGGACAGAGAGCTTGCTGGAGGAGTTGGATGGCGCAATGAGTGCTGCGACTGAGGATGTTGTTGTGGTTTGAGACGATAGACAGATTGAATTTTGGAAGTTCAATTTGTGTAACGCGGATTTTTCACCACGAAGTTGCACAAAGGTTCACAAAGAGAAACAACAATGAAAAGAAAACTTGCATTGAGAAAGGCGAAGTCGTTCGATGAATTGCTGGACATGAAATACGGCAAGGTCGGAACAGCGAAGCGCGACAACTTTGAGAAGAAAGCGAGGAAATTTGTCGTCAACGAAATGCGGAAGAGAGGCGCGCCGCGCCGCAAATCCCGTTAGGTGAACATGCGGTGGTGATTTTGCTTATGCCGCCAACAGCGTCCCCGCGTCCACGCCGAGTTTTGAATGAAGAACTCGCATGACGGGAAGTGTGAGCTTTCGCTTGCCGCGAAGAATATCGTTTGCGCGCGCCTTGCTTCCCAATAACTTTCCTAATTCATCCGTCGTCATTCCGAGACGTTCCATTCGGTATTTGATTGCATCAATCGGTTCGGGAGGAGGAATCGGATAGTGTTCGCGCTCGTACACTTCGACAAGAGTTGAAAGAACTTCCAACAAGTCGCCCGCGCGCGTATTTGGCTTTGCATCCATCAGCTTCTCGATGCGAGCGAGAGTTCGCTCGTAATCTTTCTCCGTTCGTATCGGTTTGACAGATGTAAATCTCGTTTTCATCTAAATCTCCTCTGCATTGATAGCGTCGTACTCTTTATGTGTTCCGATGAACCGAATATAGACAACGCGATAGTGGTAGTTTATTTTCACAATCAACCTGTACGCGTTGCCCTTTATGTTGAATACCGCGCGATTGTCTCCGATAATGCTTGCCGACGAGTCGAACGACTTAACGTCATGAGGGTTTTTCCAATCTGCCTTGTTCGCATCGGCGTACCATGCACGCAAAGGTCTTTCAGCGTCGGGATGCTCTATCCAAAAGAGCCGCAAAGTTTTTAGAGCAAGTACTCGCACTGGATAATATACAACACGCGGAGGATTTGGACAAGGTTGCTTGCAACTCTTCGTTGAAATTCCTATCGTCGGTACAGGATTGAGCCATCCCCGCGATCCGCGTTCTTTGTTTGCCACAATAACATCGCGTAGCTGTTCCTGCTACATGCTATGATTTTTTCCGATGATAGTTCAGAGGAGGTTTTCATTCTATGGGACATGAGAGAATAGGCGGACTTCCTAGAAGTCGGAAATGGCGCGATGTTGTTGATATGATCGCCAGTTCGACAAATGCGGGCGTTAGTGTACCCGAGATTTCGAAGAGGACCATTGAGAACGTCAGATCTAGATTTCACGTCCTCGAAAGAGATGAGGGCGTTAGTGCCGCCTTCACTTACCTAGTTGCTCTTTCGGTAGCATCGAAGAACAAGAATCCAAGAGAGCAGCTGGAAGAACTCGGCATCGAAATGCCCTCTGACCTAACCGCTCTCTCAGTGACAAGATCTCTCAAGGACTGGGTAAAAACAAATTCACGCTCGCTTGAGTACAGCGAGATAGCCCAACGAGCAGCAGCAGATGCCATAGCATTTTGGTACAGAAGGACTGCATCAAGTCAAGAGAGTTTCTTCAAGGGTGAAGTTGATCCTTTTGGACCGTGGAGACAAGCAAGCGATGGAGCGGGTTTTTGTGAGTTGTCGCGTGTTTTCTTTGCGAAATTCACTGAACGCTACATGAAGTATTTTTTGGAGAGAGAGGCGTCAAGTGTTCTAAGTTCTGTTGCTGATAGAGAGAATTTCACAAAGCAGATTGAGGCAAACGTTGACGCCGTGTCTAAACATGCCTTTGAAACCTCAAAGATAACTCAGTCCTTCGCTGCTGGTTGGTTTAATAAACATTCGAAAGGCGGCATACCAAACCATAAGCAAATTGAAGGATTCGTCTCTTTTGCATTTGAGAAGTTACGCGAAGAATTATCGAGAGAAGGGAGTGCCCCATGAGTATGAGCACACCCGACCACGACCATCTCATCGTTTGCAATCAGGCTTCGCCGTCAACTTCTTTGAAGAAAAAACATAAAGACAACACCGTTGTCCTTGAATACGAAAGACTTGGGAAAGCGAAGCCCAACATCAGGATTCTACTTCCCCAGTTTGTTTCAAGTGTGTATCACCTTCCATCAAGAGTGCAAGATCTGCTGGAATTGGCAGCGTATGTTTTTGCCGCCGATCGAATGATAACGCGGGGAGATAAGGATGCTTTAGAGTATCAGGCATGGTCTAGGTCGTTTCATTTTCTTGTCAGCGTTCGCGATTATGAATTTTGGAATCGCGAGGATGTGAAACGAACTCTCTCTGAAGCCCTTGCCTTTATGTCTGGGGACAATACGTTTCGATTCACATTTGAGAAGGGGCGCCAAGCGTTCCCGAGCAATCTCTTTGATGTTGAGGAATTCAAAGTGGACGCACCGGATAAGCCGTCAGTTCTTCTTTTTTCTGGTGGCTTGGATTCATTAGCGGGAGCGATAAATTCTTTGGCAAGTGCCGACGAGAAGGTGTGTTTGGTGAGCCACAAATCTGGGCAGCCTGGGACCCAAAGAACACAAGACCAACTCTGCAAAGCGCTCAACACGATCTATCCGGGCCGCGTTCGCCATTACAGTTTCGAATGTAGTTTGACTGGGAAGAGAGCACCCGAAGAAACACAAAGAACGCGAGCATTCCTTTTTTGCTCAATAGCATATTCTCTGTGCAACGCTTTTGGAAAAAAGTCGTTTTCCGTGTTTGAAAACGGAGTTACAGCGATAAATTTTTCAAGGCGCCAGGATTTGATAAATGCTCGCGCCAGTAGGACGACGCATCCTAAAACTCTGGCGCTTCTAGAGAAATTCTTCTCCTTGGTAGACGACGACACAATAAAAATCGCCACACCATTCTTTTGGATGACCAAAACAGATGTGCTCAAGTCAATAAGGAGTCATGATCGCCAAGACATGATTCCCAGTTCTGTCTCTTGCAGTAAGACATTCAAGCACATTGGCGTTTCACCACAGTGCGGCGCATGTTATCAATGCATTGACAGAAGATTTGCAGCGTTTGGCGCTGAGTTAGAAGAGGTTGACCATAAGGGTCTGTACGCAATGGATTTTGTTGGGAGTAGTATAAGTGACGGAGAGGCTAAGACTGCTGTTATTGACTATGTCAGGCAAGCGAAGAGCTTCTCTGAATGGAACGTGGATCACTTCCATGATCAACTGTTGAGTGAACTATCGGAAGTCGACGATTACATAGATGGCAAGAGCGAATCAGAGAGAGTTACCAAGGTTTGGGAGTTATGCAAGAGGCATGGAGAGCAAGTGTTCTGTGCAGCCAGACGGATGAGAGACCTTTATGACAACCTCCGCGTTAGTCCCGAAAGCGAGAGTCTAATCGACCTTATTAGTCAAAGAGAATATCTGAAGACACCCGTCGACAGGCTTGTCGATGATATTTGTCGTCGCTTGCGGAAAGCCATTCCCGTTGTCTTTAGAAAAAACCAACCAAAGAATGAGAATGACTTCAACGACAAAGTTGAAGGCATACTCAATTCAGACAAGCCTCAGTTTGAACGAGAGCATCCACAAGTCGCATTTGGGATGGCAAAAGCGAGACCAGATCATTCTTCAAGAGACTTTTCACTATTGATTGAATCGAAATATCTTCGGGCAAAAACAACTGCGAGTGCTGTGACAGATGGGGTTTCGTCTGATTTGATTAAGTACCCCAAAGACTCGCATGTCCTATTCATTCTTTATGATCCTCAAAGAAAGATTCCTGATGAGCAGAAATTCAAATCTGCCTTTCCAACAGGAGAGCGATGCACCATTTGCATAATCAAATGACTCGCGGAAAAAACAAGCATCCTATGCCTATTCCTAGCGGAAGCACCGTGCGACGCCGAGTATCATATTGATGACTTGACTCGGATTCAATGTACTAAGTTGCAAAGAGATTTCAACCTACTGATAATCTGCCAAGTGTAATCCGCTCTTTCTCCCCACCCGTCCACCGCAGACTTCTTGGCGAAGTCGTAACTTGACCCAACCTCGCCATCACTCAAACTCAAACTCCCTCAAGAATTTGTACCAATGTTTCGACGCAATGTCTTCAGTAAGTGTAAGCGGCTCGTCTCGTGTTGTAACGAGAAACGATTCCTGCACTCGAATCAACTGCGAAAGGCTGCGGATGCCCGATGCCATTTGTGTTGTTGGTGAGCGCGTCAGTTTGATTTCGATGGGAATGACTTCACCGCCGCGCTCCAACACAAGGTCAACTTCAACCTGGTTGTTGTCGCGGTAGAGGATAGAACCGACCCCGAGAGGTTATACAAATTGAACATAATTTATTCAATCTGTATTATCATAAGCCTGGCATTAGCAGAATGGTCTCATTGGTTTCGCTCTGATTCCCTTTTGACACTTCTTCCCCACTCCGGTTCGCAGACTTTTTTGGCTATTTCAGCCAAAATTCCCAACTTTTAACTTGACTTTGCATTTGATTTGCCTATATTGTTACCCAATGGTGGGTAATTGTGGGGATATTGGGTGAACCGTCCCTACTGCATTTTTCACCCTTCGACTTCGCTCAGGGTGAGGCTAAATAATCCAAAGGCATCAGTGTCCGCGTTCAAAGGGTCATACGAATACTCGATTGATAGCAAGGGTCGCATCAGCATTCCTGCGAAGCTGCGGAAGTACGTCTCGCCCGAAGCGAACGACTCTTTCACCGTGACGCGCGGTTTTGAAAAATGCGTGTACATCTATCCGCAAGACGAGTGGGTAAAATTGGAGAACTCCATCCGCTCGCTTTCGCCGACGGACGCCGAGCATAGATTTTTCAAACGCGTGTTGTTGCAGCACGCAACTGATTTCCAGCTTGACGCGCAAGCGCGCATCACGATTCCGAAAGAACTGCTGCAGCACGCGGCGATTGACGGCGAGGTGTTGATTCTCGGGCAGTTCGAACACATCGAAGTCTGGAATCCGAAAGAGTACAAAAAGTACCTCGACGGACAGCATAAGAGCTACGAAGACGTCGCGCAGACGGTGTTGCAGGGAAAAGAATAACGTTTCGCCTTACGAAAGACCAAAAGCTTTGCCACAAAGTCCACAAAGGTTTCACAAAGAAAAAAGAGACTTAGTGAAACCTTCGTGTCCTTAGAGTCTTCGTGGCAAGAGAATGGTGAATAACGAATACCACACGCCAGTATTGTTAGAGGAAGCGGTCAGCTTTCTTGTTACGGATGCAAATGGAGTTTATGTTGACGGCACTCTCGGCGGCGGCGGACATTCAGAAGAAATTTGTAAACGACTCGGTGAGAGCGGGCGTCTGATTTGTTTCGATGCGGATGAGGACGCGATTCGGTTTGCGTCAGAGAGACTTAGAGAGTTCGCGCCGCGAGTAGAGTTCGTTCACTCAAATTTCGGAAATCTCAAAGCGGAACTTGGCGCTCTCGACGTAACACAAGCTAACGGATTGCTTCTCGACTTGGGCGTGTCGTCGTATCAGATTGATGAAGAGGCGAAAGGATTTTCGTTTCGCGGCGATGAGAAGATTGATATGCGGATGGACCGACGGCAATCATTGAGCGGTTGGGATGTTGTGAACGAGTATGATGAGGTGAAGTTGGCGGACGTCATCTGGAAATTCGGCGAAGAAAGAAACTCGCGGCGCATTGCACGCCGCATTGTTGAAGCGAGGACGATTGAGTCAACAGGTGAGCTTGCTACAACAATCGAGTCGGCGGTTGGCAAGAAGTTTTTGGTGAAGACGCTGGCGCGGGTGTTTCAGGCGATTCGCATCGAAGTGAACGATGAGCTGAAGAATCTCGAGCGTGCGCTCGCCGATTCCATCGAGTTGATGGCGCACGGTGGACGAATCGTTGTAATTTCCTATCACTCACTTGAAGACCGCATCGTGAAGAATATTTTCAAGACTGCGTCGCTCGACAGAATCCCCTCTGGCAATAAGCTTGTTCCCGACACCATGATTGTTCCCATGTTGCGTTTGTTGACGAAGTCTCCAATTGAAGCGAGTGAAGCAGAAACTGCGCGCAATCCCCGAGCGCGCAGTGCGAAGATGAGGGTGGCGGAACGATTGTAGAGCGACACTCCTCCGAAGGAGTCCTTCGGACA
>JANNUB010000102.1:0-11183 GCA_031394795.1 Ignavibacteriota bacterium | reverse complement strand
GCTCCAACGCCCTTCGGTCCGTACATCTTGTGCGCGTTGAACGACATCACATCAACATTCAACGCCCTTACATCAACCGACATTTTTCCAACTGCCTGCGTCGCGTCAGTATGAAAGAGAACTTTCCGCGCTCGACAAATTTTCCCAATCTCGGCAATTGGCGCAATCGTTCCGATTTCATTGTTCGCCATCATGATGCTGACGAGAATCGTTTTGTCGGTGATTGCTTTCTCCAATTCTTCCAGCAGAATCAATCCAAAATTATCAACGGGAAGAATTGTAATTTGAAAACCATATTTCTCAAGTCGCTTGCACGTATCAAGCACTGCTTTGTGTTCAGTCGCCGCAGTGATAATGTGATTGCCTCTGCTCGCGTAGGCTTCAGCAATTCCCTTGAGCGCTAGATTGATTGACTCTGTCGCGCCGCTTGTGAAAACAATTTCTTCTCGACAAGTCGAGTTTTCGACCTTCTCACCACCAATCAAGCCAGCGATTTGTTTTCTCGCTTTCTCAACCGCCGCTTCCGCTCGCCAACCGAATTCATGATGCTTGCTCGCCGCGTTGCCGTACTGCTCGCTGAAGTACGGCACCATCGCATCAACAACTCGAGGGTCAACTCGAGTCGTCGAATTGTTGTCAAGATAGACTGGAAGTTTCAGTTCTTTCATCGCATATCTCTAATCCAAAACCAGCTCTACAAATTCCAACAACTCTATGAACTCTATAAACTCCAAGAACTCTACGAACTCAAATCAAACAATCTCCGCCAGCGTCATCGAGTTAAACGCGTTGTCAATATTCGCCTGCACCTTCAACAACGGCGACTTGATTGTGCACACGCTGAACACATCGCAACTCTGCGGACCTTCCGTCATGCATTGCGCGATTGCGGGCGACGTCCCTTCAATCGCATTGATAATCATCGAGACGGAAACGTCGTTCGGGTTTTTTGCGAGCGAGTAGCCGCCGCGCATCCCTTGCGTCGAAACAATCAAGCCCGAGCGCGTCAACTTTTGCAAAACTTTCGCGAGCAGTTCGTACGGCACGCCATACTTGTCCGCAATCTCCTTCGCCGTGACGATGCCTTCGGCGCGGTGCGCGGCAATGTGGCGAATCGCGATTAATCCATATTCGGTTTTTTTGGAAAGCCTGACCACTGAAATACGACCTGCTGAGTCTTATTTAAGTCCAATAGAAAGGCGATTTTTGATCGCCCGTAAGTCCTTCACCTCTATCAACAACCGAGTGAAACTTCCAGTTCCGGCTATGATGGAAAATTCACTACACAAAAATACGCAAAGCACAGGTGAAATACAACCCCTCTCAACTCATCGCCAACATTCTTTGGATCGGCAGCAGCGCCTTTTCCATAATCCCCGGGTCCATTGTAATTTCGGGGCTTCGGTTCTTCATGCACAAGTACAACTTCTCCATCGTGTTCAGTTTCATGTGCGGACATTCATTGCACGCGCAGTTTTCGTCGGGCGGCGCGGGAATGAGTTCTTTTTCCGGTGCGAGCTTTTGCATTTGATGGAGAATGCCCGCTTCCGTCGCGACGATGAATTTTTTGCTCGGACTCGTCTGCACGCGGTGCAATAACTTGCTCGTAGAACCGATGAAGTTTGCACGGGCTAGAATCGGCTCCTCGCATTCAGGATGCGCGATCAGTTCCGCGTCGGGATGTTCGACTTGAAGCTGAATAATTTTTCGCAGGCTGAACACTTCATGCACAATGCAGGAGCCTTCCCACAACAGCATGTCACGTCCGGTCTTCTTCACGAGATAGCGACCCAAGTTTTTGTCCGGCGCGAAGAAGATCGGTTTGTCCATCGGAATTTGGTTGATGATTTTTTCCGCATTGGACGATGTGCAAATGATGTCGCTTGCCGCTTTCACTTCCGCCGAGCAATTGATGTAGGTGATCGAAACGTGATTCGGGTGCGCAGCGCGAAACGCCTTGAACGCCGGCGCGGGACAACCATCGGCAAGCGAGCAGCCCGCGTTCAAATCGGGAAGCAGCACCGATTTGTGAGGATTCAAAATCTTCGCCGTCTCCGCCATGAAGTGAACACCGGCGAACACAATCACGTCCGCTTTCGTTGCCGCAGCTCGTCGTGCCAGCTCGAGGCTATCGCCAATCACATCCGCAACATCCTGAATCTCGCCTTCTTGATAATAGTGGGCAAGGATGACTGCATTCAGCTCTTTCTTGAGCTTGAGAATTTCTTCGCGATGATCAATCTCTACCAGAGGGACGAACATGTCAATGCTCCTGTAGTGTCCACTGTAAACTTAGATAATATACGCAGAAAATTCCACACGATTCATGTGGACGTTCCCAAAAAATGATTTGCCGCTTCCGAAGGAATGCCTTTGGCAGAAGACATCGCGTTCCGCCTTAAGAACGAGCAGTATTTGATACACTTGTTGGAGCGCGACGGAAATAGAAATCGAGAAGAAGCACTATCGTCATCGCCGCCACGGCGATCAACAAATAATCGAACGGCACCCTGAACCGTATCCGTGTGAAAAAGATGGCTTGAAAAAAGGCGTTCATCACATACAGGCTCGCGAAATATTTCTCCATCTCTCCCATCGGATATTTTTTACTGAGGACAATGCGTACAATAAACAAGAGGAGCATCGGTCCATAGCTGACGAGCATGAGCATGTCGCGCGCTATAGACGCTGCCTCGCTCTTGAGCCGGTTCGTATAGTGAAAATGATTCAGCACTTTTCCAAAATACAGCACAATGGCGCGCGAGGGATTATTCACAACCCAATCGATCGCTCGCGAACGGTAGTACTCGTGGCGATCGATCTCGCTCATCGCATGCGCTCCGACAGTGTCCTGTGAGATGTCTGCGTTCACTCCTGCCGTTGGGGTCGCATTCTCGCTGTTACCGACGAGAAGATGGAAATCCAAATTCACAGCGAGCGGAACAACCCTGTGGAACACGACATAGTTCCTCGCTCCCCAGAATCCGATGACAAGCATCGCGGCAGCGACCATCACTCCCGTCTGCCGATATGATCTCCTGAAGAAGATGAGAAACAGCGCCGAAAATGCGAGCACAAAAAGAAACGTCTGGACCGTCAGCACGAGAACTCCCATCGTGATCCCTGCAAGAAGAGCATGCTTGTTCGAAAACGGACGAAGAAAGAGGAAATACAGAAACGCGAGAAAGAGAAACCCCGACAACGTCTGCGGAAAGAGTGTTCCGCCGGTGTAAAAGAAAAGCGGATAAAGAATGACCAGAAGAGTTCCGATCACGGAAGCTCGCTCGTCGAACTGAAGACGCAAGAGGAAGTAGAAGACGACGACACAGCCCGCCACGAGCAGAAAGTTCATTATGCGAAGATGAACTACCTCTGCGCCAAGAGCAATGAAAGGCGCAAGCAACGCTGCAAATGCGGGCGGAATAAATGCACATGGCTGGATTCCATCAAGCGAATACATGCCTTTCGCTGCGATGTTTGTTGCAATCGCGACGTTGTCGTATTCGTCCATGTAGCGGATTTGATTGCCGAGGCTGAGAGAGTACACGATGCCCGCGGCAATGAGAATGGCAAGCGCCGCGCTCAGCACGACGCGTCGGCGCTCCACAAGAAATGACACAATACCAAAGAACATCTCAACCTCCTTTTGTTATTCTCTCCCCCGATCATTCGCATCATCCGTGTACCAGCATCTCTCGTGCAAGGTGCAACACTTGCTCGACACTGATCGCATTGACGTCGCCTTGCACTCCTTGAATTGAACGATGCAGCTTGCCTTGCGGCGCCCATTGTTCCGGCTCCGTCGATCCAAAAAGAGACAAGGTTGGCGCTCCTACCGCAGCAGCAGCATGCATAATGCCCGTATCGTTCGTTATCACGAGGTCAACAGTTGAGAGAACGACGGCGACTTCACGAATCGTTTTCCTTGTGATGAGCCTGTGGGGCACGGTAAGCAATGGAATCATCTGGCGCACAGGTTCGTCGTCCATCGGCCCGGCGGTGATAAATGTTGTCGCCGAAAACTCACGCGCGAGCGTGTTCGCCGCTTGAGCAAAGCGACTCGCATTCCACCGATTCGGAATCTTTCCGGCGCCCGGATGATAGCAAATGATAAGTTTTTTTTCCTCTATCTTTTTCTGTCGCAGTTGATTGGCTTGCTTTCGCTCATCATCGGTCAGCGTCACTTCAACAGAAACATCACCTGTCGAGCATCCTAATGGCTGGAGAATGTCGAGATTCCGCAGCGTTTGGTGTCGATGCGGCGTTGCACGCCAATCGAGTTCGATGGGAACATTGAAGAAAAACGACGACGGATTCTCCGCTCCATTCAAGCTTGCAGCCCCGATTCTTGTTCGCGCGCCGCTCAACCGTGCAAGCAATCCGCTTGTGAATGAAGTCGAAACCGTTGAAGGAACGACGGCAAGCTCGAATTTTCCCAAGCGCAGCACGGAAATAAACTTCCGCAGGTTGCCCAGCCCATTCAATCCCCGTCCAAGAAACTCGGACTTGTCATACTTCATGACGTCATCAACGTACTTGTTGTTCCGCATAACGTCGTAGTTCAACGGGCTTGCCATCAGCGCGATGTACGCGCTCGGAAATGCAGACCGGAGCGCCCGCAGCATTGGAACAGCGCACAACATATCACCAAGCTGGTTATGCTGGCGAACCACAAGAATGCGGCGAAACTGCGAACCCGGTGCGATGGAAATCGGAGTCGAGCCTACGACAACGCGAAGTATCCGAGAGAGAATGCGTTTGAAAATGCGCTCAAGCGTGGCTAGCAAAGCGGTTCAACGAGATGGTTTCGATGCAGGCTCGCTCGGTTTGATTTCGGTAAACTCCGCGTCCTGAACGTCTTTGAATTCCACACGCGGAGTCGAAGATGCATCGCCCTCCACCGCCCCGCCTTCACGCTTCTGCTTCAAATGCTCCGAGTGCGACATTATGCGAAAGATGGACTTCAGTATACGCCACGCAACCCATATGAAGCCGAGAAACACCAGAAAACGCATCATGGAAAACTCTCTCCTTCTTTTCACGGTTTCGACGGCGGATTGTAGTACTCCACGGCCACGTGATTCGGCCGGAAGATGGCACGAACGAGATCGGCAAAATGCTCTTCGTTCGCAACGAAGTCAATTTCTGTCGCATTCACAATCAGCAGTGGCGACAATTTGTAGCGAAAGAAAAAATAGTTGTACGCCTCATTCAAATCCTTGATATAGGTCTCCTGCATGTTCTGTTCGAAGTCACGTGCCCGGTGTTTGATGTTCAACATCAACCGCGGGACGCTCGACTGCAGGTACACAACGATGTCCGGCGTCGAGATGTTGTGCTGGATGCTCGCAATGAGCGTTTCGTACAACTTCAGCTCTTCATCCTGCAGATTGAGATACGCAAAGATTTTGTCCTTTTCAAAGATGTAATCCGTGACCAGAAACCGATGAAAGAGATCTGCCTGCAAAAGCTGTTGCTGTTGCTTGTACCTGTTGAGGAGAAAGAAAATCTGCGTCTGAAACGCGTACCGATCCTGATCTTTGTAAAAATCTTTGAGGAAGGGGTTTTCTTCGAACTGTTCGAGGACCAGTTTCGCCCCGATCAGCTCACCGAGTTTTTTGGCGAATGTCGTCTTCCCCGCGCCGATCGCACCTTCGATCGCAACATAGCGCAGTTCGGATTGTTTGATAAGGTCTTCTAACGATGTTTGCACTGCCAATGAACTTCACCGAAAAGAATTCACAAAAGTATTTTGTGCGACGTCATGACAACCCGCCCGCTGTCTTTGCACGCACGCGCCAATTCCTCTATCGTCATGCCGTTGATCGGATGAACAACATCGGGCGCTATTTCGCGAAAAGGAACGAGCACGAATTTTCTTTTCTCAAGCTCCGGGTGCGGAACGTGCAGAGTCGCATCATCATGCACGAGTCCATCATACAATAGCACGTCAACGTCGATTTCTCGCGGCCCCCATTTCTCCGATGTCGTTCGTCCCGTTCGCTGCTCGATGATTTTCAACTCTTTCAACAAGTCGGCAGGCGGAATGGCGGTTTCGATTTCGATCACAGCATTCAGGAACTTCGGTTGATCCGTCTTGCCGTACGGCTCCGTCTCATAGACCGATGAGCTTCCTACAACGCGTGTCTCCGCCAGCGCGTCGATCTCCCGCGCAGCGTGATTCATGGATCGTTGACGGTCGCCGACATTTGAGCCAAGCCCAAGAAATGCTCTGTACCTCTTCATCGCTCCTGCGAGATCTCGACCTCGACGTAGTCAATCACACCTTTGACCGGCGGATGGGGTTTACGAACCCGCACTGTCACTCTTTGTAATGCATCAAACTCCTGCAGCAAGCCGCGGGCAATCGTGTTCGCGAGAGCCTCCAGCAAGTAGAACTTTTTGTGCATCACTTTTTCGTGAATGAAGGCGTACACTTTCTCATAGTCAATCGTTTTCGCGAGCGAGTCGCTTTCGGCGGCAGCGGACAAATCACAATACATGTCGAGGTCGAACTCGAACTTGCCGCCGAGGTTCTGCTCGTCTTCAAACACGCCATGATAGGCGTAGAAGGCGGCGTTTTTCATACGGATGACGTTGAGAGCGCTCAATCTTATGTTTCCTTCCGATGTGTGAACGAGTACATAATAAGAGATGTTACGCAAAGAAAAGAAATGGGAACGCGGATGACGCGGATGAAACGGATATTCGCGGATTTATTTTTTGTCGCTGTAAAGATTTCGACTGTATTCTAACAATCTGGATTTACAGGAATTCTCATCAGAACGACGTTGCTGATTTGCGAGCGAACCTTTGAGATAGACAATCTCCACACCGGACGCTTTTTTTTGCCGCCACATGATCCGTCTCCTTATCTTTCTCTCTCAAGATAGAGATTGAATGTTCGAGAATCAAACCGCCGTAGTAGAGTAGCGCTACGATCCTCGTCGCCCTGCGTTACAATTTTTCAATCTTCGCCCATGTGTCGCGCAATGTCACCGTTCGATTAAAAATGAGATCCGTCGAGTTCGAGCTATCATCAACGCAAAAATATCCAAGCCGCTCGAACTGACAACGATCCTGCGGCTTCGCGGCTGCCAGACCCGGCTCGACTTTCGCATCGCGCACAACTTCTAACGAATTCGGATTGATCAGTTCCTTCCAGTTATCGCCGCCCGGATATTCAACAGAGAAGAGCCGATCGTACAATCGCACTTCGGCATCCAGTGCGTGCCGAGCAGAGACCCAATGAATCGTTCCTTTCACTTTCTTGCCGCTCGTGTCTGCGCCGCTTCGCGTCGCGGGATCATATGTGCATCGCAGCTCGACAACTTCTCCTGTCGTTTCATCCTTCACCACGCCGACGCATTTGATGATGTAGGCGTAGCGCAGACGTACTTCAACGCCCGGTGAAAGACGAAAATATTTTTTCGGCGGAATCTCTTTGAAGTCGTCTTGTTCGATGTAGAGAATTTTTGAGAACGGTACCTTTCGCGTACCAGCGGACGCGTCTTCGGGGTTATTCACCGCGTCCAATTCCTCGACACGGTCGTCGGGATAGTTCTCGATCACGACTTTCAAAGGACGAAGCACTGCCATGACGCGTGAGGCGCGCTTGTTCAAATCGTCACGCACACAATCTTCGAGCAGTTCCATTTCCGATCTGCTCTCGGCGCGCGCAACGCCGATCCGGTCGGCAAACATGCGAATGGCTTCGCGAGTGTAACCCCGCCTGCGCAGACCGGAGATCGTCGGCATGCGCGGATCGTCCCATCCGTTGACGTGATTTTCCTGCACGAGCTGCAGCAGTTTGCGCTTGCTCATAACGGTGTACGTCAGGTTCAATCGCGCAAACTCGATTTGCTGCGAATGATACATGCCCAGCTCATCGAGAAACCAATCATACAGCGGACGGTGATCCGCGAACTCGAGGGTGCAAATCGAATGCGTGATTCCCTCGATTGAATCGGACTGGCCGTGCGCCCAATCGTACAGGGGATAGATGCACCACGTGTCGCCGGTGCGATGATGCGTCGCATGGAGAATCCGGTACATCACCGGGTCGCGCATGTTGAGGTTCGGGGACGCCATGTCAACTTTTGCGCGAAGCGTTTTTGCACCGTCGGCAAATTCACCAGCACGCATCCGCTCGAACAAATTTAAGTTCTCTTCGACGCTCCGACCGCGGTACGGACTGTTCTTGCCGGACGCCGTCAGCGTGCCGCGATACTCGCGGATCTGATCGGCATTCAAATCACAGACGTACGCCTTTCCTTTCTTGATCAACTGCGCCGCGTAATCGTACAACTGTTCGAAATAGTCGGAAGCATAATACAATCTGTCGCCCCAGTCAAAACCGAGCCATCGAATATCCTGCTGGATCGCATCAACATATTCCTGTTCCTCTTTCGTCGGGTTCGTGTCGTCGAAGCGCAGATTGCAGAGTCCGTGATAATCGCGGGCAAGTCCAAAGTTCAGACAAATGGATTTTGCATGGCCGATATGAAGGTAGCCGTTCGGCTCCGGAGGAAAACGCGTGTGCACTCTTCCGCGGTACTTGTTCGACTTCAGATCGTCATCAATGATTTCGTGAATGAAATACTTCTTGAATGACGGTTCTGACTTCGCATCTTCTATCGTATTTTCTTTTTCCGCAGTCATTTCAGTTTTTCAATTGCAGCAGTAATTCTTCGCAGCGTTTCCGCTTTGCCGATGATCGCGAGGATGTCGAACAACCCCGGTCCACCGCCAACGCCCGACACCGCAAGTCGAAGCGGATGAATCAAATCCGCGTTCTTCACATTGAGTGCCTCCGCAACGCGATGCAGAGCCGCTTCAAATTCCTCTTTCGTGGCTGCATTCGCTGGAGAGAGTTCCTCGCTCAGCCTCTTGAGATATCCTCCGCTTTCAGGTTTCCATCGCTTCTTCACGACTTCGGCTTCGTACGCCGTCGGCGCTTCGAAGAAGTATGAGCTCTTCTCGACAAAATCCTTGACGAAGCTCGCTCTGTCGCGCATCGCAGCGATGACGCTGAGCAAATACGCGTCGTCGTAGTGCTTCGATGAGAATGACGTCGTCTTCAAAAGTTCTTTCAACATCGAAAGAACTTCGGCTGCCGATGTTTTTCTCAAGTACTCGAAGTTCATCCAATTCAACTTCTCTACGTTGAAGACCGCGCCCGCTTTCCCGACTCGCTCAAGAGAGAATTCCTTTACCAACTCATCGAGAGAAAAAATCTCACGCTCGCCGCCGGGGTTCCACCCGAGAAACGCGACAAAGTTCAGCAGCGCATCGGGCAGGTATCCTTTGTCGCGATAACCCTCCACGGCAACATCGCCTTGCCTCTTGCTCAGTTTTGATTTATCGGTATTGAGCAGCAGCGGCAGATGCGCGAACTTCGGACGTTTCCAACCAAAATACTGATATAACAGAACGTGTTTCGGCGTGCTCGAAAGCCATTCCTCGCCGCGAATCACGTGCGAGATTTCCATCAGGCGATCGTCAACCACGTTAGCAAGATGATATGTTGGATAGCCATCCGATTTTAACAACACCTGGTCATCAATCATCTCGCTCGCAAACTCAACATGTCCCCGAACGAGATCGTCGAACGAAACTGTTGCTGCATCGGGGACTTTCATACGAATGACATGCGGCATTCCCGCGGCGAGTTTTGCGTCAACTTCTTCACGCGCCAATTTGAGAGCGCGACGATCGTACTTAGGCGCAAGCTTCATCATCTCCTGCACTTTGCGCATTTCATCAAGCTCTTCCGCCGTATCGAACGCGTAATATGCTTTGCCCTCGGTGACTAATCGTTGAGCGTATGTTCGATAGATCTCCAAACGCTCGCTTTGCCTGTACGGCGCTTTCGGTCCGCCGATGTCAGGTCCCTCGTCCCACGCGAGTCCTCCCCACTTTAGCGCTTCAATGAGATTTTTCTCTGCACCTTCAACAGAGCGTGCTTGATCAGTATCCTCGATGCGAAGAATGAACTTGCCATTACTTCTTTTCGCAAAGAGATAATTGTAGAGGGCTGTTCTTAATCCGCCAACGTGAAGAAAACCTGTGGGGCTTGGTGCGAATCGAACTCGAATGGCTGACAAAACGTGAAAGAGAATTGATGAGTAGATGTTTTCGTAATTCAAACTAAGGAAATTCGTGGAGAGATTCCATTTGGTTTCCTACCTCATCACATTCTTAAACTCCGCAACCCAATCGGCAAAGCGGTTGTCTCTTCCGCGCATGATGCGTTTGATGAGCGCGCTGCCGACAATGACGCCGTCCGCTTCTTTTGCATACCGACGCGCTTCTTTGGAAGAAGAAATGCCGAAACCGACCAGCACAGGATTCTTTTTTGCATGGTGCTTCACTCGGCGGATGTAGTCTAGCGCGGGAGTCTGCCCGCCGGCGCCGGTGACTCCGGTGGTGGAAACGCAATAGAGAAACCCCGACGACGCTTTGTCAATTTCTTCGACGCGTTCATCCGATGTTGTCGGAGCGACGAGGAGGATGTTCGCGAGTTGATTTCCTTCGATCACATGTGAGAATCGTTCAGCCTCCTCTTTCGGTACCTCCGGCAAGATCACGCCGTCAACCCCTGCTTCTCGCGCAGAATTGAAAAACCTCTCCGCGCCATGCTTCAGAATCGGGTTCACATAGCCCATCAACACAATCGGAATGTTCGATGATGCGCGAATCTTCTTCACGTCGGAGAGAATGGTGTCGAGCGTTGCGCCGTTCTTCAATGCAATGGCGGAGCTTTGTTGAATGATCGGACCGTCCGCAAGAGGGTCGGAAAATGGCATGCCGAGTTCGATAATGTCGGCGCCGGCTCTTTCCAATTCCAACACCAGCTCGGGCGTTGAATGTAATTCAGGAAATCCGGCAGTGAGGAACAGTGTGAGCGCTTTCCCCCCTTCCGCCTTTATGTCGGCGAGTTTGTCAACGATGCGAGCTACCACCTCACGCGTGCCCCCCGAACGCGGCAATATCATTGTCGCCGCGGATGTAGTCCCGGCCTTCGATCAGATCCTCATCTACTTCGGGAGATGCCTGCCACTTCACGGCTTCAAATCCCCGTAGATTCGGGCCTTGCGTCCCGCTGTCATGGGGCGGGCGGGACCAGCGTCCAGCAACAACGCTTCAAGTTCGTCGGCGTTGGAAAAACTTGATCCCGCCGG
>JANNUB010000100.1:0-2527 GCA_031394795.1 Ignavibacteriota bacterium | reverse complement strand
ATTGCCAAACTGCACAAGATGCAGGGCGGGCTTTGCTTTATCGGCGAAGAGCCACTTGACCTTGCAAAGGACAAACTGGAGATTGACCATATCGTCCCGCGCGCAAAGGGTGGCAAAGATGACGAAAATAACTATGCAATTACCTGCGAGTTTCACAATCGCAACAAATCGGACGCCGATCTTCGCATAGCTCGTTGCATGGCAAGGTACGAGAAAATCAAAAACCTCCATAGCGCCAAGGGCCCCAATCGCCCGAACCTAGGGGACTTCCTTGCGGAGATTGGCGGAGCAAAGTTTGAAATCACTGCGCATGCCGACGGGACTTCGTTTGAATATACGCTGTCAGAATTGGGGGTAGGTAAGCGCATCTCCCCAATATTTAATGACAAACTGTCGGGGATGGCTTCAGTCTATTTGGAACTGCCAATCGAGTACGTTTTTCACGATGAGCGAATTAACCCACGCGCGGTCGGTGCAAGACTCCGCGGCCTCATCGAAGAATTCCTTGATGGACGGCCCCAACTGCACATCGCGTTAGCCTGGGGTGAAATCAAGAATGGAACAATTAAGACCCAGATGTTTGACGGGCAACACAAAGCGGTATCACAAATTCTTCTGGGCAATCGTAATATCTTAGTTCGACTCTTCCTGAATCCGGACGTCAAGGTTCTTTTGGAGGCCAATACAAACGCTGGGACGTCTCTGCGGCAAATAGCTTTCGACAAAGCGACACAGCGCTTCTTGGGCAGCCAGATCTTCTGGGAGAAAGTTGATGAGTACCGAAAGGCAACCAGTCGACAGGACGACGATCTCAATTTCTCCGAACAGGACTTACTCAGATTCTTCAAAGGTGAACATCGGGAAATTCGACGGTACATCGTAGATGATATGCGTATTGGAGTGATACATCATCCTCAGAATCGCCTGAAGGCATACGTGGAGTTTAGCGGGCGAGCTAAGGAAAAGCCACTTTCGTACAGCACCATAGAAAAGACTTTTTTTTCGGCGTTTATTCGGAAGGACCCACTCGTAACCCCGATGAATCTGCGACTTGAACTTGGCGAGAATCCAAGAGATCTAGAGAAGGAGCAGCTTGTGGAACTCATGAATATACTTGCCGAAGAGCTATTTGAAGGCCAGTACGAACTGAGCCTAGGCGCGGACAAAGTCGAAGAGAAGATTCGGAAAGGGGAAAACATACCGGACGCCCACCTCAGAGCGACGCGTATGTCGAGAGAGGAAGTCGTTTACGGTTGGCTTAGGTACGTTCACAACCTGATCAAACGATACTACCTCATGCGCGGTGAAATCATTGAAGATGATGAACTGTTCGAGCGCAAATTCACGCCAGAGTTGTGGGGACTAATCCGCAAGCTCATCAAGAGTCTGGCTGCACTTCCCCTTTGGGTGAATCATTCTCTTTCAGCCACCGTGTTTGGTGGTAAGCAAAATTATGATTATTGGAAGGTTATATTCGACACGGGCAGTACTCAAGGTGGCCAACACGTATTGGCAAAGCCTTTGAATCTAGATGATTTGATAAGCTGAGTGCGAGAATCCACACACAACCCACCCTCCTCATTGCCCAAGGCCGCTGCGAGCCAGCAGGTTTAGAATTTGCCCACCCGGTACAAGGCTGATCGAGGCATGGCGGTGTGCTAGTGCTACGGGTACGATGGCGTTGTCGTACAAGTCCATCTCAAAGTGTCGAATGAGATCACACGCGCGGGCGACGAGCGAACCATACCTTTCAATCTCTGCTTTTCCTTGGGCAAATGTTCGGCCACCGCCGCCGTGGCTTTTGTCTTCGAATGGATAAGGCAAGGCAAAG
The DNA here is from genome assembly GCA_031394795.1 of Ignavibacteriota bacterium. Taxonomy (GTDB): domain Bacteria; phylum Bacteroidota; class Ignavibacteria; order UBA10030; family UBA6906; genus CAADGV01. The sequence goes on along the minus strand of JANNUB010000100.1, from coordinate 696 downwards.
TTGAATATGCGGCCGCGCTCTGTCTTGAGCAGGAAATCCTGGCCGTAGTATGTCTCGTTACCAAAATTGGCACTTGGACTGTCTGAACCAGTGATGTACCTATTTCGATACTCATCGTCGACAATGCGGATGACACCGTCAGGAAGAAAACGTTCCAGTAGCATCGCGTGATCCATCACTCCACCAGTTTTTTGCAAGCCGATAACAAGCATCGGTTGCATGCCGAGTTCACTTAAGCGCAAATTCACGCTATGGATGAGCTTTTGCATGCGGAATGAGAGCTTCGCGGGCTCGCCAAATATGGCCATCGGGCCATCAAGAACGAAAGCAATGTCAGTGAGAGCGCCCGGGTTCACGTCATACACCTGCAAGATGAATGCGCCGAGCAGGAGATGTTCTAGCGCGTTCATCATCCGAGTCATCGCACTCGTGTTGTCACCAAAGTCACTGATTCCTTCGTGAAGCCTCAACCAGTCAGTGATGTACACCGGAGCACCGCACGCTGGGCAATTTTGAAGGTCTGTTCCGCGAAACGTGAACTGCGGAACCCGCTGCTGACAAGTTGGACAGGTATCAATCGTCAATTTGTCGGAAGCCAGTCGTTGCAGAGCCCGGGTCAAGTACATCGGCGCCGCTTCATCGCCGCGATTCATGCTCATTTGGTCAAACAGTGCACGCCGAAATCCGTGCTTCACA
>JANNUB010000094.1:0-5121 GCA_031394795.1 Ignavibacteriota bacterium | reverse complement strand
ACAAGCGATTCGCGAGGTGGAGCAAGAAAAACTCTTAGCGCCAATTCGACTCTCATGATAAACCTCGTTTCATTCTTTCGCTAGGTTTTGCAATTAGGCAACTGTTGCACAGAACTATGAAAACAACGTCGGCTGTTCAGATTTGCTCGGCAACTTCAACTTGAAATGCCGATACGCCAACTCCGTCGCCTCGCGCCCGCGTGGCGTGCGCTTGATGAATCCTTCCTGAATCAAATACGGCTCATAGACTTCTTCAATCGTGCCTGGCTCTTCGGCAACTGCGACGGCAAGCGTGTTCACGCCGACGGGACCGCCGTTGTATTTTTCAATCAAGCAGAGCAAAATGCGTTTGTCCATTTCATCGAGACCGTGCTCGTCAACTTCGAGTGCCTTCAATGAATAATCAGCGACTTCGCGTGAGATGATTCCTTTCGCATGAGCGAGTTTTGCCTCTGCTTGAGCGAAATCCCTGCAACGTCTCAGCAAGCGATTCGCGATACGCGGCGTTCCTCGCGAACGTTTTGCAATTTCTTTCGCGCCATCTTTATCAATCTTGACTGAAAGAATTTTTGCCGAGCGAAGTATGATTTCGAAAAGCGTATCCGTGTCGTAGTAGTCGAGGCGATTGGCGATGCCGAAGCGTGCGCGCAGCGGAGCAGTGAGCAATCCCGCCCGCGTCGTCGCGCCGATGAGCGTGTACTTCGGAAGCGAGAGTTGAATGCTTCGTGCGCTCGGACCCGAATCAATCATGATGTCGAGACGAAAATCCTCCATCGCCGAATACAAATATTCTTCAACGACCGCGTTAAGACGATGAATCTCATCTATAAAAAGAACATCGCCCTCTTGTAAATTGGTAAGAAGTCCAGCCAAGTCGCCAGGCTTATCGAGCACAGGACCCGACGTCATCTTCAAGTTGCTTCCCATTTGGTTCGCGATGATATGCGCCAGCGTTGTCTTACCAAGTCCAGGCGGACCCGTAAGCAACACATGGTCGAGCGCTTCGTTGCGTCCCTTTGCTGCGTTGATGAAGACTTTGAGATTGTCCGTGATTTTTTCTTGACCGAAGAACTCGTCGAACGTCAGCGGACGCAACGCCGAATCGAACTCCGCTTCCGCGGCAAATTTTTCTGGGGATGTGTAGTCGGATTTTGTCATGAACTCATTCGCAGACGAACTTGCCGTTGCGCTTTATGCCTTTCATGTACGTCTTGTATGGTTCTTGGTTCCACATCTTCTTGGGAATTTCCACCGCGCCATTTGCAATCAAGTGCGCTTCAACGTCTTTCCACGTCCAGCGCGTTTTCCTTTTCGGCGGGATTTCTTTTGTTCTTTTCTCTGCCATGTTGTAAACCTCTCATGATAGAATTGATGTTTTTCTTTTATGTCATCAACTGCGGTCGTTAGTGCCTGGTCGTTCGAGAGATAATCGAGCCATCGCTTCTCAATCACTTCTCCGTCTGCATTCAAAAAATCAACGTGTGGAGTTCCATGTCCGCTGTCGTAGCGAAGAACTTCATTCTCAACTTCCTCAAACTCGCAGAGCAATTTTGCAACGAACTCCTTGACTCTTCCTTTCACTGTCCTAACATAAACGTACAACCTGCTCCGATGGTCAAGTCTGATATTGTATGTTTTCTCTCCCATCTCAAGTTGCGAAGAATCCGTCGAACATGAGCGAGCGCAACGCCGAATCGAATTTCGCTTCGGTCGCAGACTCGACTCGTTGAGCGGCAAATTGTTCGGGAGATGTGTAATCGGATTTTGTCATCGCTTCATTCGCATACGAATTTGCCGTTGCGCTTGATGCCCTTCATGTATGTCTTGTACGGTTCTTGGTTCCACATCTTCTTGGGAATTTCGACTGCGCCAATTTCTTTCAAATACGCTTCGACATCTTTCCATGTCCAGGGAATTGGGTTTGTCGGCGTGTCTTCTTTTTTTCTTTTCCTTGCCATGCTACGAACCTTTCACGATGACGTTGATAATTCTTTTTGATATCACCAAGAGCGATGGTGAGCGCCTGTTCGTTTGTCAAATACTTTAGCCATTCCTTACGCACGACTTCACCCCTTGCGTTGAGATGGTCGGCATGTGGCACCCGATGTCCACTATCGAAACGAAGGACTTCAACCTCTCTGTCGTCAATCAAGCACACCAACTTCACAGCAAACGAGATGACCTTGCCCCCAACAGTTTTGATAAAGGCATGCATCCGATTTGCTCTGTCAAGGTCGTGGATGAAAATCTTCTCGCCCATCTCAAATTACTGCCCTTGAATGTTCAAGGATGTTTCATGCGTGGTTGAAATGTAAGACAGCGCGCCGTGAAATACAACGGGAGATTTGAAATGCAGAAGCGTCATGGGCCAATGGTCATTTCCCGTTGGTTTGAAAGAAAGTTTGGTAGGGAATTCAACGTGAGCATTCCGATTTGCCAATGACCAATGACTACTGACCAATGACCATTACCTTCCGCTCGCGTGCTTCAGCGCCGCCTTTATCAACTGCTCAATCGTGGCATCCTTCCCATTCGTTTCTTGAATCGCAACACGCAGCGCTTTTTCCGCGACAGCGCGATTGAATCCTAACGAATTGAGAGCAAGCAGTGCTTCCGAGCGAACATTCGTCTGCGCTTGTGATGAGGAGGGAGGGAAAGAGGAGGGAGTTTCCACCTTAGAAATCTTTTCGCGCAACTCGACAACAAGCCTCTCTGCAATTTTCTTTCCAACGCCTGGAATGCGTGTGAGCGCGAAGTGATTGCCTTCGCTGACGTAATTCACCAAGTCGGAAGTCGAGATGCCAGAGAGAATGGTCTGCGCCATCTTCGGTCCGATGCCGCTGACGGAGATGAGAAGCTTGAAGAGATTTCGTTCTTCTTCCGTCGCGAAGCCGTAGAGTTGAAGCGCATCTTCGCGAACGTGAAGATAGGTGAGGAGGCTGACGGTGGAATTCACTTCTCCGACTTTTTCGTAAGTCGAAAGTGGAATGCTGAGGGCGTAACCGACGCCATTGACGTCAACGAGGATCTCCGTGGGAGATTTTGAGAGGAGTGTTCCGCGAAGAGACGCAATCATACCAAAGTCTCCAAAGAAAAAAGAAAACCACTAAGACACGAAGGCACAAAGAAGAAAAATAAAAATGAAACCCAACAAAAAAAACTTCGTGTCTTTGTGTCTTCGTGGCTCATCTTCTTCCAGCAATTCTTTCTGGATGCGCTTCAATGTACGACTTCCAATCCTTATGCTTCGTCGTTGGCGTCGTCATTCGGTGAGCGTGGCAAATCGCGACAGCGAGCGCGTCCGAAGTATCATGAAGCATTTTTGAATTTGTAATCCCGAGCAACGACTTCACCATAAACGCAACCTGTTCCTTCGACGCCGCGCCGCTTCCAACAATCGCCTGCTTCACTTCGCGCGGCGAATATTCCGTCGTCGGAATTTCCTGCTCGACTGCCGCAAGAATCGAAACGCCGCGGGCGTGTCCGAGCTTCAGCGCGCTCTGCGCGTTCTTTCCATAAAACACCGACTCGATTGCGAACTCATCGGGATGATGTTTTGCAATCACACTGCACAGCCCGTTGTAAATTTTCTTCAACCGCAACGGCATCGAAGTCTCTCCGTTGTTCTTGATGCTGCCGCAATCAATCATGCGGACTTCATTGCCGCGCCGCGCGACAACGCCGTAGCCAGTTACGAGCGTGCCCGGGTCAACGCCGAGGACGATGATTGATGAGGCGGTCGCTTCACTGCGAATATTCTTCTTGAACTTTTTCAGAAAGATATATCTTCATCAATTTAGATTTCGGAACCGCTTTGATTGAGATAATCTCTAATCGCGTTTGGTAATTGGGTTTTGAGATTTCTTTGGAGCTTGGAACTTGGGATTTGTGGATTTCAAATCAGAGACCCTTCGCTCTGCTCACGATTGAAGGAGAGCCATCTCCTTTTCGTCAATATCAAAATTCGCGTACACGTTTTGCACGTCGTCGTGTTCTTCGAGCCCTTCCATCAGCTTCAGCATTTGCTCCGCTTCTTTGCCCGTCAGCTTTGTCGTGTTGTCGGGAACCATCTGCACCGCCGCGGTTTCCATTGCGATGCCCTTGTCTTCAATCGCTTTCTTCACTGCTTCGAATGCTTGCGGCGTTGTCGTAATCGTGAAGCCGTGTTCGTCGGTCGCCATATCATCAGCGCCTGCGTCTAAAATAATTCCGAGCAAATCGTCTTCGCTCACCGGCTTCGGCTGTCCCGCGTTCGGCACAACGATTTGTCCCTTCTTATGAAACATCCAGGCAACGCTTCCGCTCGCGCCCAAGTTGCCGTTGTGGCGGGAGAAAATGTGCCGCATTTCCGAAACTGTCCGCGTGCTGTTGTCAGTCACGCACTCGACAAGAATTGCAGCGCCCCCTGGTCCGTACGCCTCGTACGTCACTTCTTCGTACGACACGCCCGGCAGCTCGCCCGTTCCTTTTTGAATTGCGCGCTTGATATTGTCTGCCGGCATGTTCGCCGCCTTCCCCGTGTTGATGGCGAGACGCAAGCGCGGGTTGCCGTCGGGATTGCCGCCGCCATCGCGCGCCGCAATAGTAATCTCCTTGATGAGTCGCGTAAACAACCGACCGCGCGCCGCGTCGGTCGCCCCTTTTTTACGCTTGATCGTTGCCCATTTTGAGTGGCCTGACATGGTGTTCTCCTAATTCATTTCTACATCATTGACAATTGAACATTGAACGTCGACAATTGTCCGTTGGAATTGCGGGTTTCGGATTGTTGATTTCGGATTTGAAAAGAATCCTTCGGCTCAAGCCGCAATCGAAAATCCAAAATCCGAAATTCATTTGGGCGTTTCCCCCGTTGCGGAAAAGCGCCGCAACGGGGGTCGGCGTACTCCAAGCTCGCGGAGTTTATCCCGCCTTCTTTTTGCGGGACTCGGTGTTGCGCCAAGAGCGGGCGCAACACTGCGCCCAAAAGCAGGGCGCACCTTCCGTCCGCCTAACGCGCGTGCATTCCACCGACGCGTTTTTGGTTTCGCCTTCTGCTTACCGAGCTCGCCTGCGGCGAGCCGCCCGAAAGAAGGATGGTGAACCATCCTGAAACAAAAAGTCTTCGTGTGCTTCGTGGAC
>JANNUB010000083.1:0-3638 GCA_031394795.1 Ignavibacteriota bacterium | reverse complement strand
AAAGAGAAACGCGAGACTATGAAGAAGCCGATGAAACAGCAGGCGAAGAGGGTCAAAGTTTGAAAAGGAATTCGCTCGTGAGAATCCTGCTATTGATGATCCTGATCGCTGTGGTGAGCAATTCCTCGTACTCGCAGCGCTGGAAGGTGGCATTGAAGACCCAGCAAGACATGAACGCGTATCAGTTCTACCAGGAGCTGTTACGAGATTTCAGAACGAAGGGGTTCTGGCCCAAGGGCGGCGATACAGCGCGTTTCGTGTTGGAACAGAAGAGCCTGTACGCAACACCGAGCGTGCTCGGCTATTTCCTGCCTACGGATAATGCCGTGCATCTGTTGGCTGATACCAGTGCCATGAGCAGGGTACTGCGCAACTCTATGGCGATTCCTAATGAACGTGAATTGCGGATTCTGTTTGAGGCGACGCTGCTTGTTCATGAGTTTTCAGTGCATTGGAACCAATATAACAATGCGCAGACAACGGAACGAAAGGAATTTCAAGCACAGTTTGACAGCGCATTGGATCGGAAAGAGCTCAACGACTCGCTTGTCGTTCTCCATCTCTTCAACCAGATGAAGAGAGAGCGTCAGGCATATCTGGAAGTCTTGAAATACTTGCGCAAGCATCTCAAACAGCGTGTATTCTCAAATGAAAACTTTCTACGCGCTGTTGAAAGCTCAGCATCTGGGTTCTATGAACAGTATCATAACCATGAGTCAGTGCAGGCGGGGTTTCTCCGAATACTGGCCCGAAATGATCTGAAGTATAGGACGCAACGCCAACGTTCCGCACAGCAAGAGTATGCAGTCAAGGGTTACTCGGCGATCATCGGATTGTTCACGAAAACACTCCATGAGATTCATCAATTCAGCAACGCAGGGAAGTGACTGTAGATCAAACAGCATGCCCTGCGGAGAAATTGCTGGAGAGAATCAAAGCGGAGAAGTTGAAGAGGGAAGATGAGCGTCAAGAGAAGAAGTCAGTATCGAAAGCCAGCAAGCCAAAGGCTGCGGCGAGAACTGCAAAGAGCCCGACCAAACGCAAACAGGGGTGAGCCTTCGTTGTTTGATGCGGCGCAAAAGAGGTCGTAATGCCGCAATCTGAGCTGGTTTGGCATCAAAATGTCCGAATGTCCACTTGAACTATGTGTCAGCGTTAGTTAAATTAAGTGCGTCAAATTTAACTAAGAACTCCCCCTAATTAAACTTACCAACAATGGACTTCAAGGACTTCGTTGCAGGCAACTACGCACAGCAGCATAAGTACAAAAGCTTTTCGCCTTCTCCCATTAACAACGAGTGGACCTGGAACGACGCAAAGCTGAACATGTTGCTCTCTGACGCGGACCACAAACTTGGCGAGTTGAACGCGTTCTCGTTGTACGTTCCGAATGTCGATTTTTTCATTGCGATGCACGTCGCTAAGGAAGCGACCACGTCCAGCCGCATTGAGGGGACGCGGACTGAAATGGAGGAAGCGCTTCTGACGGAAAGCGATGTTGACCCCGAGCATCGTGACGACTGGAAAGAAGTACAGAACTACATCAAGGCGTTGAACTATGCAATCGCCAAACTGCAGAAGCTGCCGCTTTCGACTCGTTTGTTGAAAGAGACTCACAAGGTGTTGATGAGTGGTGTGCGAGGTGAGGGGAAGCTGCCGGGAGAGTTTCGGACCACGCAAAACTGGATTGGCGGCGCGACATTGAACGATGCGGTATTCATCCCACCGCACCAGAGCGAAGTGAATGGTCTCATGAGCGATCTGGAAAGGTTTCTTCATAACACACAAGTGGATGTGCCGCACCTGATCCGGGCGGCAATAGCGCATTACCAATTTGAGACCATTCACCCGTTTGCGGACGGCAACGGTAGAATTGGTCGGTTGCTGATTACACTCTATCTTGTGAGTGAGGGACGGCTTGTTCGTCCGACCCTGTACTTGTCCGAATACATTGAGAAGCACAAGACAATTTACTACGACAATTTGATGCGTGTCCGCACATCGAATGATCTGACGCAGTGGGTGAAGTTCTTCCTTGTTACGGTAGCAGAGACAGCAAAAAAAGGAATCCTGACATTCGAGAAAATACTGAAACTGAAGGAAGAAATTGAAGGCAAACGAATCGTAAAGTTAGGCAAGAAGTTACCCAAGGCAAAACAGTTGATGGATGTACTGTATAAGTCGCCTGTTGTAAGCGTGGCGCACGTTGAGGAATCGCTTGGTGTGACCAAACCAACTGCCAACAGTTTGGTTGACGATTTTGTTCGCTTGAAAATTCTCGAAGAGACAACGGGCGCTCGTCGGAACAGAATTTTTGCATTCCGTGAATACATCAATTTGTTTACCGGAGAATAGCAGTCATGGCGAATGAATCGTCACAAATTGTTCAACGCCTCTGGAATTACTGCAACGTCCTCCGCGACGACGGAGTCAGTTACGGCGATTACGTCGAGCAGCTCACGTATCTGCTGTTTCTCAAGATGGCAGACGAGCAAACAAAGCCGCCGTTTAAGAAGCCGTCCATCATCCCCAACGATGAGAACGGAAATGCCCTCGACTGGAACAGCTTGAAGTCGAAGGATGGCGAAGACCTTGAGAATCACTATAGGCACATCTTGTTCAGCCTTGGCAAGCAGCGGGGAATGTTGGGCGTCATTTTCAGAAAGTCGCAGAACAAAATCCAAGACCCGGCGAAGCTGAAGCGCCTTGTTGAACTCATTGATGCTGAGACCTGGGTTGGCTTGGACATTGATGTCAAGGGAGAAATCTACGAAGGGCTGTTGCAGAAGAACGCCGAAGATACAAAGAGCGGAGCGGGACAGTATTTCACACCGCGGGCGCTCATTCAAGCTATGGTCGCAGTTACGAAGCCACAGCCAAAGATTTCTATCGCAGACCCAGCCTGCGGCACGGGCGGGTTCTTCCTCGCTGCACACGACTACATCTCGCACAACTACGAGATGGACAAAGACGAAAAGAAATTCTTGCGGCTGAAGACTTTCAAGGGCTGGGAAATTGTGGACGGTACGGCGAGACTCTGTGTGATGAACATGTATCTGCACGGCATTGGCGGTGAAGACAGTCCAATCGTCGTCGGTGACAGTCTTGCTGCTGACCCTGGCGACAGGTTCGACATGGTGCTCACGAATCCACCGTTCGGGAAAAAGAGCAGCAATCACGATCATGAACGGCGAAGGGAAGGCGGACAAGGAAACGCTTACGTATGAGCGGCAGGATTTCTGGGCTACAACATCGAACAAGCAACTGAACTTCTTGCAGCATGTCAAAACGCTGTTGAAGATTAACGGTAAAGCTGCCGTAGTCGTCCCGGACAATGTTCTGTTTGAAGGCGGTGCGGGTGAGACGGTTCGTAAGAAGTTGCTGCACGAGTGCGACGTTCACACGTTGCTGCGTTTGCCGACGGGCATCTTCTACGCACAAGGTGTGAAGGCGAACGTGCTTTTCTTTGACCGCAAGCCCGCCAGTGAGAAACCCTGGACTGAGAAGTTGTGGATTTACGACCTCCGCACAAACATGCACTTCACACTCAAGACCAATACGCTGAAGCTAGACGATCTGAAGGACTTCATCGCCAGCTATCACGTTACCAACAGACACGAACGAAAAGAATCGGAGCG
>JANNUB010000063.1:0-11714 GCA_031394795.1 Ignavibacteriota bacterium | reverse complement strand
TCAGATTCATTCCGCGCTCGCATATTATTGGGACCATGAAGAAGACCTGAACAAGGAAATCGAAGATTTAACACGCCGCTTCAACGAACTACGAGAGAAGCAAAAAGATTCACCCCTTGTAAAAAGACTTCATGCGATGCGATAAGTGTAATGGGTATCGCGTTCTATACCGACGTTCACATTCCCCGTCCCATTGTCATTGGATTGCGGATACGCGGTGTAGATGTCCTCACAGCTCAAGACGACGAAGCTGGAACTCTTGATGATGATGTTTTGCTTGCGCGTACCACCACGTTAGGTCGAGGTTCTTCGGAAGAGATCGCCAATCAGATTATTTATATTCCGTTGTGAACGATTTTACCCGCTTAAACTCTTCACTATCCAATCTTTGTATCTTTCTTCCAAGTGAATGACCTTTATTTGTGCCAGCCTCCTGCACAAGACGTATGAATGAAATGATTCTATGACAAACTGGATTTGTCCCAACTGTCGTCGTCCTTTCAAACATAAGAACCAAGCGCATAGCTGTGTAGCGCTCGATGCAAACACACATCTCGAAAACAAAAGTCCGAACGTTCAGAACATCTACAAAAAACTTTTGAAGGCAGTGAAAAAGTTCGGTGATGTGAAGGTGAGTCCGACAAAAAGCACAATCATGTTCGTCTCCAACAGCACGTTCGTTGCAGTAAAGCCCAAGCGGAATTGGATTGATATCGAGTTTCTTCTCGACGAAGAAGTGAACGAGTTTCCAATTCATAAAACATTTCGCGCGAACAAAAGCCGCGTCGCACATTTCGTTCGGCTCGAACGTCCGAAGGATGTCAACGCCCGACTTGTCGGTTGGCTAAGAGCTTCCTACATCCTTACAAGCGAAGCGTGAGAGCCCAATGCTCGATCAGCCGTGAAGAGCTCTGTTGACATGACAGCGAAAGGCAACCTCGCCGCCGTTCTGCTCGGTTGTGGCTAGCCGTGAAGGTATTTATGGTGACCATCCTTAGCGATGATTTTTCTTGTTGACACGAACGTTCTCCTGCGTATTTCTGAACGTCATCACCAATTACATTCTCTCGTCGCTTCCGCTGTCCGAGAACTAAGAGATGACGGGCACGACCTTCGAACTTCTTTCCAAAACTATGTTGAGTTTTGGAATGCCCCCCATTAGAATGTTATACACTGAAAAAAGGAACACATGGCTGAGCTGAAAGCCAAAGTTACCGCCGCCAGCGTCGAAAAATTCTTGAAGACAATCCCGGACGCGTCGCGGCGAAAGGAGTGTAGCACGATGCTCGCGTTGATGAAACAGGTGACTAAGTCTGAGCTGAAAATGTGGGGGAGCAGCATGGTCGGGTTTGGAAGTTATCATTACAAATATGAAAGCGGCAGAGAAGGGGATTGGTTTCTCGCCGGCTTCTCTCCGAGAAAACAAAATCTCACGCTCTATGTCATGGCGGGGTTTGAGAACTACGCCGAACTGTTGAAGAAACTCGGCAAGCACAAAACCGGGAAGTCTTGCTTGTACGTGAAGCGCCTCGAAGATATTGACATGAAAGTCCTGAAGGAACTGCTGACGAAATCATTTCAATAAGTTCAAAAACAATTCGCGAAGTAAAGACATTGGTCGCCGTGGATAAGAAGCCGTTTTTCGTATATTGAAAATAAGGTCAGCGCATCTGTTCGTAGGTCATTCCGGCCAGTGTTTGTGACGCTCGTTCCGCAGTTTCTCTCATCAGATTGAACCAACAGGAGCAATGCATGGATGTTCGACTCCCCCGTCTCGGCGAAGGCGCCGACAGCGGTACTGTCTCCACGATATTTGTGAAGGAAGGCGATGCCGTAAAAACAAATCAATCCATTCTCGAGCTTGAGAGCGAGAAGGCGGTCGCTTCGATTCCGACGCCGGTTGCCGGTACGATTTCCAAAATTTACGTTCAGGATGGCGACGAAATAAAAGTCGGTACGCTGATCTTCTCTGTAGCCGAGAGCGAGGGCGCATCAGCGCCTTCGCCCGCAGAACGCGCGCCCACGCCGGATGCGGAAGTAGAAGCGCCTATCGCAGAGGAAGCTGGCTCATCCGCTTCCATGTCGATCAGTTTCGAGCCGGCGAAAACTGCGAGCGGCTTCCCCCCTCCCGCATCACCATCGCTCAGAAAGATTGCACGCGAAATCGGTCTCGATCTTTCACGCGTTCGCGGAAGCGGCAACGGCGGGCGCATTCTCATGTCGGATGTGCGCATGTACATGCAGCGATTGCAAGGCGCCGCCGCGCAGCCCAAAGCGGGCACACAGGTATCTGCTCCGGCGAAGCATGCGCCTGTGAGCATTGACTTCTCAAAATGGGGAAGCGTCGAAAAGAAAAAGCTGACCTCGCTCCGCAAAGCCATCGGCAACAAGATGACTGAGTCGTGGACGACGATTCCGCACATCACGCAGTTCGATAATGTGGACGTGACCGATGTTCTTGAGATGCGGAAAAAGTACGTGAAAGCGTATGAGAAAAAAGGCGGACATCTCACGCTTACGCCGTTCATCATGAAAGCTGTCATTGAGATGTTGAAGAAGCATCCGATATTCAACGCCAGCTTGGATGAAGTGACGGAAGAAATCGTGTTCAAGAATTATTTCAATCTCGGCATTGCCGTTGACACTGAGCAGGGGTTGATTGTTCCCGTGATTCGCGATGTTGACGAAAAAAGTTTGCTTCAACTTTCGATTGAGTTGCAAGACATCGCGGAACGAACGCGTCAACGCAAAGTGAGCTTAGAAGAAATGCAAGGGGGCACGTTTACGATTTCGAATCAAGGCGGCATCGGCGGCGCGCATTTTACGCCGATTATCAACAAGCCAGAGCTTGCGATTCTCGGCGTCGGTCGCGGCTCAATGCAAGCGGTCGTGAGAGAGGGGAAAATCGTCCAGCGAATGATTGTGCCGCTCGCCTTATCGTATGACCATCGTCTGATTGATGGAGGAAATGCGGCGCGGTTTATTACGGATTTGGTTGCGGCGTTGCAGAACTTTAAGTTGTCGGAGGCAAAAATCTAAAAGCTTGCCACGAAGGCACGAAGGACACAAAGGTTTCACAAAGTTTTTATGGGAAATGGAGAGGGCAAAAAGAAAATCTACGCGCCATTAAGCGCGAGAGAAGAAGAGATTGGAAGGTTGATTGTTGATTCTGCGTATGCTGTACATAAAGAACTCGGTCCAGGGTTGCTCGAGAAAGTGTACGAAACGGCTTTTTGTTATGAACTCTCTCTCCGTGGACTTTCATACAAACGTCAGATTGAATTTCCGATTCCTTACAAAGGAATGATTCTGGATGACGCGTTACGATTGGACGTTTTGGTTGAGGACTTGGTGATTACTGAATTGAAAGCAGTGGATGAGGTGAATCCAGTTTGGCCTGCCCAGATTCTCTCTCACTTGAATCTCCTCAAGAAACGATTGGGCTACCTCATCAACTTCAACGTTCCACTTTTCAAGCAAGGCATCAAGAGATTTGTCATCTAAGTTTTTCATTGTGAAACCTTTGTGCCCTTCGTGCCTTAGTGGCAAATCTTTTTCTCCTTAAGAAAGGAAAGAAATGAAGTCAATCAACACTGACATCGTCGTTATCGGCTCAGGTCCAGGCGGATACGCGGCGGCATTTTACGCGGCGGACCGCGGCAAGAAAGTTATCATGGTGGAGAAGGATGAAAAGTTAGGCGGCGTCTGTTTGAACGTCGGATGCATTCCATCGAAAGCGTACCTTCATGCGGCGAAGCTGATCCACGAAGCGCAGGAATCCGATTACCGCGGCATCACGTTCGGCAAAGCGAAGCTTGACTTGAACAAAATGCTCGCGTGGAAGAATTCGATTACAGGGAAACTTGCGCAAGGCGTCGCGACACTCGCGAAGAGTCGCGGCGTGGAAGTGATGTACGGTCGCGGGTATTTTGAAGATTCGAAAACGCTTCGCGTCGAGACGAAACAGGGTCAGAAGTTTATCACCTACGACAAAGCGATTCTCGCGACAGGCTCGCGACCCACGATTCCTCCAGCGTTCGACCTCGGCAATAAACGCATCATGACATCAACGGAAGCGCTTGAGATTGAAGAAGTGCCGAAGAGTATGCTCGTTGTCGGCGGCGGATATATCGGCATGGAACTCGGGACTGTCTATGCAACGCTCGGCAGCAGCATCGTGGTCGTTGAAGCGCTCGACAATATTCTCACGGGCGCCGATCCCGACTTGATTCGTCCTGTCATGAAAAATGCGGAAAAGGCATTCAAAGAAATTCGTCTCAAAGCCAAAGTCTTGAAGATGGCGACGTACAAAAAGCAAATCAAAGTTACGATGGAGCACAACGGCAAGCAGGTCGAAGAGGTGTACGACCGCGTTCTCGTCTCCGTCGGACGCACGCCGAACAGCAACGACATCGGACTTGAAAATACAAAAGTGCAGAAGGACGAGAAGGGCTTCGTGCACGTGAACGACAAACTACAAACCGACGACCCGATGATTTATGCCATCGGCGACATCGCGGGCGGCGTGCTGCTCGCACACAAAGCATCGAAGGAAGCGCGCATCGCGGTAGATGCGATACTCGGCGACGCCGCAACAAAAAAAGAAATCATCATCCCCGCCGTCGTGTTCACCGATCCCGAAGTTGCATGGGCGGGCTTGACCGAAGGAGAAGCGAAAGAACGCGGCATCAAAGTGCAGATTGCAAAATTCCCATGGGCGGCGTCGGGCCGCGCGCTCAGCTTCGACCGCACGGACGGTTTGACGAAGTTAGTCGTCGAGCCGGAAACAGAGCGTTTGCTCGGTGTTGGAATGGTCGGCGCAAATGCCGGTGAGTTGATTGCCGAAGGCGCGCTGGCAATTGAAATGGGAGCGAACGTTAGAGACCTTGCTGAGACTGTTCACGCGCACCCGACACTTTCCGAAACGCTGATGGAAGCGGCGCATGCGTTTTACGGAGATTCGACGCACATTTACGCGCCGAAGAAAAACTGATTGAATGGTTGTACGGAGGAGTAGCCCTCCTTCGGCGGGCGGGCACTCCGCCCCCAGTGGACCTTTGTGAAAATCTCAAGTTGAACTTTGGATTTTCACACACCAATTCTCAACCTTTGTTTCTTACTTCACCCACACCGTCTTCACATTCACAAACTCGCGGATCCCGAACTCCGAAAGCTCGCGACCGTACCCCGATTCTTTGATTCCGCCAAACGGCAAGCGCGGGTCGGACTTCACAAATGCATTCACGAAACATGAGCCTGCTTCTAGTTCTTCCGCCGCTATTTTCTCACCCCTCTTCAGGTCTTGCGTGAACACTGCCGCCCCGAGTCCGAAGACTGAATCATTTGCAAGACGTATTGCTTCGGCTTCGTCGTCAGCAGCAATGATTGCCGCAACGGGACCGAATAACTCTTCGTCGTAGGCGGGCATTCCCTTCTTCACACTCGTCAACACAGTCGGCGGATAGAATGCCCCTTTGCCGTTGGGAATTTCTCCACCACAAAGAAGCTTCGCTCCCTTCTCGACGCTCTTGCGAACTTGCGCGTGCAATTCGTCGCGCAAATCGTATCGCGCCATTGGTCCAACAGTCACGCCAGCGTCCAGCGGGTCGCCCACTTTCTGTGCGTTCATCTTCTCCACAAACATTTCTTCGAATTGACTTACCAAAGGCTTGACGACGATGAATCGTTTTGCCGCAATACAGCTCTGTCCGTTGTTGATCAGACGCGAGGTGACGCACAAGCCGACAGCTTCATCGAGGTTTGCATCTTCCAGAATGACGTACGGATCGCTGCCACCGAGTTCGAGGAGGGATTTCTTCAGCATCTCGCCCGCTTTCGCTGCAACAGCTTTTCCTGCAGCCGTGCTTCCTGTTATCGTCACGGCGTTCACAAGCGGATGCTCGATGAGCGCATTCACGCGATGCGACTTCAAGAGTAGTGTCTTGAACAATCCTTCCGGCAAACCCGCATCTCGAAAGACCATTTCGATTTCCAAAGCGCAACCTGAAACATTCGACGCGTGCTTCAACACAACGGCATTCCCTGCCATCAGCGCGGGCGCGGCGGCACGGAAGACTTGCCAGAGGGGGAAATTCCACGGCATGACGGCGAGGAGGGTTCCAAGCGGCTGAAACGCGACGAGGCTCCTCGTTGCATCAGACGATATAATCTCCGGCGAGAGAAATTTCTCCGCGTTCTCCGCGTAGTATTCACACACCCACGCGCATTTCTCCGCTTCGGCAATGCCTTGCGCGAACGGTTTTCCCATTTCGAGCGCCATCAGCTTTCCAAACTCTTCTTTTCGTGCGCGAAGGATTTCCGCCGCGGCGTTCGCACGCTTCGCTCGTTCCGAAAAACCGACGCGACGCCACGAAGTGAATGCCGAGTGGGCAACAACGAGACTTCGCTCTACTTCTTCACGAGAATGCTCTTGATATGATTGAATGAGTCGGCCGTTCGTTGGGTTGATTGAGTCCAGTGGCATAACAAAAACTCCAGTTGTTGCTCATCGAAAAATAGAGAAAGGAATTGAAAGAAACATCTTGTAACAAGATTGTTTGCAATCGCTTGAGCTTCATACGCCGATTCCGTAATTTTGTCCAGTTCTTTTCTCTCCCCCTCCCACAGCTCTTTATCGAAAGGAATTCAACTCGCATGAAGATTGGAGTTCCGAAAGAAACTCTCAGCGGAGAAACACGCGTTGCGCTGATTCCGAGCCTCGCTTCGTTGCTTACACGCGATACACATGAGGTCGTCATTGAACGCGATGCAGGCCTCGCAGCGTCGTTCACCGACGACCAATACGTTAGCGCAAACGCATCCATCGCCTCGGATGCAGCCGCGATCTACAAGCAATCGGACATTATCTTGAAAGTACAGCCGCCGACACAAGCGGAGGCTGAGCTTTTTCATGAAGGAATCAGCTACATCGGCTTTCTTGCGCCGCTTGCCAATCGCGGTATCATTCACACATTCCTCGCTCGACGCATTACAAGTTATTCGATGGAATACATTCCTCGCATCGCACGCGCGCAAAGCATGGACGCGCTCAGCTCGATGGCAACCGTCGCTGGCTACAAAGCGGTGCTGCTCGCGACCGAGCACCTCGGCAAAATGTTTCCTCTTCTCATGACCGCCGCCGGAACAATTCCACCAGCGCACGTTCTCATCATCGGCGCCGGCGTTGCCGGACTGCAAGCGATCGCGACGGCAAAGCGGCTCGGAGCAAAAGTCGAGGCGTTCGACCCGCGACCCGCCGTCAAAGAACAGGTGAAAAGTGTCGGCGCGACATTCATCGAAATGGATTTGCCGAAGGAAGATGTTGAAACGGAAGGCGGCTACGCAAAAGAACAGTCTGTCGAGTTCATCAAAAAAGAAATGGAAGTGATCGCGTCGCGGCTGCCGAAAGTTGATGTGTTGATCTCCACCGCGCAAGTCTTCGGCAAGCGCGCGCCGATTCTGATTTCGGAGGAGATGGTTAAGATGATGAAACGCGGCTCGGTGATCGTTGACCTTGCGGCTGAACAGGGAGGTAATTGCGCGTTGACCCAAGCTGGAAAAACGATTGACAAATACGGCGTTACGATCGTCGGCGCGCTCAATCTCCCGTCGCTGCTTCCGACAGATGCAAGCATGATGTACGCGAAGAACGTTATGAACCTGTTCACGCTGCTCTACCCGAAGCCGAAGCCGAAGCATGCACCGGACTTCGACGACGAAATTGTGAAAGGCGCGTGCATCACTCGCAACGGTGAAATCGTGAACGATCCTGTGCGAACGGCTTTTCAACAAGGAGGAAACTGATCATGACACACCGTACTGCCCTCATCGCGCTTGTCGGCATTGTTGTCGCCCTGCCCTGCGCGTTGAGCGTCGTTGCTCAGCCCACGACTCCAGCCGTACACGGCGCGGAGCATTCAGACTACTGGTCGTTGTTCTTCGTCTTCGTGCTTGCAACATTTATCGGACTCGGAGTTGTCGCGCGCGTCTCCCGCTTGCTGCACACGCCGCTGATGTCCATTACGAACGCGATCTCGGCGATCGCTGTTGTCGGCTCCATCATCGTTACCGGGTCCGAGTATCCGACGGACATTCGCATACTCGGCGCCATTGCGTTATTCGCCTCGATGACGAACATCGTCAGCGGGTTCTTGATCACCAACAGAATGCTGAAGATGTTCAAAGAGGACCGGCGGGAGTCGAAGCAATGATTCATCATCTCGTGCAATTCAGCTATATCGTTGCCAGCGCTCTCTTCATTTTCTCGCTCTACTGGATGAACAGCCCAAAGTCAGCCCGCAAAAGCGTCTATGCCGGCGTTGCCGCGATGCTTCTCGCCGTTGCTTCGACATGGATGCAGCCCGAAATCGTCAACCACAGTTGGATAGTTCTTGCAATCATCGCGGGGTTC
The DNA here is from genome assembly GCA_031394795.1 of Ignavibacteriota bacterium. GTDB lineage: Bacteria > Bacteroidota > Ignavibacteria > UBA10030 > UBA6906 > CAADGV01. The sequence goes on along the minus strand of JANNUB010000063.1, from coordinate 3,304 downwards.
GTCGTCGGCGTTCCGTTGTCGCGCGTTCCGCTCACCGCGGTCCCGCAACGAACGGCGCTGTCGCACGCGTTCGGCGGACTTGCAGCGGGCTTGGTTGGCACGGCGAAGTTTTATCTCTGGTCAAATGAAGGATCTGAACAGCTCACCGCGTTCCGCACCGGAGCGATCGTCGTAGAAGTGATACTCGGATTCCTGACGTTCACGGGAAGCCTCATGGCCGCGGGAAAGCTGCAGGAGATCAGATGGATTCCGCAACGACCCGTCACGTATCCGCTGCAAAATGTTTCGAACATCGGCTTGCTCGTCGTTGCCGCGGCGTTGGGCATTCTGCTCGTCGTCAATCCAACCGGACCGTGGTCTGGACTCGCATTTCCAGCCATCATAGTGCTCGCGTTGATGTTTGGTGTGCTGCTGATTATTCCCATCGGCGGGGCCGATATGCCGACCGTGATTTCGATTTTGAATTCTTACGCCGGGCTTTCTGCCGTTGCAATGGGTTTCGTGCTGGATAACAAACTCTTGATTATCGCCGGCGCGCTCGACGGCTCAAGCGGTCTGATTCTCTCCATCATCATGTGCCGCGCGATGAATCGCTCGTTCACGAATGTTTTGTTCGGTGCGTTTGGCACAGTGCAAGCGTCCGCGGCAGGGGGCGCGGAGAAACGCTACAAAGAAGAAACGATCGAAGGCGCTTCGCAGGTGCTGGAGCAAGCGTCGTCGGTCGTCGTCATTCCCGGTTACGGCATGGCTGTCGCACAAGCGCAGCATCGCATTCGCGAGCTGTACGAGTCGCTCAAGAAACGGGGCATCACCGTCAAGTTCGCTATCCATCCTGTTGCGGGACGCATGCCCGGCCACATGAATGTCTTGCTGGCGGAAGCCGACATTCCGTACGACGACCTCGCGGAAATGGACGAGATCAATCCCGACATGCCGCAGTTCGACGTTGCGCTGGTGATCGGCGCGAACGACGTCGTCAATCCCGCCGCGCGCTACGACAAGTCAACGCCCATCTACGGCATGCCGATCATTGACGCCGACAAAGCGAAGACGACCTTTGCCGTCAAACGCAGCAAGAATCCCGGCTTCGCGGGAATTGATAACGAGCTGTACTTTGCAGACAGAACGTTCATGCTGTTCGGCGACGCGAAAGCAGTCGTCGGAAATTTGGTGAAACAGTTGTCGGGGAATAGCGCGGGACATTGACTCCTCTCGAACTCATCGGCGTCCTCTTCGGACTTCTCTCCGTATACTTCAGCGTCAAGCAAAACATCTGGACGTGGCCAACCGGCATCGTCAGCGTGAGTGCATTTGGATTCCTCTTCTTCAATATCAAACTCTACGCCGATATGTGCCTGCAGATCTTTTTTCTCTGGTCGTGCATGCAAGGCTGGTACTTTTGGCTGAAGGGCGGAGAGAACAAAACGGCGCTTCACATCTCGCGCCTCACGCGTCAACAGATCATTCTTGTCGCAGTTGGCTTGATGGCGAGCGTAGCCGGCATCGGATTTCTCTTCAACACCTACACTGATGCAGCGCTGCCATATCTCGACTCCACGGCAAGCGGTATGAGTGTCGTCGCACAATTATTGATGATGAGAAAAAAATTCGAACATTGGTACGTTTGGATTGCGGTTGATGTACTTTCGATTGGGATTTACATTTTCAAGGAAGTGCATTTGACCGCGGGATTGTATTTGGTCTTCCTCATGCTGTGTATCAAGGGGTTAGCGGAATGGAAGAAGGAACTTGCTCGGGCAGGTCTACGACCTCGTAGAGGAGAACCTTTGGGCTTATTGTAGGATTGCGTTCGCTTTTCGCGCGATCAAAGCAAACCCTTTCGCTCTCGCTTCGCGTTCAAGCGTTTCCAACTTCATGCGAAACTGATCGGGTCGCGGCGCGTATTTCATTCCCAACTCGCCGATCGCAAGCCGTCCCTCAAGCTCCGATGCTTTATCGGCGACGTTCTTCAATTCGTCGTCCACCATCTGTCTTCGTTGTCGGTTGCCGCCGAATTTCCCAGCCTCGCCCGTGAGCCTGCGGACACGCGCAGTCATGATGGCAACGAGCACATCCGTCTCCGCGTCGCCGCTCCGCTGGTAGCCGGACTCGAAGGAGCGCATCTGCTTGACGGCGTCTTCGGGATTGTCGAGTGCGAGATGCGCTTTCGCCATCATCGCTCGCGCCCCGTCGCCTGTTGTTTTGCTCGCGGCGCCCGAAATGATTTGTCCAAGAATATTCTCCGCATCCTTCGGCTTGCCTTCTTCAATCAAAATGTCTGCGACAAGCAGCCGGGCTTTCGCAACGCCATCGCCGTCATCAACGCTGTTGTAGAGCGCGAGCGCCTCTTCGGCTTTACCTCGCGCCGTCGCAAGCTCGTCCTGCTGCTTCAGTGTTTTTGCCGCGCCGAGCAACGCGTCGGCTTCTCCTTTCTTGCTGCGCGTTGCGCGGTACTGTTGCAGCGCTTCGCCGAACGCCGGGCGCGCCTCTTTCAAATCACCGGCTCGGTATTTCTCTCGCGCACTCTGCAAGACGGAATCGGGATTGTAGTACACTGTTACCATCGGCGGAACAGACTTCTTCTCGACTTCTTTCTTCGATACGTCGGTCGCCGACTCGACTCGCGGAGAAAGAACTATTTCCGTTTTGTTCGCAGCGGCGACAATCGGTTTCTTTTCCCCTTTGATTTCCTTTCCTACAGGTTTTAGAGGCAATGTGTCGAGAGATTGATGCGGAAGATTGCTTTCCTGCTGAACGGCAGGTTGCTGCTGCTGCGAGGTCTCGGTCTTCTCCGACTGTTTTTTGAGCGACAGGAAGTACACTGCGGCTGCCAACACCAATGCGCCCACCGCCGCTGCAAGAAGAGGGGACGAGATAATTTTTTTCGACAGGTTAGCGCCGGTTTCAATAACGCGCTCTTGCTTGAGCGAAGCAGCCGTTCCTTCGGCCGGCGGCGGTCCCCAGGGAAGCTGCACGGAATAAATTTCCATGGGGAACTGAATGTTCTTGAGGTTTTTTTGCCCGAGTTTGTTGAGAGGGATGTCGAGTTTGTTTTGTACTTGACGCGCAACGTCTTCGGAAATACAGATCCCTTCCGGCGGCGCGAGCGGCTCGAGCCGTGCGGCGATGTTCACGCCGTCGCCCAGCACGTGATTTCCTTTTTGAATGACGTCCCCGAGATGAATGCCGATGCGAATCCGGATATGCTCATCCGTCGCGCGCCCTTGATTGCGTTCGTGAAGCGTGTGCTGCATTTCCACCGCGCAGCGCACCGCCTCTACGGCGCTGCTGAACTCCACGAAGA
>JANNUB010000611.1:0-6849 GCA_031394795.1 Ignavibacteriota bacterium | reverse complement strand
CGAGGTGAACAACACAACATTGGGCGCCGTGGCAGGATATGTTCGCAAGCACTTCAAGCTGTAACTGCATTACAAGACTCAACGCGATTCCCTTCAATCATTGCATCCCCACCCGCAATTCTTCCAACTCATGCCAGCGGGCGTAGAGGCGTTCGACTTTTCCCTTTGCGGCGGCGAGGTCTTCGGTCAGTTGTACGGTCTGCTCGCCATGCTTCTCGTAGAAATCATGCGCCGAAAAGATTGCTTCGATGCGTTCCACCTCCGCCTCTGCGCTCGCAACGTCCTGCTCAATGGACTTCAACTCTTTTGCTTCTTTCCATTTCAATTTCTTCGTCGGTTTGTTTTCGGAGGGCTTCGCTCGCCGAGTCGAGTCTGCGACCGGTGTCTCCTGCTTTTTCTTTGCTTCAAGAAGCGCTGATGTTTCGGCGATTCGGGCGTTCCGTTTCTCGATATAATAGTCGTAGTCCCCCTCGCTGAAATGCACATAGCCCGCCCCCTCGGGGCCCTCTCCCTCAAACGCGAGAATCCCGTTGCACACGCGGTTGAGGAAATATCTATCGTGGCTCACGGCAATAACACATCCGTCGAATGACGTGAGCGCTTCTTCAAGGACGCGCAGTGTTGCAAGGTCGAGGTCGTTCGTCGGCTCGTCGAGAATCAGGAAGTTGCCGCCGTTCTTCAATATCTTTGCAAGCAAGAGGCGGCTTCGCTCACCGCCGGAGAGTTTCCCGACTTTGGTGTTCATCCTGTCGTCGGCAAAGAGGAAACGGCGCAAATATTTCCAAACGGTAAGGCGGTCTTCGCCGAACATCAGCCATTCCTGACCTTCACCAATTTCCTGCAGAACGGTATTCTCATCGTTCAACGCCACACGCGATTGATCCACATAATTGAAGAGTGTTCTCTCCCCAACTTCCGCATGACCCTCCGTTGGGTGCAACTCTCTCAGAATGATTTTCAGCAGCGTTGTCTTGCCGAGTCCGTTACGCCCGATGATGCCAAGCCTTCTTGTCTTATCGAAATTCAAATCCACGCCGCTGAAGAGTTTCCTCCCGCCAAGCTGCATCCCGACATTTTTCAGGTTGAGAATTTTTGAGCCGAGCACCGATGCCGGGGGAATAACCAACTCGACTTCCGCCTCAGGCTCATGTCCTTTTCTGTCAACTTCTTCAAAATATTTCGCGAGCCTGCTTTTCGATTTGGTCCTGCGCGCCCGCGGTCCCTTGCGCACCCATTCAAGCTCGTGGATCAGGAAGCGGTTGCGCTTTCGTTCTTCCGTCTCCAATTGCGTTTCGCGTTCCGCTTTGTCAAGGAGGAAGTCTGTGTAATTGCCGGTGTGCGTATGACAGATGCCGTTTGTTAGCTCGACAATCCTAGTCGCAATCGAATCGAGGAAATATCTGTCGTGTGTTACAAAGAGACAAGCGCCGGAATAATTCGCCAAGAATTCTTCCGTCCATTCTATTGATTGCGTGTCAAGATGGTTCGTCGGTTCGTCGAGAATGAGGAGATCGGGACGGGAGATGATTGCTTTGCACAATGCTACACGCCGCTTCTCGCCGCCGGAGAGCGTCGCAATATCGCGGTTCTTGTCGGGCGCATTCAGCGAGTGCATCGCCGCTTCAATTCTGTTTTCTAAATTCCATCCGTCACGGTGGTGAATTTGTTCTTCAAGAACATGACGTCGTTTGGATGTAAACGGAAGAGATTCATATTCGGCAAGGATCGCGGTGACGTCATGCGCTCCCTCCACAATATTTTCGTAAACCGAGAGTGCGGAGTCGAGTTGAAAATCCTGCGAGAGGTATCCTGTTACGATGTCTCTTCGGCGGGAAACCGTTCCCGAATCCGGCTGCATGATCCCGGCAATGCACTTCAGCAACGTGGATTTGCCCGAGCCATTGTTGCCAATCAATCCGATTCTATCGTCTTGATGAACAGTGAGTGATGCACCCTGTAACACAACCTGCTCACCGAATCGAACGGAGAGTCCATGTGCAGTAACAATAACGGGGGATGGAGATTTCGACATGGTTTAGTTTTTTTGAGTGCGTTGCAAATGCGAGACAGCAATCCAAACGGGACAACAAAAGAGAAAGCCTTCGACATACACAAAGGTGGGGCGTTCGTGGCTCAACGTCATGAAACAGAATAAAGAGTGCCGAGGAGATCAGCCGGGTATTTACAACGTGAATCTATTTCGTCTCGGGCTTCTGAGGCGGAGTCGCCACCGGATAACTCTCCGTGCTGCTCCAATCCTCAAACGACCCGTCGTACACGCTTGCGTTGTAACCGAGAAGCCGGGCAACGAAGTATGCAACAGTTGCCTGCTGTCCGATATGGCAATACGTTACAACGTGATTGCCCTGCGTCGCTCCTGCTTCGGCAAACATCTTCGCGAGCGACGCTTTATCCTTGAACTTGCCTGTGCTATCGAGGGAGGTCGCGTAGGGAATGTTTGCGGCGTTCGGAATATGTCCGCGCCGAGGTTGCCCTGCGTCCTCGCCGTCGAAGAATCGTTTGTCTCGCGCATCAATGATTTTCACCGACGCGTCATCGAGGTGTTTCTTCACCCACTCGCCGTTGACGAGAGACTGAGATTGTGGCGTGAGAGTGATTTTGCCTTTCGAAAACACCGTCGCTTCGGTGCTGATAGCGCGGTTTTCTTTTTTCCAAACATCAAATCCGCCGTCGAGTATCGAAGTTCGACCTACGGTCTCGTAGAGATTTCCCATTCCAAAATACTCAAGCGTGAAGAACAATCGCGTTTGCCATGTCGGTCGGTTGCTGCTGCCGCAAATAACAATGTGTGAAATGTCTGAGACGCCCCACTCCTCAAGCATACTCGCGGCTTGCTCAATCGTCGGAAGCTCGGAGGTCGCATCAGGATTGGATGGAGCAAACGATTGCCCCCAAACGAATCGGGCTCCAGGAATATGTCCTTTACTGTATTCGCGCCGGTTCGTGCAGATTTGCAGAACGACGACGTTCGGATCGTTCAGGTGTTCGGCAAGCCATTGCGTTGAAACGAGAAGCGAAACACGACTCTCATCCCTCGATCCTGCAATCACGGCGTGCAATGAACACGCGAACATTGCCGCAAAGAGAAATATCTTTTCCATGTCACTCTCCTCCGAGAGAGGTATTTCATGTACTTCCGAACGCAATCACTACTTCATCGCTTTCCATTCGGCGATTGCCTCGTCATTGAATCGGACAAACTGTTCGTTGCCTGCTTCCTTGGCCCTCGCTTTGCTCATTTCGGCAGAAGCGATCGCCCCTTTGTAGTCTTTGAGCGCTGCTTGAATTTGGGATTTCAGCCGCCAGACCCAATACGGATTCTTGTTCAATTCCAGCGATTTGTTCGCCCACTCGAGGGCTGTCTTTGGGTCTTTGCTCGTCGAAAAATAGTATGATGCGGACTGATAAAACGTGTTGGCAGCGGAAGAGTATGGATTCTCCATCGCCTTCTTGATTGCCGCCATGACCTTGGTGTCAACATCAAATTCCATTTTGACTTTCACAACAGTCTTCTCCCACGTAAGCTCGAGGTTCGCGGAGTTCATTCCGATGTCGGCGATGTTTATGGTGAATGTTTCGATTGGCATTGGTGACGCCATGGGCTTCACTTTGAAGCTGACGACATCATCCTTCGCGTCCCGCTGACTGTTTCCCGAACTGTTCTTGTTCACGATGATTGTCCATTCCTGCTCACCCGGAATCGTGAAGAGCGCGTATGTACCGGCCGGAACTTCGTTGCCTTCGAGCTTCACCTTGTCGCTGAATGTAATCGTCGTCGGGTCGTTGGCTCCCGTTCTCCATTCTTTTCCGAACGGCACAAGCTCGCCGAAAATTTTTCTCCCTTTCATACCAGGCCGAGAGTACGACACAGACACGTTCATCACTCCCACCTTCTGCTCGATTTTTCCTTTCGGGCTTGGCTGCGGCGTTTCAACCTGGCACAAGACGCTCTGCCAGATACATGTTAGCGAGACGACCGCCACTAACCATCGCATTGTTGCTTGTTTCATCACTGCTCCTTTGTTGTTGTGTTTGGTTGGTTGACAAGAATGATTTCGATGCAGATGTTCTTCGGAGGTAGAATCTACGAACACCTTGAGAAAGGCGCAACCGTGCGCAGTGCCGTAGCAGCTCACTCGCACTTCACTTTTCGATACGGAAAATCAATGCCGCGTTCTTTGCCGTTCATCTTTCCTTCAATTCGTCCGACAAGTGAGTCGGTACCGACCGTGTAATAGATGACGCGTTGTGGAAAATCGTGCGTTGGGTTTTCGAATACCGCTTTGTTTCCTTCCAACGTGATGAGCTTGAATGACGCTTGCTCCTGACCTGATGGCTTTGCGATGAACTCGATCGAGCTGTCATCGTTTTGTACGATGCGCATGAACTCGTACTCACGCGTCTTCCCATCCTTCACCGTGTGGCTCATCCCCATCATCGTTCCGCCACTCGGCTTCATCCAATGTTCATCAATGGTTCGCCCCTTCACGCTCATTTGCCAGCAGCCCGCGAGCCAGCGTAAGTCCGAAAGAGAATGTTTCTCTTGGGCGAATGAATGAGGGAGCGAGAGCATTACAATCATTGCTCCTTTCCAGAACCTGTTCATGGAGAGTTTCCTTCCATTATTTTCTGAATCCTCTCGGCAGTCGCACACCTTGAGAATTCGAAATTGTCAATGTGTCCTGACCAAATCATTCAATGCCGTCACGTTCAGTTTCTTAATGAACGCCTCCGCTACTTTTTCGTTCGAGTGAACCTCGCATAAGATCGTTCGCACGTTACGACAATTCGTTACAGTGGAAAAATTCTCAACGACGTATTGCTCACCCTTTCTTCTTTCCCACTTCAAGTCGCCTAAATAGAGCGTGTGGATGGGCGCTCCTGTGCCAAGTTCTTTCCAACGTACCGCACTGAAAAATGTTCCCGGCACATTCGTTTGGTAGCCGAGCGAAACAACTCCATTCTTTGTGCGTGGAAGGAAGCCGTAGTAGTTCACAACTGTAGAAACATAAATCTGCCATTCGAACTCCGGAGACACCCTCATCAACTCATCAGGAATCGGGTCGTAGCGCGACGTGCGCTCGCCATGATCGTTTATCCTCTTTTCCATCACTTCCCGCTCCGCTTCGGACGGCTGGTACCCCATGGTAAGCATGAGTCGCACCTCATGTGGTCGTCCTCCATGCTGACCTTCATCAAGCTCATATCGCTGGAACTTGTCCGTTTCGATTTTGATCTCCCACTTGCCGCCCATCCCGTTGGCGGCATCAAGAAGAACCTGCCTCACCTTTGCCTCAACGGTTTGAACAAACGCCTCCTCGTCGGGAGTAATTGGACGCCATTGCGCGTTTGTTGTGGCGATGAAACTGCAGAGTAGAAGCAAAACCAGCACGACAGACCGCTTGGTACTCATACGATCCCCTTTGTTGGACGCAAGACAATACAGAATGCTGAGGAAAGTTGCAATGGCGGGAATCGCTACTTTCTCGGTCGTCACAGAACATGCCTTCTCCGTGCGCCGTGACGATAACACTGGCTCAACTACTTTTTCTGCGCCCACCATACGCCGAGCATCACGAGAACACCACCAAGCGCGGTGAATGCCCCGAAACTTTCTTTGAGCAACGGAACTGCGAGCGCCGTTGTTGCAACAGGTTCGAGATACAAAAAGATACCCGCCCTCGCTGCTCCGATCTTCGCAACTGCGATTTGCCAAAACCACTGCGTCAACGTTCCGAGAACGCCGAGGAATATCAGCGCAATCCATCCATCGCTCGGCATAGCGAGGAGTTGTCGAATGTCAGAAAAGAGCAACGTGTAGAGAGTGCAAAGAACCATCACGGGAGCAAAAACGAACAACGTGACCGCAAGCGGACTGCGAGCGCGTGCGACGTTGCGCGTCGCAATCGTATAGAGCGCCCACGTGTGCGCCGATGCGAGTATCATCCAATCGCCGACACTGCTCAACCAACCGATGCTCGTGAAGTTGCCTTTCGAGATAAGCAGAACGATGCCGAACGTCGCCACAATGATGCCGATGATTTCCTTTCGCCCGATCTTTTCTTTGAGGATGAGATAGGAAAGTATTGCCATCGCAAGCGGTATGGCGGCGATAATCCAGCCTGTATTGGTTGCAGTCGTGTAATTGAGTGCGATGTTTTGCAAAAGAAAATGCAGTCCGATGATTGCCGCGCCAATTGCAAGCGAGCGATATTCTCGCTGAGTGAATTCGATTGTAATGCTCTTGATGCGAATGACGGCGTAGAGCAGCGGTAAGCCGATAAGGAATCGCAACCCAACAAGTTCGATTGGGTTGAGATAGTTGAGGCAGATTTTTGTTGCAACAAATGTCCACCCCCAGACAATGACGCAGAAGAGAAGTACGAGTCGAATTGAAGTCAAGATGAAGTCGAGTTGATGTGGTGAATGACTTCATCAAGATACGAGAGTTACAGAAAGAGGCAAGTGCGTACTCGGTGCAGCCAACGCAGATGCACTACCTACAACTGCGTTGACTACGAGTCCCGGACAAAGCGAGAGTGGTCGCCGAGCATTATTTTTGCAGCACCATGTGTTTCGTTTGTCTGGAACTTCCTGTAGTGAGTTCATAGCCTCACCATGCCGCGCAGCAATAAGGACTTCATTTTGGCAATCGCTCTGGGTGCCCTGTCGGCGGTTACGTGTTTTGCGCTTAGCCTTGCCATGTTTGGGAGCGGCGCAGACAACTGGTTCATGAGTATCGCCACCAACTATCGCAACATCATGGACACCACTGGTTTTTCTGTTGCGCAGTTGCATTTGATCTTTACTGTGCCAGCTTTGCTCTTC
>JANNUB010000596.1:0-1749 GCA_031394795.1 Ignavibacteriota bacterium | reverse complement strand
TACGATCCGTTCGCCGGCCAGCGCGTCCGTAGTCGAGCCAAGGCCGAGTCCTTGCAATGCGGTGAGGAAATCGGCGATTGACGCCGGGCCGGCGAAGCTGACGATGAGCGTGCTGGTGAGGGTATCGAGACTGAGTGATAGCGTAGCGGGAGGATTGGTGAGTGAGAATATGTCCCCGGCCGGCTGCCAGCCTTCGACTTGCACGGTGGCAGAGAGCAGGGTGGCATTGTCAAAATCGGTGATGGCGAGGCCGGCGAAGGGCAGGATGTTGCCGCCGTCCTCGACGAGGGTGAGCGGATTGGCCGGGCGGGTGAGTACCGGGGCGTCATTCACCGGTGTCACGGTGATGGTGAAGCTCTGGACGGGCGATGTGTCGATGCCGCCGTTGGCGGTGCCGCCATCGTCGGTGAGCCGGAGGGAGATCGTGGCAGTGCCGTGGGCGTTGGCGGCGGGGGTGAAGCCGAGATTGCCGTTGGCGGGGTTGATGCTCGGGCCGACGGCGAAGAGTCCGGGGTTGGTGTTGTTCGTGACGATGAAACTCAGGGCTTGCCCGGCTTCAAATAGCGGCCCGAAGCCGATGCCGCTAGCCCAGCCGGCGTGCACCACCGGGCCGACATCCTCAGACACCGTCAGATCAGCGCCTTTGGTGAAGTACGGCGCATCATTGACTTCGGCAATGCTGATGTTCGCCGTATGGGTGACGGCCGAGAACGCTGTGATGCCGCCATTCACCGTGGCATCGATGTTTTGCGCTCCCGTGCTCTGATCCCAGCCGCGCAAGGTGAGGCTGGTGGTGCCGGTAATATGGGTGAAGGGGATAAAGCGGAAATAACTGCCGGCATCTAGCAGCAGCGGTTCCGCATCGGAGAGGCCTGCTGTCGTTTGCCAGGTTACGGCATCAGCGGAATATTGCAGGAATCCCGATCCGGCAAACCCTGTTACGGCCACGCCCTGCAAAGGCCCGTCCCCGTCGGTGTAATTTGCCGCTCCCATCAGCGAAGAAACCAGGATCGGTGACGACGCAACGTCTTCCACTGTATTGATCAGGTTGGAGGTGCCACTGACCACAGGCGCGTGATTTATGGCGAGATCGCCGCCGACAATGCGCCACTGGCCCGCCACGGTTTCGCCCGACACGGTAAGGACGAGGTCGGCGCCCGGTGTTGCATTGCTGCCGATGTAGAGCGTCGTGGCGCCACCGGAAGCCGCGACCTGTAAGGCATTGGCGCCGACGTTGCCGCCGTTCCCGGCGGCGATGGCGCCCAAGGTAACGCCGGCGACGTCGATGACGTCGTCGCCATTACCCATGTCGATGATCCGGTCCTGCCCTTGCCCTACCGCAACACGGAATACGTCGTTACCGGCGCCTCCGGTTAGCGTGTCGTTGCCGGCACCGCCCGAAATCGTGTCGTTGCCGGCTACGCCGTCGAGGATGTTGTTGTCTACGTTCCCTGTGATCTGGTTGTTTTGGCCGTTGCCTGTGCCATCGAGCTGAGTGCCGGAGACGGCGGGGGTATCCAGGACCAGATTTTCCAGATTGTTGCCGAGTACCCAGCTGACCTTGCTATGCACGGTATCGACGTCGCCGGTCTGGCCTGATCCTTCGATGATGAGATCGGTGGTGGAGTTATCAACAAAGTAGGTATCGCTGCCGTCGCCGCCGACCAGGGTGTCGTTACCGGTTCCATCTCCTGCGCCCGACCGGAGAGTGTCATTGCCAGCCCCGCCCTCCATGGAGTCGGCCCCGGC
>JANNUB010000568.1:0-11774 GCA_031394795.1 Ignavibacteriota bacterium | reverse complement strand
CGTGAAGGTTGAGACCGAGGTACTGATGGCTCAGCCTGTTGCGAAGCCCGATCATCTTATTGAGCAATTCTTCCTGGTCCGTGCTAATAATGTTGCGCGTGCGGAGGATGGCTGCCGCCTCGGCATAGGTGTCCCACTGGTCATTGAGATCGGCAGCTATGATGTGAGAAAAGCAGTCCAGAAGATTTTGAATACAAAGTGTAGAGACCCCGCTCAAGAACCCATAGCAAATCGAGATTCCCGCGAAGTTGTTCCTCGCTATACGGCACGTGGCGTTTGAGTTGTGCGATGGATTGGGCAATCGCGTGCAAGTGTTTACTGACAACGTCGAGGTCAGGCATGAAGGTCTCTGAGTTTTCGCAGGAGATAGTAGTTTTGAATTCTCCTAATCGGTTCGGCATCAATGTACTCACGCCGGACGGCATTCTCCACTTCAATACGTTTTATCGGGTTTCTATCGAGAATGCGTATCCCTTTGTTGATGACTCGCGTAAAGAGCGTCGGACCTGCGTGATTCAGAACCACGAAGTCTATCTTGTCGGTGTGCAGTAGCCGTGTAAGCTCGCCGAGAACGCTTGACTCGTAGCCATAGGGATGCACCTCACGGTCGGCAAGAACGGATGTGTCGCGCAGATGCACAGCGACATCCACATCTTCAAAACGCTCGCGCTGGACGAACGAGCCGAAGATATAGGCAAACTCTACTTCCGGCTGGTTGCTGAAAAATTCTTGAAGCAAACGCGCGATTTCAGTTTTTGCTAACATGCAAATCTTTCCCAATGTTTGGTGCTGAAGCAAGTTACAAAACTTCCAGAGGATTTGAAATCCTGTGATCAAGTTACACTTAAGGAAGAGGAGGAAATGCCGCATGTCGCTTGTTCATCGTCGGCGTGTTCACGAATTTCTCGCCGTCCCAATAGAGCACCGAGTCTTTCAACGCATTCCAATATTCAAGTTTGAACTGGATGCTTTCTTTCATTCCGTAGTGCTTGTTGTAAGTTGAGACGAACGTATCGTCTCCTGTTACGGATTCCAGACTCATGTCTTTCCCGAAGACATAGACAACACCTCCAATCTCTTTGTCGGGAGGAAGGGGACCCTCCCTCGAGTGCGCGATGATTCTCGCATTCCCGACAATCTCAAGTTTAGTAACATTGTTGTAAGGAGTGAGTGCAATGTCTTTGCCTAAGTCTGTGCGGGGCAGAAGAACATAGTATTTCTCGTTTGACTGTGGGATTGGTTCTAGGGGTAGCAGATCCGAAGGGACTGGCGCATGTCCATTGATGGCAACGGGGTCAACGATTGCAATGCAGGCGCGGTCAAATCCGTCGTTCAATCCTGCAATCAAGAGTTCGTCTTTGCCATCTTGGTCAATGTCGACAGTCTGCAAGATGCTGCACCCGCCGCGATGATGATACGTCTGCAATTCGACGCCGTTCGAAGCGCCAAGCTCAGTTACTTTCCCTGGTGACAGACCTATGGTACCGACAAGGGCAAACAGCCGCGGCTTGTCATGGCCTGTCCTCGGAATGGCAAGCGACATAAACGCTGGCTCCGCGAATAAACCGATCCCCTTCTTTCCAAACGTCGCAAATTTGCCTGCTCCAATCCTCCATCGCAACTTGCCACTCCCTTCAAAACAAAAAAGAGAGTCAAGTCCGTACTTACTTGAAGTTGTCAGTCCTGTCACCAAAACGACATTCCGACCTTCCCCGTCAATATCTTCAATGGTTACAAATTTTGGATCGATTGGGGAATCTTCAAACCCAAATCTTGTGCTTCCATCAGAGATTCTTGCTGCCATCCTTGACCAAAGAACTTCACCTTCTTTGTTGTACACTTTCAGTACAGACTTCTTGACTTCAGCGAATGTCGGATTTGGATCTTTCGGCGTCCGCACAGTCATCGTCAGCATCGCGAGCGCGGCAATTGCAAGCGAAGTCGCGCCGGCAAACTTTACCGGATTATATCGCACCCACCGAGCAAACCGCTCAATCGCCGTGCGCCGGAATGGCTCAACAACTTCTGCGTACGTCTCCACTGTGTGCTGCAATGCCGATTTCACCACGCCGCGTTCGGGAAGCGCTTTCGTTTCCCTTGCAAGCAATTGCTCAGCCAACTCTTCATCACGGCGCGAGGGGGGCGATACGAGCGCTTCATCTACTCTCTGGTAGAATGACTTGAGCATCTGCCAGTTTTCGCGGCAGAGAGTGCATTCTTCCAAATGCGCCTCGATGTTTTTCTGCTGCGCGTCGTCGAGTGTTTCGGACGCAAGCAGATAGGTTTCAAGTTGTTGTTCGGTTATGTGCTGGGGCATTGTGTGTTAACTTCCTTTATCTATCTATATCATTTCAACGAATAAGGAGCTTCGCGGAAATTCCCGGTAGAGACGTTCTTTCGAGACGTTCTTTCGAACGTCTCTACGGTGCTCACAACTCCCTCGTCAGCCGCGCTGCAAATTCGTCCCTTGCAATCTTCATCAGGTACTCCATCTTCGTGCGAAATGCGTCGTTGTATTTTTCTTCATCCAAATCTATGTGTCTGCCGAGGTACTGGTAGAGCGACGGAGAGTCGCCGTCGTAGCGACACCAATCGGAGGTCATCTCGCGGAGCGCGGCTGCCATTGCTTCTGCTTCCACGCGGTTCACTTTTCCTTTGACGTAGTACGTCACCAGAATCTTCTCGTTGACGGCGCGCTCAACCTCGGTGCGAATCTGCTCTATCTCTTCCTCGCTCAATCCATCGAAGCGTAACGGTTGCTCCGCAGCTTCTTCCTGTTTGTAAACCATTTTGACAAGCGCGACCACATGAAACAGCGTAACGGATTTCCGGTAGCTTGATTGCTCTGCGAGAATTGTGGCGATAATGTTCAATAGCTCTGGAATCGGATGACGTAAGCTTGCGCAATCCAGAAAGCGTCGCTCAAGCTCATCCTGTGGAAATGGCAGCAGCTCGTTGCGGGCATCGCTGCGTTTGATTTGCAAAACCTGTCCGCGGAAATCTTTGATAAGAACGAAGCAGTCTCCCGCGTTTACACTCTCACGAATATTGCGATAAATCTTCGCTCCTCCTGGATCGGCTTGCGCGTAGAGTCGCGCAAGCTGCGCTTCTGCTATGCGAATGATGAAAGCTTTGAAGGCTAAGAACACTTCGTGGTCGGGAAGAAAATCGAGCCTATCACGCAGCGAAGAGACGAAGTTGTCAAGCTGAGTGAAACAACCGGTGCCGTTGCGCGCGAACGCTTCGCCAATGCAGTCGTAAGCAACCTCGGTCACTGTCAGTCCCTGTTCAAGGCAAAGCCGTGTAACGGAATGACGGTAATGTGTCAAGTACGAGTGAATGATTGCGCGTGAGAGTTGCACTAATTCCGTCATCTGCCGTTTCGAAGCAGAGCCGTGCGTTACTTCCGCAAGAAGCGGTTTGAGATTTTGGAATTGGATGCGCATGACGGAATGGAAGCTCCTCTGCGGTGGAATCGCGCTCGTGGTTAACGTTTTCTAATTCCAAGTTATCAATCCGAATGAGAATATGCAAACAAACTTCCTTGCACAACTCACGCCTTTTCCATAACTTAATCACCCATTTCAATTGTATCGCTGTGCTCTTCTCTTCCAAAGCTGATGTTTGAAGAACTAAGTCAAAAGCTCGAAGGCGTTTTCAAAAAACTCCGCGGTCAGGGAAAAATTTCCGAAGAGAATGTCGCGGAAACCCTTCGTGAAGTGCGGCGCGTGTTGTTGGATGCAGACGTCAATTACAAAGTCGCGAAGCAATTCGTTGACGATGTTCAGCAGAAGGCAATTGGCGCGGAGGTTCTTACGAGCATCACCCCCGGTCAGCTTGTCGTCAAAATCATTCACGATGAGTTGGTACGATTGCTTGGCGAGCGGAGTGTGAACATCACGTTCTCTCCGATGCCGCCGACAATCATCATGGTTGCGGGATTGCAAGGCTCGGGCAAGACGACGTTTTGCGGCAAGCTCGCGAGCATGTTGAAGAAGCAGGGACGCAGTCCGTTGCTTGTGGCAGCGGATGTGTACCGTCCCGCGGCGATTGACCAGTTGATGACGCTCGGCGCTTCGATTCAGGTGCCGGTGTTTAGCAATCGTGAAGCTGGCGCTGTTGAGATCGCGAAGAGTTCAATCGAGCACGCGCGGAAGAATGCGCGCGACACGGTCATCGTTGACACGGCGGGTCGCTTGCACGTTGACGATGAAATGATGAAGGAAGCGGAAAACATCAAAGCTTCCATCAAGCCGCACGAGATTCTGTTCGTCGTGGATGCGATGACGGGTCAGGACGCGGTGAACACGGCGAAGGCGTTCAACGACCGTCTGAATTTCGACGGCGCTGTGTTGACAAAAATGGATGGCGATGCGCGTGGTGGCGCAGCCATATCACTCCGAGCAACTGTCGGGAAGCCGATCAAGTTTATTAGTGTAGGCGAGAAGTTAGACGCGCTGGAACGGTTTCATCCTGACCGACTCGCGTCACGGATTCTCGGCATGGGCGACATCGTTACGCTCGTCGAAAAGGCGCAGCAGACGATTGATCAGCAGAAAGCGCAGAAACTCGAACAGCAACTCAGAAAAAATCAATTCACGCTGGAAGATTTTCTCGATCAGTTGCAGGAAGTAAAAAAAATGGGTCCGCTCAGTCAGGTGATCGGAATGATGCCGGGCATGAGCAAGCTTCCCCCGACAAGGTCGGGGCAAGTTGACGACAAAGAGTTGGTGCGGATTGAAGCCATCATTCAATCTATGACGAAGAAGGAGCGAAACACTCCCGACCTCTTGAACGGCAGCAGGCGCCGGCGCATCGCGCTCGGCAGCGGAACATCGGTGCAACAAGTGAACAAGCTGGTGAAACAGTTCGAGCAGATGCAGAAGATGATGAAGTCGTTTGGCAAAGGCGGAGCGAAGTTTAAGATGGCGCAGAGGATGAAGACGGCGTTTTGATAAAGCAATTCAACGGTCAATGTTCAACGGTCAACGGTCAACGGTCAACGGTCAACGTTCAATTGTCAATAAGACCAGATAGGGTTTAGCGGATTTCGAGATTATTTATTCAATAGGAGGAACACCTTGGCAGTACGTTTAAGATTGCGGCGCATCGGCAAGAAAAAGATGCCGCAGTACCAGATCGTTGCAGCAGATTCGCGTGCAGCGCGCAACGGAAAATTTTTAGAAATCATCGGCCGCTATGAGCCGTTGCAGCATCCGGCGCTGATTGAAACGAAAGAGCCGCGGTTGATGCATTGGCTGAAAGTAGGCGCCCGCCCCACCGACACGGTGCGAAGCCTGCTCCGGCGCAACGGCTCGTGGTTCAAGTGGAGCCTGATGCAAAAGGGCGCCGACGATGTGAAGATTGCCAGCGAAATGGAAAAGTGGAGTCTCGCACAAGTGGAGAAACGTCAGCGCGATGAGGAGCGCAGGGCGCGACGCTCTGCCGCAAGACGCAAGGCTCGCAAGGCACTCGCTGGCGGTGACGCAGCGCCGTCGGTGGCGGCGGAACAGCCTGCGCCGTAACGGCTTTTTCCGTACATTGAAATAGGCAATATTCTTTCGGGGGAATTGCCTCGCTCGTGTTTGATCTTAAAGACGACGCATACAGGGATGCGCGTCTCCATGACAGGGTAAGGTCTAACCCAGCAACCATCCATAACTAGAGGCTCTATAATGAGAGAGTTCATACAGTTCATTGCCAAGCATCTCGTGGATAGTCCCGAGCAAGTCATTCTCGATCAGGAGGAGAAGGACGGCAAAATCATCTTCAGGTTGCAAGTGGGGCAATCGGATGTTGGCAAAATTATTGGACGCAAAGGACGCACGGCACAGGCGATGCGGACATTGCTTGGCGCCGTCGCGGCGAAAGAAGGTAAGCGCGCGATATTAGAAATCGCGGACTAAGGCTGAGCCGAATCTGGTAGCGATTGGCACTATCGTAAAAGCGTTTGGAATTCGCGGCGATGTCGTCGTTTCGGCGATGACGGACGATATCCGGCGCTTCAGCAAACTGAAGCGGGTCTTCGTCGGACGGGATGAAGCAAGGGCACGCGAAACGCAAATCACCAACGTGACCATCGAACATCGCGGCGTTCGTGTCCGACTCGGCTCGGCGACGGACAGAACGGCGGCGGAGTCATTCATCGGCTCGATCATCTTTGTTCATGAGAAGGATGCAATTTCTCCGCCGAAAGGCGCGTTCTTCATTCATGATTTGATCGGTTTGAATGTCGTTGATGAAGACGGCGCGGACATCGGCGTGCTGAAAGATGTGCTCAAGCATTCCGCTCACGATGTGTATGTGGTGGAAAGGGACGGCAAGGAGATTCTTCTTCCTGCGGTGAAAGAGTTCATCACGAAGATTGACATCGAAGCGAAGACGATGAGAGTGAAACTCATCGATGGGATGATAGAATAAAATCTCAAATCACAAGTTCCAAGCTCCAAAGAAAACTCAAATCCCAAATCCCAAACCCCAATTGAACTTGTATTGGACATTGGAGTTTGAATTTTCTTTGGAACTTGGAACTTGAGATTTGGAGCTTGAGCAAATGATGCGGATTGACGTCGTCACTGGATTCCCGAAACTGATGCAGAGTCCACTGAACGAGAGTATTGTCAAGCGGGCACAGGCGAAGGGTCTTGTCGAGATCCTTGTTCACGACCTGCGGGACTTTGCAGCGGACAGGCACAAGACGATTGACGATACGCCCTACGGCGGGGGCGCCGGGATGATTCTGAAGGCGGAGCCGGTCTTCGCATGCATCGAGTCGTTGCAGCAGCAACGGAGCTACGACGAGGTGATTTATCTGAGCGCCGACGGTGAGCGGCTGACGCAGAGAGTCGCGAATGAGCTTTCGCTCAAGCGGCATCTGCTCTTGCTCTGCGGACACTACAAAGGCGTTGATGAGCGCATACGCGAAGCGCTGGTGACACGGGAGATTTCCATCGGCGACTATGTGCTGACGGGGGGCGAGCTTCCGGCGCTGGTTGTGATTGACGCGGTTGTTCGATTGATTCCGGGCGTGATTGGCGACGGCGAGTCCTTGCTGACCGACTCATTTCAATCCGGCTCAGGCGGACTCGATGCTCCCCACTACACGAAGCCGGAAGAGTTTCGAGGAATGAAGGTGCCCGATGTTCTGCTCTCGGGCAACCATAAAGAAATTGAAGCCTGGCGTGCAGAGCGGCGCCATCAGCGAACAAGTGAACGACGAAGAGATTTATTAGAACAAGGAGAATAAGAAATGGAAAAGTTACGTTTAGTTGATGCTACCCAAATGCGGAGCGACATTCCGCAGTTCTCATCGGGCGATACCGTGAATGTCCACGTGAAAGTTGTCGAGGGCGAGAAAGAGCGCGTACAGCAATTCCAGGGCGTCGTGATCGGGCGTCAAGGCGCCGGCATGAGCGCGACATTCACCGTACGGAAAATCTCCGACGGCGTTGGCGTGGAGCGCATCTTCCCGCTCCACTCGCCGCGCATCGCGAAGATCGAAAGAGTGAAGGAAGGTTCTGTCCGGCGAGCGAAGCTGTATTACTTGCGCGACCTCGCTGCGAAGCAGATTCGCCAAAAGACAACGGCATAAGACCTCGACGTGCGTTGGAACGCCTTCTCTGCAACACTGTAGAGGACGTTCGTGAGGGTTTATTACCCCACCCAGAACCAAGTTCCGGTGGAGTGGTCCGGAGTCATCAACAACCCGCTGTTGCAAAACCTTCCCTTCAAAATTGAGCTTAACCGCTTCGGGAAGTTTGCTCATGAGTCCTGCGTCGAACCGGCACGGCAGCATGCAATATAAAGTTGCGCGCGGAATCAGCATATTGAAGATGGTAAAATGACCTTTCACAATAATCGCGGCAAAGCGGAAGGTTCGGCGCTTGTCAAGAGATTCAAGCTGTAGTTCATGGTCGTGCCCAAGCTCCTCGGCATTCAGACTTCGCTTCACACAAAACCTCTCACCGAACCCCTTCGAGGCAACTCGTCATTCCAACTCATTCAAGATGTTCGACCGGCTCTTGCGAAAAAACTTCGCGAGCATGAGTTGAGCGCCGCACTTCTGTCCCCGCTTGATTATGCGAAAGAAAGTTCTGAGTATTGTATTGTTCCAAATGTTGCAGTCGTTTCTGCTGAAGGCGGGACAATTGTCCGTTTTCGCGAAGGAGTGAAGAAAATCCGTACGCTTGCTGTTGACCCGCAGTTCGCCTGCGAGATCATTCTCGCGAAGATCATCCTCTCCGAAGCGTTCCACATCGAGCCGCAGATTTTTCCGATGCATGCCGATGCAGAGACGATGATGCAAAGGGCAGACGCCGCGTTGCTCGTCGGCGATGCCGCGTTCGGTCATCAATCGGAAAACAGCATCGACGTCGTTGAAGAGTGGTTCGAACTCACGGGGACCCCTTTCGTACACGCGATTTGGTGCGGCAGAGAAGACTCTCTTGTCGCTGCGGACATGGACGTGCTTCGCCAAGCGCAAGCGCAGGGGATCGCGGGGATTCCGGACCTACTCCTAAACTACGACCCATCGGAGCGCGAGGGTGTTCAGGACTATCTGGAGTCATTCACCTACGCACTCGAAGAGCAGGATCGCGATGGCTTGGCGGAGTTCATGAAGTACCTTTACTATCACGGCATTCTCCCCGATGTCGTGGATCTGAACTTCTTCAATACAAGTGGTGACCTGCTTTCCGATATTTCTCCCAATTGAAACACACTGCTGTTTCAAATATTTGAAACGGCACCACCTTCGGATTTCAGACACATCGCGTTGTTTGAAACTTACTTCGCCCTTCCGTAGATTGATACACATGCTCAAATCTCTTTCCATCAAGAACTACGCGCTCATTGACGAACTCGAAGTGGAGTTCGGTCATCAGCTCGTCATCATCACGGGGGAAACAGGGGCGGGAAAATCCATCATCATTGATGCACTCGGGCTTATCATCGGCGAGCGGGCAAGCACCGAAGTTGTCCGCACTGGCGCCGAGAAAGCGGTTGTCGAAGGAACATTTGAGATTGCCGGCAACAAAAAGCTCCATGCTCTCCTGAAGGAAAATGAGATCGAGTTTGGCGACGAGTTGGTTGTGCGCCGCGAGATTTCGACGAAGGGGACGAGCCGCTCTCTGGTGAACGATTCGGCGACGAATTTGGGTTTGCTGAAACGTATCGGGGAGATGCTCGTTGATTTGCACGGGCAACATGAACACCAATCCCTGCTTCGGCCCGAAACGCATATCGAGATGCTCGATGAATTTGGTGGATTGGAAAAGCAGGTGAATGAATTCCGCGCTGTGTACAAACGGCTCCGGGAATCATCTTCCCAATTGAGCGAACTCAAAGAGCGTGAATCGCTGCTCAGAGAAAAACTTGAACTGCTGACGTTTCACATCAAAGAGATTGATGCTGTCGCGCCGACGGCAGGCGAGGAAGAAAAAGTTGATGCCGAGCTGAAGATTCTTGAGAATTCCGAAAAGCTCGCGACCGCGACATCGCAGGCGTATGCTCTGTTGTATGATGGTGAGAATTCCATTCATGACCAGCTCGGCGCTGCGCAGAAGCAACTCTCCGAACTTGTGCAGATTGATGGGAAGTTCGCGGAAGCGGCAAACGAATGCAAGTCTGCTGAAGCGATTGTGAACGAGCTTGCGAAGTTTCTGCAACTCTACAACGTCGGCGTTGAATTCAATCCTCAGCGGTTGGAAGAATTGCGCCAGCGGATTGCAAAGCTGATTGCGCTGAAGAAAAAATACGGCGGGACATTGGAGGCAACCCTTGCGCATCGCGAGCGCATCGGCAGGGAAGCGGAGCTTGGCGAAAACTTCGAAGCGAATATTCAGAAGCTGACAACGCAAGTCGAAGAGCAACGCAAAGTCTGCGGGCATCTTGCGGAACAGCTCTTTGCAAAACGGCAGGAAGTCGCAACGAAGATGGACAAAGAAATCCTCGATGAACTGACGAAGCTTGGGATTCAGAATGCGAAGTTCGTAACGCAACTTCGTCAGCATGTACTCCCGATTCATAGCAACGCGGATGGTGAATTTGTTCACCTCGGAAAGAAGGCTGTCCGCATTCATGCAAATGGTTGCGATGAAGTCGAGTTTTTCATCTCGACAAATCTGGGCGAAGAAGTGAAACCGCTCGCGAAAGTCGCATCCGGCGGCGAGGTTTCGCGCATCATGCTCGCACTCAAGAGCATTCTCGCGAAAGTTGACAGACTGCCTGTAATGATCTTCGACGAGATTGACGTTGGAGTGAGCGGACGAATTGCGCAGGCGGTTGGCTTGAGCATGAAGAACCTGTCGAAGCTGCACCAGATCATCGCGATCACGCATTTGCCGCAAATTGCCGGGCTTGCCGATTCTCACTTTGTTGTCGAAAAATTTGAGAACAATAAGCGAGCAACGACTTCAGTTCGGAAGCTTACGATTGATGAACGCGTACGCGAAGTTGCGAAGTTGATGAGCGGGGCGGAGGTGACGGAGGCGGGGCTGCGGAGCGCGAAAGAGTTGATGGGGGTGAAGTGAAAAAGGGAATGAAAAAAGCTATGCCGAAGCAAACGGCGGCAAAACAGAAGAAAGCGAGAACCACGTATTCGCTGCCTCGTTCGACCAAGATGGTTGTTCGAGAGGAGTCTGCTCTGCTGACTTTCAAACAAGCAAGTGAGTGGGCAAGCGAGCATATTGGAAAGAACGTAACGCCGTCAAACGTTTCGTATTTGGTACAGTACGGAAGAATAAGAAAATTTGGAGCAAATGGAAGTACGCGGGTAAGCAAAGATGAGTTGATGCGATACTACGCATCGTACAATGGACGCCGACAGGTTTCTTGGAAGGAACAGTTAGGCAGTGATTTGAATTGGGCGTTGTCGTTTGACCAATACAAAGAAGCGGAAACGACAAAACATGTTCACCGACTGCATCCATACAAAGGTAAGTTCATCCCTCAACTTGTTGAGTATTTTCTCGACAGTCATACAGACAACTTCAAGAAGGAAGCATACTTTTCTAAAGGCGACACCATTCTCGACCCGTTCTGCGGAAGCGGAACGACTTTAGTTCAAAGCTGTGAACTGGGAATGCACGCAATCGGCATTGACGTCTCTGCTTTCAACGCCTTGATTTCAAATGTGAAAATCGGGAAGCATAATCTCGTCAATCTTCAACTTGCAATAAATTCAATTTCAAGGTCACTGAAAAAATTCCTCTCGAACACCCACACGATTGAGTTTGAGAACAGACTACTTGAAGAGCTGTATAAATTCAACAATCGTTACTTCCCTGTGCCGGATTACAAATACAAGCTTAAGCGGAACGAAATTGACGAAGACAAATATGGGGCAGAAAAAGAGAGGGAGTTTCTGCCGATATTCGAGAGACTTGTAAAAGAGTACAACATAAAACTCAAACAAGACGCATCAAAAACTTTTCTGGACAAATGGTACTCCGAACATGTAAGAAATGAAATCGACATAGCTTTCAAAGAAATCCACAACCTTGAAGATAAGGACACGAAGAAGATTCTCGCCGTCATTCTGAGTAGAACGATTCGGTCATGCCGCGCAACGACACATGCCGACCTGGCGACGCTCGTTGAGCCAATCACAAAAACCTATTATTGTTCAAAGCACGGCAAGATGTGCAAACCGCTCTTCTCGATTCTGAAGTGGTGGGAATTTTACGCAAGCGACACCGTCAAGAGGCTTGGAGTATTCGATAAGAAGCGAACTTCAACTCATCAAGTATGTCTCGCCGGGGACAGCAGAACCATTG
>JANNUB010000564.1:0-3605 GCA_031394795.1 Ignavibacteriota bacterium | reverse complement strand
TCTCCACCTTGCCCCGTCACCTACAGCCAGATTTCCCGACTTCGAACAATTGGGACGTTACTCACTGATTGTGTTTCTGTTAGAGTCGAAGCCGCCAGGAATTGGCGTGGGACGGGAGTACGCTATTAATGGGACACGACTTGTGAGGATGATCCAGTACGCACAAGTCGGTGGACGGCTGATATTCTCAGGCATTCTCGATCCGCTCATCAACTTTGGTGGTGAGGACAACTATCGCAGGTTTGCATCAGAGATTCTGCATATTTCTGTTCCTCAGGGGCCACCAGTTGTTCAAAATAATATTCGCGAGTTTATGGGAATGAAGGGACGTTCAGGTTATCCTGATATTCCCGTCGATCCAGCGAAACTTCATGCAGACTCGTTAGGGTCCCTACGATATGTGGCATTGGCTTCCCCTTTTGGTTTTGGGGAGACCATAGGGGTTTTTGATTCACGAGCGAACAACGCTTCTTTTGAAGATCGTTCGTTCGGAGTTCGGTTCTTAGCCGCGCCCGAAACACCTCCGGTGCGCGAGTCGTGTTTTGTTGTGTATTTTGGTTTCCCGCTTTATTATGGTCAGACGAGCGCTGTAATTCAGGGCCTTCGCAAGGCATTGGATGATGTGAAGGAATTGAATAGATAAATTGATCAGAGGAGCTTACCCGATGAGCATCGCAAACAAAGTTATTGTTTTTGCTTTGATCTTTTTCATCAGCATTCGAATTGCTTTAGCCGGAACGAGCGGAAATTTAAGCGGGAAAGTAACGGATATTTCGAGCGGCGAAGCGTTGCCCGGAGTCAACGTGCAGATCATCGGCAGCGGACGGGGTGGTGCGACAAACGCTAAGGGTGAGTTTTTGGTCGCGGGGATTGTCCCTGGCAAGTACTCTCTTCGAGTATCTGCGCTTGGATATAAGCCGGTGGAAGTGAAGAATGTCACGATCGAAGTAGATGAAACTACCGTTTATAATCTCAAACTCGCGAGCGAGGACATTGAGTTGGAAGGAATTACCGTCGAAGGTAAGAGACCGCTGATTGATGTGAAAAAAACGTCGAGCGATCAGACATTCAATCGAGATAAGATAGATCAACTCCCGAACTTGAAAGGCGTTGAAGACGTGTTGACTCGACAGGCTGGTGTGACGAAGTTTGGTGGGCAGATCTTCCTTCGCGGGGGACGTGCGAACGAGACCCAGATCATGGTTGATGGCGTGGTCATCAGCAGAGTCGGTTCTGGCGGTGTGAGCGGCGACGAGGCAAACGATCAGTTGAGAGAGCTTTATTCGGGGGCAGGAACCACAAATGCCGGTGTGAGCGCGGATGCTATTGCTTCGGTCAGCACCTCAACGAGTGGATTGGACGCTGAGTACGGCAATGCTCAATCAGGTGTTATCAATATCGTCACTAAATCAGGCTCGGAAAAGTATTCCGGATCGGGCCAATATCGAACGGATAGTTTTGTTAAAAGTGCCAGTTTCGGTGAACGGTTCTTTGCTGCAAGTTTCTCGGGCCCAGAACCTCTTACCGCCCATCTTCTTCCGGCACTTGGTGTGGAGATTCCAGGCAAACTTGGCTTTTTCACCAATGCGAGTTTCACTCAGAGGGAAGGCCCACATTCTTTTTCGACAGGGTCGTTCTACAATCCACTCCGAAGAAAGGTGAGGTTCGGTGGTTTCCTAGGAAGTTTGTTGAGCGGCTTGGGGTTCACCTTCTCTGATCGTCAGAGCAATGAGTTCACATACAATTTGAAATTGTCCTATGTGCCGGGTGGCGTTGACCGATTCGCATTCAGTTATCGTGTCAACCTGATATCACGGCATCCATTCAGTAGCAGCTACTTCAATCGAGACCGCTATGATTCAACTGTAAGTGATCTGAATGCTGATGCTTTTCACACGCTTCAGTGGACCCATCTTTTTGGCACGAACACGCAGATGAGGCTTCTTGCCGATCGTCAAGAGACTCGATGGGATCGAGGAATTGGAAATCTGACGCCGCCAGAGTATTCTTCT
Source organism: Ignavibacteriota bacterium (assembly GCA_031394795.1). GTDB lineage: Bacteria > Bacteroidota > Ignavibacteria > UBA10030 > UBA6906 > CAADGV01. Next base: position 1,593 of record JANNUB010000564.1, on the reverse strand, counting down.
GTTACCTCCCTCATCGGTTCAACACTCGATCCCTATTATGATGGGTTCAGGGATCTGGGCTCTGGCCAAGAGTGGTTCAGACGTAACCTTGTGGTGTGGAAAGCGAAACTTGCGTTTGAATCACAGGTACATCAATTGCACTTTCTAAAGACCGGGTTTGAATTCACGTATGAGCATTGGGAGGAAACGCAACTCACGTATCCTCTTTCCCCTGCCCGTTCCACTGACTCGACGCTTGGCGGGTTGTATCGCGGGTATGGGCTTGGTCGTTGGGTCTCGAACAACTTCCCTTCCTTTGGAGGGATTTGGATACAGGACAACATTGATTTCCCCGGAATCAACATCAAAATCGGCTTGCGGTATGATTTCTATTATCTTGGAAAACAGGTTTTTGATCCGGCATTCGTCAAACTCTATGAGTCCGTCATCAACGATAAAGACCCGTTAACCCCATTCGTTAAAGCGGAATGGCTTGACAAGAATTCGTTCTGGTCCCAATTCAAAAGCGGTGAGTTCAGCCCCCGCCTCGCGATCAACTATCCAATTTCTGAACGGGCGAATTTTTTCTTTAGCTATGGACAATATCGTCAATTTCCGGAACGCTTTGACTTTTTTCATGCTCCACTATATGACAGCACTGCACAGCTTGCAACCGGGAGAAACTATGTCGGTAACCCCGCGCTTCGTCCTCAAAAAACAGCCTCATACGAAGCGGGGTTCAAGCAACTTATTTTTGAGGATTTATCCCTCCAGCTCACGGGCTTCTACAAGGACATTTTCGATCTGATTAGTTCTCAGAACCTCGAGCTCAGCGGCAGGAAAGTTTCACGCCGCGTCAATCTCGATTACGCAAGTGTTCGAGGTTTTGAAGTGATCGTTGAGAAGGGAGTAGCCGACCATTGGTCGGGAAACGTAAATTATTCATTCCAGTTGGCAAAGGGGCGCACATCGAATCCATTCGCGACTCAGGTTAATCCTCTCCTCGCGCAGCTGCCGCGGGAGGTTCCCACTGACTACGATGTTCGCCATAGAATCAATCTCATTCTTGGATTTGATGTGAAGCCGAATGAGGATTTCGAATTGCTCGGAATCCCTTTGAGCAATTTTGGTGTAACGGTGTTGTGGGCTTTTGCCAGCGGTTCTCCCTACACGCCCTACAATCTTGGAAAGACCATTCAGGACGCATACTTGGCCAATACAGGCTCCGGACCATATACTTCTCAGTTCGACCTGTCCGTAAGAAAAGGTTTCTCATTCCTGGATGGACTCAATCTGTTGTTCTCGGTTGATGTCACAAATCTTTTCAACCGCAAAAACATTGACATGAGTTTCAAATCTCAGGGGTTGAACACCGTAACAGGAGCACCGTCCGTCTTTGGTGATGGGGACCCAAGCAATCGGAACCTGATTAATTCGTGGGGAGGTTCAGTTGGCAGCGGCAGTTCCTTTGCTGGTCAGGTTTCCCCATACTTGTTTGGCGAGCCGAGGCAAATCAATTTTGGTCTGAAGCTCCAATGGAACTAACGCTATGAGGAAGTTCATGAAACACTTGCTGCGAGTCTTGACAACAGGGGTTTCCCTGCTGATCGTCCC
>JANNUB010000555.1:0-7974 GCA_031394795.1 Ignavibacteriota bacterium | reverse complement strand
TTGCCGCTGAGCGGGAGACGGGACTCCCTGTCCACTCTACGAGTCGTAGACCGAAGTCCTGTTTTTGGACGAAGGTGGAGAACCCGCGATGTCCTGTCGTACCTCACATTGTCCGCTGACTCCTGAATCTGCTAATTCTATGTGAATACTGAATATCGAATAGTGAATTCCGAATTCAGTAGTTTGGTTGCTGAGCGGGAGACGGGACTCGAACCCGCGACGTCCAGCTTGGGAAGCTGGCATTCTACCACTGAATTACTCCCGCGTTCTCTACGCTCAGAATATAGGCACAGGTCTCTTTACTTGCAAGCCAGAGCGCCCGTCTCGTATTGCAACTCTCGCCTCTTCTCCCTATCATGAACCCATCACCATCAAGTTAAACCTTCCTTCACACGGGATGGGTCTGCGATGAAAAATAAAATTGTTCTCATCACTATTCTAGCATCTCTCTTCTCACTCACAAGCATCGCGCACGCCCAGTTCTTCTACTTCGGGCGCAACAAGGTCCAATACACCGATTTCGAATGGCATGTTCTCCAAACAGAGCATTTCGATATCTATTATTATCCCGAGATGAAGGACCTGGCAGAGCGAGGCGCTTTCTTCGCGGAGGAAGCGTACAAACGGCTGGAGGTGAAGTTCGTCCATTCACTCAACAACCGCGTACCGCTCATTTTCTACAGCTCGCATCTCCACTTTGAACAAACGAATACCACGGGCAGCATGATTCCGGAAGGGGTCGGCGGGTTCTTCGAGTTTCTCAAAGGGCGGGTCGTCATCCCCTCCGACGGCTCGGCGGCGCAGTTCAAGCACGTGATCAATCACGAATTGGTGCACGTCTTCATGCACGGCAAACTCTCCCGCGTCATGGGCGACCATCGCAAGGCGCAGGATCGCATGCCGCCGCTCTGGTTTACGGAAGGGCTTGCCGAGTACTGGTCAACGCATTGGGACACGCAAGCGGATATGGTGATGCGCGACGCAACGCTGAATGACATCGTCGTCGGGCTGAGCGCCATGGACAGGATCTATGGCTCGTTTCTCATGTACAAGGAGGGACAAAACGCGCTGCAGTACATAGCGAAGAACTATGGTGAGGAGAAGATTCTTCTCTTGATGGAGAATTTTTGGAAAGAAAGTAATTTCAGCAACGTCCTGAGAGTCACGATCGGAAAAACGTACAGCGAATTCGACGAAGAATGGCTCTACGCGCTGAAGAAACAATACTACCCACTGTACGCAACGGAAGATTCGCCGAGCCGTGCAGCCCAGCCGATTGTCTTGGATGGCTTCAACTCAAAGCCTGTTGTGTTCGAGCATGATTCTCTGCGCGAGGTTTTCTTCATCGGCAACAAAACAGGGTACAGCGGCATCTACAAGAAATATCTCGACCCACGGATTCCCGCGGATGTCGTCGCCGCTCAACGAGTCGAGTCTGCGACCGGCGGTATGAACCAAAGCGCCTGGGCACGGGAGCCGGCGGAAAATATCATCGAAGGCGAACGAACGGATGATTTCGAAGCATTTCACCTCTTGCGAGGAAAGATCGACATTTCGAAGAACGGTGTGCTCGCGTTCGTCACCAAGAGCGGCGAGAACGACGCGTTGCACCTGTATGACGTCCGAACGAATAAACTCATCGAGACTATTCGCTTCAAATCCCTCGTCGCCATCGGCTCGGCATCGTGGGCGCCGGATGCAAAACGGATCGTGTTTTCGGCGATCGAGAAATCGGGAAACAGCGACTTGTATCTTTTCAACATCGAAACGAGAGAACGCACCAAGCTCACGAACGATTACTATGACGACCGCGACCCGGCCTGGAGCCCGGACGGAAAAACGATTGCATTCGCGTCCGACCGGACGCCATTCGGTACGCGCAATCGGTACAACTTGTTCTTGTATGATGTCGAGACGGGCGCGCTCGACTATCTCACCTACGGCAACGATACATTCCTCTCCCCCGCGTGGTCGCGTGATGGGAAGAAGCTCGCCTTCACATGCGATCGCGGAGGCGCGCAGAACATTTGGATGATAGATCTCTCCAGTCCGTTTGCCGGTCGCAGACTCGACTCGTTGAGCGGCAAGCGCACGATAACGAAGCTGACGCATTTCACCACGGCGGCATTCGATCCGGCATGGACAAACAACGGCGATTTGGTGTTTACGGCATTCGAACGATTTAGTTTTCAAATCCGCATGATACAAAATGTCCAGCGCGTGGCGGACACAAGCTCTGCAGTCGCGATCATTGATCTGTATCATAAAGAAAAGCCGTGGGAAGCGAAGTCTATCGCCGGAGCATCGCATGTTGAGCGTTACAAATACCGTGGTGATTACAGTCTCGATATTGCGCAGAGCGCCGTTTCCACCGACCCGGTGTTCGGCACGAGTGGCGGCGCTGCGGTTGCCCTAAGCGATTTGCTCGGCAACGACCAGTATTATTTCCTACTCTATAATACGGCTCAAACACAGGATGAGCTGCTTTCGAGTTTCAATCTCGCCATCTCGCACATTTCACAAAAGCAGCGGACGAACTACGCGTACGGCATTTACCGCTTCACGGGCCGCCGCTACGATCTGACGGACAAGGACGAGTTTTTCTACGAGCGCGTCTTCGGCGGATATTTTGCATTGAGTTATCCCCTTACGAAATTCCGGCGCATCGAAGCTTCCGTCAGCCTGAGCAATTCCAACAAAGACGCCGACCTGCGGATCGAAGACCGCAAGGCGTTGCTGCTGTCGAACTCGCTGGCATTCGTCCACGACAACTCCTTGTGGGGTCCGAGCGGACCACTCGACGGAAGTCGGTTTTCGCTTACGCTTGCTTACACTTCCGACATTCAGTACTCGAATGTCAATTATTACTCCGTCATTTTCGATTACAGAAACTATATGCGGCTCTCGCAGCGGAGCGCGTTTGCATCGCGCTTCTGGCTCTGGTACAATGGAGGCAAGGAAGCACGGCGCTTTGTGCTTGGCGGAAGCTGGGACTTGCGCGGCTGGCCTCGGTGGAGTTTGCGGGGAGAAAAACTCTGGCTGACGAGTCAGGAGTTGCGGTTTCCTTTCCTCGATGCGTTGGCTTTGCAGTTTCCGTTCGGCGGGATTGTGCTTCCATCGTTTCGCGGCGCGCTCTTCTTCGATGTCGGCAGCGCGTGGGATGATAAGTATACGACAACGTACGGCAGCGTTGGTGGCGGCTTGCGACTGAATTTCGGCGGCATACTCGTGCTGCGATACGACATTGGAAAGCGCATTGAGAAGAACTTCAGCAAGCTGCAGGACGGTTTGTTCCATCAGTTCTTTTTTGGATGGGATTTTTGAGATGACATCCTTCGGGAGAATACGCCCTCTCGTGGTTTTTGTTTCCCTGTTGTGCTTCAAAGGTGAAGCGCAATGGCAGTGGCAGAATCCGTTGCCGCAGGGAAATGATATCCACCATGTCATGTTTGTTGACAATCAGACCGCTTGGGCAAGTTCGGACGGGACAATCCTCAAAACTACAGATGGCGGTGTAACATGGAAGGTCATCAGCGTATCACCTCGCATTTACGGACAATCAATGTTTTTCGTGGACGCTAACACAGGATGGATAGCCGGCCAGGGTATGGACAGCGCTTTCCCCGCGAAGCTCTTGGCAACATCGGATGGTGGAAGAACCTGGACAACCCAATTGACTGATCCTGTTGGAGATTTTCAAACAATCTTCTTTGTGAATAGGAATCAAGGGTGGGCGGCAGGACAAGGTTCACGCATCTATCACACAAATGATGGCGGCTTGCATTGGACTTTGCAATCAGATCTTCCCGTTCAGGCAATAAATTCTTTGTGGTTCGTAGATTCTCTTCGAGGTTGGGGAGCCGCAAATACTTTGCGAAGAGTTAGGACCACGAACAGTGGCGTTACTTGGATTATCGACACCATCAGTACCTTCGTCCTAAATGATATCACTTTCGTTGACTCGATGAAAGGGTGGCAGTGCGGCACAAACCGAATTGAAGCAACAACCGATGGCGGAAGAACCTGGCAAGTTCAGCTTGATACAATCGGTGTAACATGGCTTGATCTTTTCATGATTGATGCAAATAATGGGTGGTCAGTTTCCAACAACAGAGGACTCATTGCAAGAACGACGAACGGTGGAGTTACGTGGAGCTATCAAGCAAATCCAAGCAACCTCAGGTTAGAAGGAATTGCGTTTAAAAATAGAACTGACGGAATCGCGGTCGGCGTTGAGGGCACAATCCTTACTACAACGAACCGCGGGGGCCTGTGGACAAATACCACTCAATCTGTAAGCCGTCAGTTTCTCTATGGCATTCACTTCGTTGACTCTCAACGAGGCTGGGTAGCAGGGTGGGGTGGAACAGTGTTGAAAACAACGAATGGAGGAAGCGTTTGGACTTCTCTAACGACAGGTTCGAATGCTCGACTATTCGATGTCTATTTCGTCAACCAAGATTTCGGCTGGGCGGTGGGAAATCAGGGAACAATTCTACGTACTACAAATGGAGGATCTACCTGGGCAACACAGCCAAGCGGGACGTCAACACAGTTCACCGACGTTGAGTTCACACATTTTCCTGATGGATGGATGATTGGGCCTTCCAAACTCTTGAAAACAACAGATGGCGGAAATAGCTGGGTTGAACCGACCAACCCCGTCTTTGGAAACAGTATCCGGTTTACAAGCTCTGAGACGGGTTGGGTCCTGCGGGGTGATTTGACGGTAGGTGGAACACAATCGCTTTACAGAACTACCGACCGCGGGCTGACTTGGCAAGTCGTGCTTGCCAACGCTTCGTCCGATTCTGCGTTCTTCGCAATGAGTTTTGTTGACGATTCAACAGGATGGGTCTCAATATTCCAAAGCATGGTTTACAGAACCACCAATTCTGGTTCGACTTGGACCTCCCAGGCAACACCTGCAATATTTAGCCCGATTCATTTTAGAGATCGTTTGTTTGGGTGGGCAGGCGCTGCGGTTGGTGGGGAGATCTACCGCACAACGGATGGTGGCGTAAGTTGGGCGCGGCAAGGCAGTCCGCTCTCGCATATTGACGCATTATTTTTTCTCGACTCAAATAATGGATGGGCAACGAGTGCTTTCGGAGCAATACTCCAGACGTCGAACGGAGGCACCGCGTTTGCCACTTCCGACTCGGCTCACGAGCGGCTTTCTAACACGATCAAGTTAAAAAACAACTATCCAAATCCTTTTAACTCAAGCACTACTATCTCGCTTGTTTTGAGCTCTACTCCAAGGATCACTTCTGTAATTATCTACGACATCTTGGGCCGTAGAATTAGAAAGTTGCGGTTTCTTTTTAGGCTTGGAGATAACGCGATGGAGTGGGACGGAAAAGGTGATAACGGGATCGACATCCCCAGTGGAATTTATCTGTGTGTCATTGAGATCAACAGCTTTGTTGCTGTCCAAAAAATGTTGCTGATCAGATGACACCAGAGCAAAAAAATACACAACAATAAAAAATAGGAGGTTGACATGATCTACACGCTTCAACGACTCGTGATCATTTTGGGACTGTTTACGATCTTTGCATCGGCAACAGCCCAGAACCTTAGGCAGGAAATGCCACTTGTCCTCGAGAATGGGGTTCTGAAGTGCAAAAGGATTATCGTTTCATTTTATCAAAGGACTATTGATGTACCGCGCGGAACATCAGTGTTAGACCTCAACAGGTACCCGGTAAGGAATCAGATGGTTCGAGACATTATCGATTCGCTTTCCCAAAGATATAGCACTCCAACAATTAGAAAGACAATGCCTCATTTAGTTTGGGGCGATACGTTGGTTTACAACAGAAGAACACAACGCAATGTAGTTGCGCCTGACATGTCACAAGAAATCGCAATTGATTTTCCAGTGCCTATACCTCTGCATTCAACGTTGAGGCGTTTGAGGCAAGTTCCTGGTATTAGGTACGCTGAGCAGCCAATCACAATAAGAACACTTGTCGAACCCAACGATTATAGTTCTAGCGAACAATGGAATCTCGACAAGGTCAATGCCCCAAGGGCATGGGACATATCGACTGGTTCAAGTTCAGTAGAGATCGCGGTCATAGATGAAGGCGGCGATATCAACGCGCAAGAACACTTGGATATCGCTGATCAAATTATCTCACAGGATGATCGACAGAGTGGAGCGCATTTTATGTATGTTGCTGGCGTCGCTGGAGCGAAGACAAATAACGAAATCGGAATTGCCAGTCTGAGTTGGAATACGAAGCTGAGAGCTTATCACTTCGGTGTCAATACAGAATCAGGGAGTCGTTTGCCCACGTTGATCGACAACGCTCGACTTGCAGGAGTTGATGTCATAAATTTTAGTTTTGAAACTCTAAGTTCACAAGGTGATGATTTAACTGCATGTCCAACACCTTTCAATAGCGTCTTATTGGCGGTTGAGCGTGCCTATGCCGCAGGCGTCATCATGGTTGCGGCCGCCGGAAACAACGCCCCTGCCGGCTGCACTCCAGTTCCTTATCCAACATGGCCAGCTTCGTACGATGGTGTTATTGCGGTTTCTGGAACGAATGAAATTGATGAGTTTGCAAATCCAACCTGGAATTACGGTGGGTTCGTTGACGTGTCGGCACCTGCCGTAAGTATCAAAACAACTGGATTCTTGACCGGAGGTGGTAGTAATTACGTCATATGGGATGGGACCTCGTTCGCAGCACCGCTTGTAAGTGGCCTCGCTGCGCTAATGAAAGCAACGAACCCAAGTTTGACCGCGACAGATGTTGAAGATTACATGAAGTTGACGAGCGTTGACCTGGGGATACCCGGCCCAGATTCGCACTTTGGTTACGGCCGCATCAACGCGTACAAAGCGCTGAGCATGGCAAATGGGCCACCCGTACCGCCCGAGAACTTCGCAGCGGATATTCTCTATCTTGGCGAAAATTCCCATCCCCGCCTGAATTGGACGCCAAATAATGAACCGGACATCGAAGGATACGAGGTCTGGCGGAAGATCATCACGAGTCCGATTATTTTAGAGGCTTGGCGAGTGATTGCAACGGTGGGGGCGGGACAAACACAATACGTTGACTATAGCATTCACTACGCCGGAAGCGGTCCCTACACAGCCTACTTCAAGATAAAGGCGTTTGATGCTGCAGGTTTGAGATCTGGCTTCTCATCAGAAGGCTCAGTGAATTACGGAAATGCGTACAAAGGCACCGCCGGAACCAGCCCAACAGCCTTGGCATTCGAGCTCCACCAAAACTCTCCGAACCCCTTCAACCCTTCAACGTCCATCCGTTACTCGATTCCATCGGATGGATTTGTATCGTTGAGGGTGTTCGATGTATTGGGACAAGAGATACGATCGCTTGTCAATGAAATGCAAACGCAGGGCGAACACAAAGTCACGTTCGAGGCAAGCGACTTGCCGAGCGGTTTATACTTCTCTCGTTTGCAGTACAACGGCTATACTCTCAACGGCAAAATGTTACTCACAAAATAGCGGAAGGAAACATGAAGCAAATCTCCATCGGAATTTTTCTCATTCTTACTTTTTCTCTGGTAAGCGGTTGCGCCGGACTAAAGCTTGCCGACCCGCTGAAGGTTGATGAGAAAGATTGGTCACAGTTCGGGAAAACTTCGGCTCGCACGAACGCGACAAGCGAAATCGTCGCGCCGCCGCTCACGCTCGCGTGGGAAGCCGATATCACCACCGGCATGGGCAACGGCTCGCCTATCGTCATTGATTCAGTTGTGATTGTCACCAACTTGCGCGGCGAACTCTACGCGATCAACGCGAACAACGGCAAGCGCATTGGCTGGGTGACCGTCGGCGAGGCGATGCACGGCTCGCCGGTGATTGATCGCAATATCGCGTACATGACTTCCGCAAATGAACGTGAGTCGGTGATTGCATTTGATTTGCTTGAAGGCAGGACGATGTGGAAGCAGGCATACGGCGTCACTTCGATGTCGCCG
>JANNUB010000521.1:0-2276 GCA_031394795.1 Ignavibacteriota bacterium | reverse complement strand
TCAAGATTGTAGAATGTTGAATGAGTGACGCGACGGTATAGTTGCGCGCGTTAGGCATGCGGAAGGTGGCGCACGCTTTTTGCGCCAGTGTTGCGCCCGCTCTTGGCGCAACACCGAGCGTAGCGAGCCTGTAGCACGCCGACCCCGTTGCCCCGATGCTTTTTCGGGGCAACGGGGGAACGCCCGACTGCGCACAAACGCGTATACCGAAACTTTGAAATTGTGGATGTGCTTCCGCCTTCGTTCCACTACGGCGGACAGGTCGTCGGGCATGCCCGACAGAGAAATTGAAAATTGTGAATTGCGAATTGTGAATTGACAACGGCGCTGAGATTCTCCCGAGGGGATTCCTTTCCGAAGGAACCCTTAGGGTCGGAATTCGCTTCGCTTCGTTCAGCGGCTTTTTTTTCCCTCTCACGTTCAGGTAACAACATCAACTAAGAAAGAAAAAATACAATGGCAAAATACGTTTATGTGTTCGGCAACGGAAAAGCCGAAGGGACTGCCGAGATGAAAGGTCTGCTCGGCGGCAAGGGGGCGAACCTCGCAGAGATGACAAACATCGGTCTGCCTGTGCCCGCGGGTTTTACAATTTCAACGGAAGTGTGTACGCACTACTACGCGAACAAACGGAAGTATCCGGGTTCGCTGAAGGCGGAGGTCGCGAAGTCGCTGAAGAAAGTTGAGCGGATGATGGGCGCGCAGTTGGGCAATGTGAAAAACCCGCTTCTGCTTTCGGTGCGGTCTGGCGCACGGGCTTCGATGCCGGGAATGATGGATACGATTTTGAATTTGGGAATGAACGACGCGGTCGCCGAAGGTTTGGTGAAGCGCACGAATAACCCGCGCTTCGTGTACGATTCGTATCGGCGGTTCGTGCAAATGTATGGCGACGTTGTGCTCGGCTTGAAGCCTGTACACAAAGATGAGATTGACCCGTTCGAAGTTATCATCGAGTCCCGCAAAGCGGGAAAGGGCGTGCATCTCGATACGGATTTGAACGCGGATGATATGAAGGAATTGGTCGCGCTGTTCAAGTCGGCGATTAAAGAAAAAACGGGACACGATTTTCCGCAAGACCCGATGGCGCAGTTGTGGGGCGCGGTTGGCTCGGTGTTCGGCTCTTGGATGAACGAGCGTGCAATTGCGTACAGGAAGATGTACGACATTCCTGAATCGTGGGGAACTGCCGTGAACATCCAGTCAATGGTGTTCGGCAACATGGGCGAAGATTCGGGAACGGGCGTTGCATTTACGCGCGATGCCGCAACGGGCGCGGATGTTTTCTATGGCGAGTATTTGATGAACGCGCAGGGCGAAGACGTTGTTGCAGGAACTCGCACGCCGCTTCCGATTTCGATGCTCGCGCAGGACAATCCGAAGATATACAAACAACTCGATGCCATTCGGAAAAAGTTGGAGCGGCATTACCGCGACATGATGGATGTTGAATTTACGATTCAACAAAACAAACTCTACATGTTGCAGTGCCGCGTCGGAAAGCGGACTGCGTTTGCCGCAATCAAAATCGCGGTGGACATGGTGAACGAGAAGTTGATTGACGACAAAGAAGCGTTGCGCCGCATCGAGCCGGACCAATTGAACCAGTTGTTGCGTCCCGTGTTCAACGCCGATGAGAAAGCCGCCGCAATCAAGTCGGGACGGTTTCTCGCGAAAGGATTGAATGCCGGACCCGGCGCGGCGACGGGACGCGTCGTGTTCAACGCGCCGGACGCGGAAGAATGGAAAAAACGCGGCGAGCAAATCATTTTGACGCGTCTTGAAACTTCTCCCGAAGATATCAAAGGGATGGATGCATCGGAAGGAATTCTGACTGCACGCGGCGGCATGACTTCGCACGCGGCGCTTGTTGCGCGCCAAATGGGAAAGGTTTGCGTCGCAGGATGCTCAGTATTGAACATTGATTACTCGACGCACACGATGAGCGTGAACGGCAAAGTGATTCGCGAAGGCGATTGGATTTCGCTTGACGGAACGACGGGCGAAGTGATACAAGGAAAAGTCGCGACGAAGCCGTCGGAAGTTGTGCAGGTCTTGATTGAGAAAACGCTTGATGCGAACCATTCGCCCGTCTATCAAGAGTATGCGCAAGTGATGAAGTGGGCGGACAAATATCGCCGGCTGAACGTCCGCACGAACGCCGACCAGCCCGACCAGTCGCATAATGCGGTCGCGTTTGGCGCGGAGGGAATCGGTTTGTGCAGAACGGAACACATGTTCTTCGGTGAAGGCAAAATCGGTCCGATGCGCGAGAT
>JANNUB010000489.1:0-18938 GCA_031394795.1 Ignavibacteriota bacterium | reverse complement strand
CTGGCTCAACGCTTGAGGGCTTGTCTTGAGTGTGTCCCGTCGGGATGCCGTGTATGCGCTGTCGCTCTTTGCATAATCGAAGCGCGGGACGCTTTGCGTTTTCTGAGAAGCGGTAAATGTACGGATGCCGATGCCGCAAAGAAATACTCCGGAGAGTGTCAGGACTGCTATGGCTTCGTTACGCGTGAAGCCGATCTTCTGTTGCAGGGCGGCGAGGAGGGACATCTTCACTGTTGACTGCTCGAATGTGAAGTTCCAGTGTTCCCCCCCAAGGTTTGAGGTTGAGATTCGCGGTCGGATGATTCATCTGCCGCTTGCTATTTCATTTTCGCCAGGTTATCCGAATGCCTTCTTCATCCGCTCGAAGAAACTCTTGTCCGAGTGTGCGGACTTGTCGCCTTCTTTCGGATTGACGTTTTCGGAGTTCGCGAGATCGCGAATCGAATTCTTTTCCTGGGCACTGAGCTTGGTCGGTATCCAAACATTGACGCGCACGAGCTGGTCGCCGCGGCCATACGCGTTGAGATGCGGAATGCCTTTGTCGCGCATTCTCAAAATTCTTCCGGACTGGGTGCCGGGTTCGATTCGCAGTTTTGCCCGCCCATTCAGTGTCGGCACTTCGACTTCCGAGCCGAGCGCGGCTTCGGGGTAACTGATGAGGAGATCGAGAACTACATCGTCATTGTTGCGGGTAAAAACCTCGTGCGACTCGACTTCGATCATCGCAATCACATCGCCTGGTTGTCCGCCGCGTATTCCGGCGTTTCCTTCGCCGCGCAACGAAATGTAGTTGCCCTCACTCACGCCTGCCGGGATTTGCACTTTGAGCGTTGATTCTGCCTGCACGCGTCCATCACCATGGCAGGTGAGGCAGGGGTCTTTGTTGATCTTCCCCTCGCCGCCGCAATTCGCACAGGTCGAGATGTTGACGAACTGCCCGAACACCGAGCGCGATACCTGCCGTATCTCGCCCGCGCCGCTGCAGACCGGGCACGTGATCCGTGAACTTGAAGATTTGGCGCCCGCGCCATTGCAGGAGCTGCACACGTGATAACGTTTGATCTTCAGTTTCTTTTCCGCGCCCGCTGCAATTTCCTCGAGTGTGAGCTTGAGCGTGATCTTCAAATCCGAGCCGGGTTGTCCAACGCTCGTGTGCCGCTGCCTCTGCGGGCCGCGGCCTGTTCGCCCGAACATCTCATCGAACACGCTTCCGCCCGATCCCGTTTGACCGAAAATGTCGCCGAACTGACTGAAGATGTCTTCGACGTTTGTGAACGGACGGAAATCGGTGCCGCGCATCCCGTCGTGGCCAAACTGATCATAACGGCGGCGCTTGTCCGGATCGCCCAGAGCTTCGTAGGCTTCGGCCGCCTCTTTAAATTTTTCTTCGGATTGTTTGTTGCCAGGATTCCTGTCCGGATGATATTGTAGGGCTAATTTCCGGTAGGCCTTCTTGATCTCATCTTGCGATGCCTGCCGTCCCACGCCAAGGATATCGTAAAAGTCCTTCTTTGCCATTATTCCTTTACCTCTTCTTGGTCGGACGATGAAGGTGACTCCGGCGCCTCGGCCGAGACGATGACCTTTGCGTGACGCAGCACTCTGTCGTGAAGCATGTAGCCCCGTTCGATTTCCTCGATGACGGTATTCGGCTCGACGCCGTTCTTTGGCATTTGCAGGAGCGCATCGTGATACTGTACGTCGAACGGTTTGCCGGTGGATTCAAACGCCTTAAGCCCTTCTTTCTCCAATACCTTCACGAAATTATTGTAGATGAGTTCCACGCCTTTGTAGAAGGCATCGTAATCCTTGTTTTCATTTCCCGACTTCAGCGAACGAATAAAATCGTTGACAGTCGGGACAAGGGCGAGTATCAACCGCTCATTTGCGTTTCTGATGAGGTTGAGCGCATCGGCTTCCGTGCGACGCTTGAGGTTCTCAAATTCCGCAGCTTTGCGGAGCCACTGATCCTTAAATGCATCCGCTCCCTTTTGCGTCTCAGCTAATTTCAGTTTCAGCGTCTCAAGTTCAGAGATCTCTGAAGAAGCCTCGGGAGGAATTCCCTCTGTTGCCGGTTCGCCCGCGAACTCCGCAGGCTGCTCGGTCACAAGATTGTCTTGCTCTTCTGCCATTACGATTTGTATGTGTGAGAGAACATTTCAGAGATAGTCTGCGCAACATAATCAACAAGAGGAATTGTCTTGGCGTAAGGCATTCTCGTCGGACCGATCACGCCGATGGAGCCGGTGACATTGCCGACCGAATATGTCGTTGCGATAACGCTGTACTCTTTCAATTTCTGGTCTTCGTTTTCCTGTCCAACCGTGACTCTTACGCCGTCGTACTGTGCCTTCTGCAGAACGTGAATGATGATCTCCTCGTTGTTGATCAACTCGATGATGCTACGAAAATTCTTCGGATTGTCGAACTCCGGTTGATCAACAATCGTGTCCGTTCCCGCAATGTGAAGCTTCTCCGACCTGCTCCGAACAAACAGCTTGTCCACCGAGTCAATGAACAAACGGATCAATCCACTTTCCTCGTCTTGCGCATCCTTTACTCGATCGGCGAATGATTCCCGAATCTCGTCGAGCGTCAGCCCTGAGAGTCGCTCGTTCAGGAAGCGTGCCAGCTCATCGAGCTTCTCGCGGGGTATTTCGCTCTCGGCCTCCATCATGATTGTCCGCACCAGGCCAAGCTTCAGCGAAATGATCACCATCAGCCGCGTGGAGTTGATTTGCACGAGCTCGAGTTTCTCGAAAATCCCGTTGCTCAAATAGGGCGGCGTGACGACACAGAGTTGTTTCGAAATTCTGCTCAAGAGCTTCGAGGTTTGCTTGAAGATTTCGTCCTCGTCGTTTGCAGCGTTCAAGTTCTCCGAGATTTGCCTTGCCGCATCCGCTGTGATCGCCTCTCTCTGCATCAGTGTATCAAGATACACCCTGTAACCCAGATCCGTCGGGACTCGCCCGGCAGATGTGTGAGGATGGTTGACATACCCCAAATATTCCAGGTCGGACATGACGTTCCGGATTGTCGCTGCGCTTAGTCCTAACTCGCCTTCGTGCTTGCGCGATATGTACCGTGAACCGACCGGTACCGCTGTCTCAATAAAATCGTGTACAAGATAGCGGAGAACCGTTTGTTCGCGATCTGTTAGCTCTGCCATTGTCTATCGGAATTCCTTTTCAAAATAAGGAATCCCCCCATTTCTTCCAAGATAAACTGGCGGCAAAAGGGCCGGTTCGTCCGTTTACGAATGAATTCTATCTGACTCGAACGAGAATAGTCTGAGACACGGAGAATCTTGAGGATAGATTGTATGCTTTCGTGTTGAGAGTATGAAAACTGTTTTGCGGCAAACTCGATGTGTTCCATTCGAAACTCCAGGGCGGAGCCGTTCGCGCCTGAGAGAGCTGTCCATTGATGTATAGCTCCACTCTGGAAACTCTGTCGAGCGATGAAGCATTGACGCTGACGGTCACGACTCCGTCAACAACCGCATCGTTTACCGGACTTGTGATGCTCAACTCGGAACCCGCTGGTGGTTCTTGACTGTTGGTTGAGTGGTTGCAGCCGATGATTGCGAACGCCGTGAGTGCGAGTGCCATGCAGAGAACTAACTTCTTCATTGTTGCTCCTTCGATCTTGTGAACATTATCAGCGCCTTGCCCTATGAATCTTCAAAAGACTTGCCAGAGATTTCGAGAGTGTCTTGCCTTGAATTTTGACCGGAATGGCTATCTGTGTCTTGATATGAAATTGACTGTTACGGAACTTTGTAGTTTCTTCATGGTCGTCAGCCCGCCTGCGCCTTTGGAATTCGGCGGGTACCAGCGAGGGACACGTTTGAATTACGTGGTTGCACTCAGGAGTCATCTTTCGTATCTTGGAAATGTTCACTACATGCAAGGGAGAGATTTCTGGGGGCAACTCAAGAAGCATTGGAGCACGGAGAAAAAGAAGGTTCTGATCAGTCAGTTTGAAAAGAAGGAAATAGAAAGAATCTTGGGGCTGTAGCTCAGCTGGGAGAGCGCCTCGTTCGCAACGAGGAGGTCGTCGGTTCGATCCCGATCAGCTCCACAGAAAACGGATGGATGGATGAGTGGATTGTTGGATAAATGGAATTGATAACCATTCATCCAATAATCCATCAATCCAAAGCAAAGCATTATCAGGTAGTTGAGGTCAAGTCCTGCGCAACCGTATGTAGCTTAACTCCGCTAGGTCCGGAAGGAAGCAACGGTCAGTTACTGAAAGTGTGACGCAGGGGAGCTTGACCTCTTTTTTTTTCCTCCAACTTCGTCGTTCTCCGAAGGAGTCCTTCGGACATCATTCCTTGTTCATTATTCATGGTTCGATGAGAACGTTGAGTATCGAACAAGGAATTTTGAATGATGAAATATCGTGTTCGCAAATTTTCCTCTTGAGGTCTCCGCAACCGCGTTGCAACACGCATAGTTTTTTAGTAACTTATGCCGTGCACTTCAAACAGTTTTTGAAGTCGGAGAATTTCATCCTGTCGTGAAAAAATTTCCCGCAGGAATATTTCATCAACCAACGGTTAACGATGTCAGTGCTGTTGTACATTACGAGTTTCTTTCCCCGCGAGTGCTGCGCGATGGAATCCGCCTGCGTCGTTCCGTTCATGTGCTTCACACGGAAAGGTGGGGAACGAGTAGTTCAACATGAAGAAAGAAATTATTATCAATGGAGCCGACAACGAAACGCGCATCGCGATTACGGAAGATGGTCGGCTGGCTGAGCTGTTTGTAGAAACAGCGAACAAGGAAAAGATGATCGGCGATATTTACCTTGGCAAGGTCGCGAAGGTAATGCCGGGCATCAAAGCGGCGTTCATAGATTTGGGTTTGCAGCAGGACGGCTTCCTGCATTTTTCCGACATCGGGAATCGCTTCGAAGAATATTCTTCGATGATTGGCGATGAGGAGGATGAGGAAGAGGAAGAAAAAGTCGCGGAGCCTGCCGCAGGCGGAGGATCTCACCAAAGTTCACCTCAAGAATCTCGCCCACGAGAAACAAACGGCAGCGGTCGCCGCCCGTGGCGCCGAGAGCAGCGCGAGCCTTCGCGCCATGTAAATCTCACTCGCGGTCAGGACATCATCGTCCAAATCACCAAAGAGCCTGTCGGCAAGAAAGGTGTGCGCGTCACGTCGGAAGTTTCGCTTGCCGGGCGATTCATCGTGCTTCTTCCGTTCGACGGGAAGGTCGGCATCTCGAAAAAAATTTCCAGCTTCAAAGAAAAGAGACGCTTGCGCAAAATCGCGCAGAGCTTGTTGCCCGAAGGGTTCGGCGTGATAATTCGGACTGTTGCGGAAGGGCAGGAGGACGACGCGCTGAAAAAAGATTTGGAGGATTTGATCGCGAAGTGGCGCGAGATTGAAGCGGTGTTGAAGGCGGAGAAAGCGCCTGCGCTGCTGCATAAAGACCTAGCGACGACGTCGGGCGTGATTCGCGATTTGTTTTCGAATGACGTGTCGCGAGTTGTGATTGATTCGCGCAGGCTGCACAAAGAAATCAGCGCGTACGTGAAGTACAACAACCCCGAGATGCTCGACAAGGTCGAGCTGCACAAAGAGCGGCGACCCATCTTCGATGCGTTTGGAATTGAAAAAGAAATCGAGTCAACGCTTGCGCGCAAGGTTTGGCTGAAGAGCGGCGGCTACATCATCATTGAGCAGACGGAAGCGATGGTGGTGATTGATGTGAACAGCGGACGCTATGCGGCGAAACGCGAGCAGGAGCTGAACTCTCTGCGCACCGATATGGAAGCGGCGCGGGAGGTGTGCCGCCAACTTCGCCTGCGCGACATCGGCGGCATCATCGTGATTGATTTCATTGACCTCGAAGATGAGCGGAACAAGAAGAAGGTGTGGGAAGAACTGCGGAAAGAATTCCGCAAAGACCGCGCGAAGGTGACGGTGCTTCCGATGACGGAGTTCGGGCTGGTGCAGATTACGCGCCAGCGCATTCGGCAGAGCATTCTGCACAGCTTCACCGAGCAGTGCCCGACCTGCGGAGGCAGCGGCACGGTGCAATCGCGCACGACCACGTTCAACCAGCTTGAGCGATGGCTTGCGCGATTCAGAGAAGAATCGAATGAGCGACGGCTCGTGCTGCGCGTTGGTCCTGCGCTTGCGGGGACGCTTGACGAAGGACGCATCAGCCGGCTGATGAAGTTGATGTTCAGGTTTTTCGTCCACATCAAACTTGAGAGCGATGCGACTGTTCCGCCGGGAGAGTTTTATTTCAGCTCGGTGAAGGAGGAGAAGGATATTACGGAGCAGTTTACTAAGTGAGAATTGAGAAGAGATTATGGAACGCATGACGATAGACATCCCTGAGAAAATATACGAGCCTCTCGCCAAGGTAGCGAAGAACACTGGACGGACCCCAGAAGAGTTGGCGATCGAATGGTTGGAGACGGCGAGCCGCGGCGTAGCGGAAGATCCTGTTGAGAAATTTATCGGCGCTTTCAAGAGCGACATTCCCGATTGGGCAGACCAGCACGACAAATACATTGGCGAGAACTTAGCGCGGCAGAGTAAAGTGGGTGAATGAGTGGCTGACCTGTTTGCCGATACTTCAGGCTGGGCGAATCTCGTTGATCCATCGCAGAGTTTTCATTCGATGACAGCGGACATCTACCGCTCTGCGCGCAATCAAAGTCGGAGGATGCTTACGACGAACTATGTTCTCACCGAATTGGTAGCACTCATGACGAGCCCGCTTCGTTTTCCTCGTGCAAAGATGATTGCTTTCATCGAGAGTTTGAAAACCTCTCCTTACATTGAAGTGCTTCATGTTGATGCCGGTCTTGATGAGGAAGCGTGGCAACTACTCAAGAGCAGGCAGGATAAAGAATGGAGTCTAGTGGATTGCGCAAGTTTCGTTGTCATGCGACGGCGTAAACTTGTTGAGGCTTTGACAACGGATCATCATTTTGAGCAGGCTGGCTTTGTTCGTGCGCTGAAATGATTGAGATACTTTTTTTGGCTAACAACAATGACCTTGAAACGCACAGCCTTCTACGAAATCCATAAATCCCTCGGCGCGAAAATCGTCGAGTTTGCCGGATTTGAAATGCCGATTCAATACGCGGGCATCATCGAAGAACACAAGCGCGTGCGCGAAACCGTCGGCGTGTTCGATGTTTCGCACATGGGAGAAATCGAAGTGCACGGCAAGGATGCGCTCGCGTTCGTGCAGAAGATTACGGTGAACGACGCGTCGAAGCTGGCTGAGGGACGCGTTCAGTACTCGGCAATGTGCTACAACGACGGCGGCATCGTGGACGACCTGCTGGTGTACAACATGGGGAAGCACTTCCTGCTCGTCGTGAACGCGTCGAACATCGAGAAGGATTTTCAGTGGATGAAGAAGAATATCCTGGGCGACCTGCCCGACGGTCAGGCGGGTGTGAAGCTGAAGAATCGAAGCGACGAGATTTCGTTGCTCGCTGTGCAAGGTCCAAAGTCGCTGGAGACTTTGCAGAAGCTGACGAAGGTGAACCTATCTGAAATCCAATATTATCATTTCGTTGAAGGCGAGCTTGCTGGAGTGAAGATGATTATCTCGCGCACGGGTTACACAGGCGAGCTTGGGTTCGAGTTGTACTTTCCATCCGATGTTTCGACGGGGAAAAAAGTTTGGGACGCCGTCTTCGACGCAGGAAAAGAATTCACTATCGCGCCAATCGGACTCGGCGCTCGCGACACGCTTCGACTCGAAATGGGCTTCTGTCTGTACGGGAACGACATTGACCAGACGACGCATCCGCTCGAAGCGGGCCTCGGCTGGATTACGAAGATGGACAAAGGGGAGTTCAACGGAAAACAAGTGATGGCGAAAGCGAAGTCGGACGGAATGAAACGCAAACTCGTAGGGTTCGCGGTGAACGACAAAGCGTTCCCGCGGCACGGCTACGCAATTCATTCGAATGGCGGCAAGATCGGCGACGTAACGAGCGGAACATTTTCGCCGATTCTCGACAAAGGCATCGGCATGGGCTACGTGCCGTCTGCGTTCGCGAAAGCGGGAACGAGTTTGAATGTGATGATTAGGAATAAAGAAGTTGGTGCGACGGTGACTGCGTTGCCGTTTATAAAAAAGTAGAGGCTGGATTGTTGGATGAATGGATAGTTGGATGAATGGATGTTTGGAGTGATGGATTGTTGGATGAATGGATTGTTGGATGAGTGGATTGTTGGATGAGTGGATTGTTGGATGAATGGATGTTTGGAGTGATGGATTGTTGGATGAATGGATTGTTGGATGAATGGATTGTTGGATGAGTGGTTGGATGAATTGACCTCATTTCCATCAATCCACTCATCCATTCATCCATTTATCCATGTTTGATGTTTGCGGATGAGCGTGCGCTGATTGCTTGTCGCGCTCAAGAATTGGGAACCATGCGGATAGAAGTGTTCTTCACATCTCAGCAAACCGATGAGATGTACTTGCGGAATAAAACGGTTGTCGTGATTGACGTACTCCGGGCGAGCACAACGATTGCAACGGCGTTGCGCAACGGGGCGAGAGAAATCATTCCTGTCGCGACAGTCGAGGCGGCAATGAAGATCGTCGGCAATTTGTTCGGCGACGTGACGCTGCTCGGCGGCGAACGGGGCGGACGGAAGATCGAAGGATTCAATCTCGGCAACTCGCCTCTCGAGTACACCGAAGAGCGCGTAAAGGGAAAGGCAATCGTCCTCAGCACGACGAACGGCTCGCAGGCGATGGTCAAAGCGCGCTACGCGAAAGAAATGCTTGTGTGCGGTTTCGTGAACATGTCGTGCGTGGAGAAGTTTGTCGGTGAGCCGCGGCGTGACTTCGTGATTCTCTGCAGCGGAAGCGGTGGAAAGTTTTCCCTTGAAGATGCTGTTTGCGCGGGAATGCTGATTCAGAAAACGATTGACGAGCACGGAAAAAGCAAAATCGTTTGCGGTGATGCGGGATCCACATCGCTCGCGTTGTACAAACAGCACGGCAAGTCGCTCTACAAAATGTTGACGAAGAGTGAACACGGCGAGTATCTTGCGGAGATTGGCTTCGGCGACGACTTGCACATGTGCGCTGAAGTGGATTCGGTGCCGGTCATTCCGCTGTTGCGCAGTAACGTTATCAAGCTGAACAAAGATAATTCTATCTCACAATAATTGTGGTCGAGAATGCCGCAACCCAATCGTGTGCAAAGCGAGCTCAACAAATCGAGGCGAACCGCAGCCAGCATGCCGAAGAGAGAAAAACCGTCGGCGCGGAAGTCCTCCATCCTTGCCATTCTCACGATGGCGCTTGCCGTGCTCATCTTTCTCGCGCTCGTTTCCTACGAAGCGAGCGACGAAGCAAATGCCGACATGCGCGTTACGGATCTCTACAAGGTTTTTACCGGCGATCCGCTCGTACGCGCTAAAGCAGACACGGCGCACAACTGGCTCGGTCTCGTCGGCTCGATGCTTTCGGAATTTTTGATCAAGTCCACCATCGGCTACAGCATATTCTCCCTTCCGATCCTGATGATACTCTTCGGCTGGTACGCTCTTCGCAAGAAGGATTACCGTCGTCTCTTTGTTATAGCCAACTACATACTCATCTTCGCGTTTCTCATCTCGGCTTCGTGCGGGATGCTCCGGATCATTTCCGGCGGCTCGTGGCTAGGAATGGAGTGGAGCGGCGTGGTTGGCGATTTCCTTTCGCTTACGCTTTCTCAGCTGCTTGGCAAAATTGGCGGGGCGATCTTATTGTTGACGGGACTATTTGTCGCGATGGTGATGGCGCTCGATATTGATCTGCAAGAGATGCTGGAAAAGGCAAAAGCTCTTTTCGCGCGGGTGGAGGATTGGTTCGGGAGGAGGAAGGATGCGTTTGCCGAAAGAGCGGAACTCCGTCGCCGCGAACTTGGAGGTTCGGACGAAATCGCGATCAATCGGGAGGAAGAGCTGTATGAAGATGAAGAGGCGCCTGTTGCGAAGTCTCCGGTGAGGATTTCGAAGCCGCCGGTCGAGGAGCATGCGATTCCGTTTTCAAAGAAGCAGGAGCCGAGCCGCGTGGAGAAGCTCGATCGCGTTGACGAACCGACGGATGAAGATTCCTCACCCACTGAAAGCGAAGATGATGAGACAGCCGTACCGTCGAGGGATCAAGAAGTTCGTCTGGATATCATGAAGAAGGTGCGCGAAGCAGAGGTCAACTTCGATGAGCGACATGCGGAAATCAATGTTCCTGAGGAGATAGACTATGTGTTTCCGTCCGTCGAGCTTCTGGATGCGCCCCGCGCCGTTTCGGATGAGGTCGCGGACGATGAGCTGCGCGCGAACGCGGACTTGCTGAGAGAAACGCTGGCGCAGTTCGATGTGCAATTGGAGAACATTTCCGTTACGCCGGGTCCTGTCATAACGCTGTACGAGCTTGTTCCCGCGACCGGAGTGAAGATCAGTCGGATCGTTGCGCTGGAGAATGACATCGCACTGAAACTCGCGGCGAAAGGTATCCGGATCATGGCGCCGATTCCCGGCAAGTCTGTTGTGGGTGTTGAGATCCCCAATCACAATCCATCGCTGGTCAACATCCGGAGCGCGATCAATTCATCGAAGTTTCGCGACGCGAACGCCAAGCTTCCGCTTGCGATGGGCAAGACGATCTCCGGCGAAGTGTTTACGGACGACTTGGCGAAGATGCCGCATTTGCTCATCGCCGGCTCGACAGGATCGGGAAAGAGTGTGGGCATAAACACGATTCTTGCGAGCCTGCTGTTCCGCATGCATCCGAGTGATTTGAAGCTCGTGATTTTCGATCCTAAAAAAATCGAGCTGACGCAGTATGCGAAACTGAAACATCACTTCCTTGCGGTTTCTCCCGATGTGAATGAAGAAATTATCACGAATCCGAAAAACTCGGTGCTCGTGCTGAAGGGGGTCGAGTATGAGATGGAGAAGCGCTACGACCGGTTAGCCTCCGCGGGAGTGCGCAACATTGCAGACTACAATGAAAAGTTCAAGTCCGGGAAGCTCAAGAACACCGAAACAGTTTTTCATCAAAAGATGCCGTATATGATTGTGGTAATAGACGAGCTGGCGGATTTGATGATCACTGCCGCGAAGGAAGTTGAAGAACCGATTGCGCGCCTCGCGCAGCTTGCGCGCGCGGTGGGCATACACCTCATCGTCGCGACGCAGCGTCCGTCGGTGGACGTCATTACCGGCGTCATCAAAGCGAACTTCCCCGCGCGCATCGCCTATCAAGTCGCATCGAAAACCGACTCGCGCACGATTCTTGATATGAACGGCGCGGAGCAACTGCTTGGCAATGGCGACATGTTGTATTTACCGAGCGGCAGCCCGAAGCCCATTCGACTTCAAAATGCGTTCATCTCGAGTGAGGAGGTTGATGCGATGGTCAATCATATCTCGAAGCAGCAGGGCTTTTCGAAACCGTTCCAGCTGCCGTCCATCGTTGAGAAAAGGAAAAGTGCAGATGCGAGCGGCGACGGTTCTCGCGATGAGTTGTTCGATGAAGCGGCGAGGATCATCGTGCGACATCAGCAAGGCTCGGTCTCGTTACTGCAGCGGCGATTGAAAGTCGGTTATTCGCGCGCGGCGCGGCTCGTTGATGAGCTTGAAGCGGCGGGAGTTGTGGGTCCGTTCGATGGGAGCAAGGCGCGGGAAGTGCTCGTCGAGTCCGAAGCGGAGTTGGAAGCGATTTTATGATGTGAGGGGAGAGACGATGTTTCATTTCATATGCTATTGGCTCATCGCTGCGTTGATCGTTGTCAGCGACGTTTGTGTTGCCGAAGACGCGCAGGAAGTCCTGGCGAAAGTCAAACAGAAGTACGACTCTATGCGGGACGTGGAGCTTAGGTTCCTGCAGAGGACAACCTCGCCGATTTCCGCCGGCAGGCAGAGTGTGACCGGAACTCTGTTCATCAAAAAGCAAAACAAATTCCGTGTCGAGCTTGAGGGCCAGCTCATCATTACCGACGGAGAGACGATATGGTCCTACAATTCCGCGCACAGGCAGGTCGTGATCGATAAATTCAAAAAGAACGACCGCACCCTGACACCGGAAAGTATCCTCGGGGCTGCACCGACGGACTACAACGCATCACTGCGAGGATCGGAAAAAGTCGGAAGGATTCAGACGCGCATCCTCAAGCTCGTACCGAAGGATGAAAGCTCGCTGGTGACGTCCATGATGCTTTGGGTGGACGATGCGTGGCTGATCCGCAAAGCGGAGGTCTCCGACGTGAACGGCAGGCTGACAACCTACTTCGTCAATGATATCAAAGTAAACCCAAACATTCCCGATGCGCGGTTCACCTACCAAGTTCCCAAAGGAGTTGAGGCCGTTGACTTGCGATGACATCTTCCATCCGCGCCCACTGCGCGGATGAGAAAGCAACTCACGCGGAACATTCTCGCCGGTGTCCTCACACTTGTGTTCCTGTGGCTCGCGTTTCGTGGAACCGATCTCACCGAGGTGTTCACCATAGTGAAGAGGGCGAACCATTGGTGGATGCTGGTCATGTTCTTGTTTCTCGTGCTCAGCCACATCATCCGCTCCTGGCGGTGGCGTTATCTGCTGGAACCCCTAAAGCGCAACATCGGAATGCGTAATCTTATATCCAGCGTGATGGTCGGGTATATGATGAACAACGTGCTGCCGCGCGCGGGCGAGCTTGTTCGGCCCTACACGATCGGAAAATTGGAGGGGATTCCGAAATCTGCCGCGTTGGGTACCATTGTCGTCGAGCGCATCATTGATGGGATTGCGTTCCTGGTATTGATTGCCATCGTCCCGCTTGTGTACAACGGTCCGCTCCGAGAATCGTTTCCATGGTTAGAGGACGCACGCAGTGCAATTTCGATTGCGACCTTTGGCGCTCTCGGAGCGCTCGTTGCACTTGTGCTGCGCCGGGACTGGGCGGACCGCTTCATTCATGCCGTGTCGAGATTCCTTCCCCATCGTTTCGCCGATAGCGTTGAGCGACTTGTACACAACTTTCTTGATGGCTTTCTGTTCTTGAAAAAGCCCGAACATCTTCCGCTTATCCTTGTTCAGAGTGCCGCCGTGTGGCTGCTGTACATTCTGATGATGTATGCCGCCTTCTTTGCCTTCGATCTCGGGTTGGACTTCAGCGCGGCGGTTGTCGTACAGGCAATCGCCGTGATCGGGGTTGTCGTGCCGACGCCGGGAGGCACCGGCTCGTACCATGTACTCACCGCACAAAGTTTACACAAGCTCTTTGGAGTGCCGATGGAAGTTGCATTGGGTTACGCGACACTTACGCACGCCGTCGGTTTCGTAGGCATTACGATCATCGGCTTGTATTTCTTTGTCAAGGACCATGTGAATGTTTCTGAAGCTGTCGTGAAACAAGAGGAGCAATCATTATGAAGTACTCACTACTTCTCGCTGCAAGTTTGCTCTCGGTAGTTCAATCCGCCGCGCAGACGGCAGGAGATTTTCATTCAACACGCATCGGCATTTCTGCCGGTATGGGTGTGAACTACCACAACGCGCAGGATATCGTTGATCGCGTCAACGGAAGCGGAATCACAACGACGCGGGTGGACGAATTCAAGTCGGCGGTGGAGTTCTTCGGCGCCGTAAGCATTCCGCTTTCGGCGGACTGGCTCGTGAAAGCGGAATACGTTTACATGCTCGCGAGCTATTCGCTTCCCTCGCAGTTTGCCAATAGCGGAGCGGAATTTTCTTATATGCTGCATATGCCGACGATTGTCGGTCAATACATGCTGGTCGAGGCGCCGACGTACAACTTCAAGGTGGGCCTTGGGGCGGGATTTCATTTCGGAGTGTACGAAGAGAAATTCTTCGCCGCATCGTATAGCGCCAGCGGAATTGGGAGCTTGTTGGAGCTGGAGGCTAACACCGGTTTGGGCGAAAGTCTGTTTGCGCATCTTGGAACGCAGCTCCGGTGGGAGTTTGTCGGTGAGCTGAGAAACACTGCCGGACAAACACCGCTCAGAGGTGTTTCCACAACGATGCATTTCTTTTCTATCGGCGCGCGGCTTGGGGTAACTTACTATATTACTATCTGACGTTGTTAGAATACACTCGAAATCTCCACAGTCAACAAAAAACAAATCCGCGAATATCCGTTTCATCCGCGTCATCCGCGTTCCCATTTCTTTTCTTTGCGTAACATCTCTTACTATTTATGATTGAGCCATCAACAACAAACAACAATCAATGGAGGAACAATGAAATACATCCGGTGTTTTCTCATGGGAGGTGTGATGCTGTGTTCGGTTGCCTTGTCTCAGACTGAAGAAGCTCCGTTGGCGACGGTCGAAACTTCTATGGGAAGATTCGAGATCGAATTGTATGCAACGGACGCGCCGAAGACGGTGGAGAACTTCATCGGACTTGCCGAAAAGAAGTTCTTCGACGGACAGCTTTTTCATCGCGTCTCGAAGAATTTCGTGATTCAGGCAGGCGACGACAAATCCAAGGATCCGAAAAAGAAGGCCGAGTGGGGAACGGGCGGCAAGAGTATTTGGGGAAAAGAATTTGCCGACGAGCTGAATTCAAACACGCCGTCGTACAAGGCGGGGTATCTCAAAGGAGTTCTCGCCATGGCAAACCGCGGACCGAATACCAATACAAGCCAGTTCTTCGTCATGCTTCGTGACAATACAAGCTTGCCGAAGAGCTACACGATCTTCGGCAAGGTGGTGAAAGGGGTGGAGGTGGTGGAAAAAATCGGGCAGGTCGAGATCATCCCCGGAATGATGGGACCGACAGACGGAACGCCGAAAGTTGACGTGAAGATTACGAAGATTCGCATTCAACGCAGCGCGAAAAAGTAATGGCGAAATCGGACGGACCGACATACGAAGACTTACTCTCGTCTCTCGCCAGGAAAGAATTCAAGCCGGTCTATTTGCTCTACGGCGAAGAGGATTTTCTCGTCGAAGAGGCCGCCCGTGCGGTGATCAACGCCGCGCTCAGCAAGGACGAGCCACCAAGTGGCGAGCCACGAGGTGGCGAGCGCGGTTTCAATCTCGATATCCTCTATGGGAGTGATGCCGATGCAAAAGATGTGGTCTCGCACGCCTCGTCGTTTCCCATGATGGCTGAACGAAGGGTTGTTGTCGTGCGAGAGGTGGAGAAGCTCTCCAACGCGGAGCTCCTTGCCCACTATTGCGAGAATCCTTCGCCAACAACGTGCTTCGTGATGACGTGCGTTAAGCCGGACATGCGAAAAAAGATGTTCGCGCAAGCAAAGAAACGCGGTATGGCAGTCGAGTTCAAGCCTCTGTGGGATAACCAGGTTCCCGGGTGGATTGCGCGGAAAGTGAAGAAGGACCGGCGCGAGATTCAGCCGCAGGCCGCTGAGATGCTTGCGGCGTATGTCGGCACTTCGCTGCGTGAGATCTCGAATGAGTTGGAAAAACTCTACATCTATCTCGGCGAGAAGAACGTCATTGCGGTTGATGATGTCACTGCGGTCGTCGGCGTGTCGAAAGAATTCAGCGTCTTCGAGCTTCAGTGGGCGATTGGCGCGAAGGATGTGCGCAAAGCGACGGAGATCATGGAACGGATGATCGAGATGGGCGAATCGCCGATCATGATGGTCGTGATGCTGACAAGGTTCTTCCAGAGTTTGTGGAAACTGAGCGATCTCCGCCGACGCAACGTTCCGCAGAATCAGTACGGACAGCAAACCGGCATCTGGAGTTTCATGGACCGGTATCTTCAGACACTCTCTCTCTATTCGCCTTCCCAAATCGAGAATGCATTCCTCCTCCTGTCGGATGTTGATGAGAAGCTCAAGTCAACGCAAACGGATGAGAAGTTATTGATGCAGACGTTGATCGTACATCTCACGACAATCCCTTTCGGACACACTCAGATGGCTCTGGGACGCTGACACCCGAATTCCAGAATCATCGAAAACCAGCTCGAAAGCACTGTTTCAATTTTGCTGAAAACAGTTAGAATTCGCTGTTTTGGAAATCGGACTTGGAAGTGCCTTCCACAAAACACTCAAAATCTGTTCATTTTCTAAATAATGCTTGACTTCCTACTTTGCATACCTTAAATTATGAGCAAATCGATGGCTATTTGATGCCTTACTTTAGGCGTGTACTGTAAGCTCACCAATAACTGACTCAAAAACATTCGGGGAGTATTCGACATGAGTCAAGAAGAACTCATCAACTCTATATCGGAACGCGCAGGGATTTCCAAACAAACCGTTCGGGAAATTATCTTTGCGTTCTCAGATGTTTGGATCGAAGAGATTCTGGCGAACGGTGAACTGACATTAGATAACATCGGGGACTTTCTCATCGAACACCGGCCGGGGAGGATGGGGCTCAACACGGACACGCGGGAGGTCTTCAGCATTCCGCCCAGAGATTACCTCGCATTTCAACCCGCGCAAGACCTTATCAATTGGAGTAATAAAACATCATGAACAGAGACGACCTGCTGAAACGCTGTGTGGACCGTCGGGTTGCACACGAAACGAGTGTGGTTGCAGTTTCTCACCTCTTCTATGTATATTTACTCTCCGCACTCAAGAGGGGTCAACAAGTCGAGGTTCCGAATTTCGGAACGTTCGGAACGCGCATTGTCGGCGTGAAGCGTCAACGTCGCATGCCGTATTTCGAAATGGAAAGCGATCTTTCCGAGAAGGTGAACGAGCGTTATCGGAATCTCAAAACGCTTCTTGTAGGGAAGTATGAGTTGATCTCGACGGAAGGCGAGGTGGAATACGGAGGAAAAGAAACGCCGTATGATCCGCTCGCCGAGAGACTCGGGAAGGAAATCGTTCTCGATACGTATCGAGAGCTAACAGCAGAACAATTCGCAGAGCAAAAGCCCTACGCGCCAACACGGACAGTTCCGGCGACATCCCCAATGAGACGGACGTTTGAAGAGGTTGCGACGACGCCAGTCGCGCCTCCGAGGGATGAAGAAGTGAGTTCAGAACCACCAATATCGAAGGAGAAGAGACTTATGCCGTCGTTGAATCTTCGCGGCGACCAAAGGGATGAGGTACCGCCTCCGCCAACCGAACCGGAAGCGCAACAGGATGTACCGCCGGAACCAGCTACGACGAGCGACTTTTCTTCCTACCAAGAAAGCAGGTTTTCGAAACCTCTCGTGCAAATCCTGATCGGCGTGCTTCTGCTTGCAGCAGCGACGTACGTCCTGAACCAGCTCGGGTGGATACGCTTCTGGGGAACGAAAACTTCAACTCCGAGCCAGACCGAACAACCTCTTCCGCCGGTCGTTCAGCCTCCTCCGCAAGTCGGAGGCGAATTGCCCGCAGAGTCAACGGCGCACGAACCGACACCGACGCCGAAAGAACCAAGCGGGGAAGAACGGAAAGAAGAACTCGTTGCGCAGGAACCGCCCAAGGCAGAACCGCCCAAGGCGGAACTGCCGAAACCCGAACCGCCGACAATTACGCCGCCACAGGGTGCAGGAGAGTACACGCTTCAGGTTTCTTCCTGGGACAAGCGTATTGACGCGGTACGGATGGTGAGCCGTTTGAGCAAGTTGGGAATCGACGCGTATGTTGCAGATGGATACGTGAGAGGCAGAAAGTGGTACCGTGTCCGCGTAGGCCGTTACCCAAGCGCGGCGGAAGCGCAGGCGGCAGCCAGCCGCGTTCAGAGCCTCTCCGGCAACGGAGTGTGGGTAACGAAAGTAAATTGAGAGTTCGTTAAACCGCGAATCCTTCTCATATAGAATAACAAAGCCCTCGTCGAAGAAATCTCGACGAGGGCTTTGTGTTTTTGTCCTTCATCGCCAGATGGAGTCCACCTGCACAGAATTTGCTCAGTAGGTGGACTCCATCTTCGCGTGACTCTACTTGAGGAGTATCATCTTCTTCTGTGAAATAAACGGCTGACCGCCATCTGCCGGCTTTGCTTCAAGCCGATACAGATACATGCCGGTAGCAACCTGGTTGCCGTGGTTGTTTCTCCCGTTCCATTGCACATTGAACGTCCCGACGTTCTGCAACTCCTCCTTCAACGTCGCTACTTGTTGACCGAGGATGTTGTATATCTTCAATGTAACGAACGCATCCTTCGGCAGACTGTAGCGAATGGTTGTCGTCGGGTTGAATGGATTTGGGTAGTTCTGCGCCAAACTGAATTCCACAGGAATTTCCGGCAGTTGGTCATCCACTCCCGTGAGCGTGCCAAAGAAGCGCGCTATCCCACCTGTTGAGCTAACAACCCATCCAAGGGTCGAATTCCCCAAGCGGATGAAGTCATTGTGCCGCAGAGTGGCGCCGATGGTACTCGTATAATCCGAGGCCCACGTCGCGCCCAAATCGTTGCTGCGATAGACGACGCCACCGCGAGGAATCCACACATTTGTTCCCGCGCCCGAAACTCCGTAAATCGCTCCCGTTCCCGGGAACGTTACTGCAGTCCAGGTCGCCCCGCCGTTGGTGGTACGGTTAACAACGCCATCGGCAAATCCTGCAACGCCATTTTGGGTATCGGAGAACCACAATTCGAAGCAGTCCGCTCCCGTTGTGGCCGCGAATGTCCACGTCGTGCCGCCATTTGTCGTACGGTAAATCCTACTGTTATCCGTGCCAAACCACATGTAGTTGTTGTTCAAGACAAAGAGCGAGTTGATATAGCCAAACTCTGTTCCCGCTTGAACCGGTTCGGTTGCGATTCGTGCCCACGTCGCGCCCCCGTTTGCGGTTCTGAGGATTGTCCACTTGCCTCCAACCGGATCGCCCAGAGCAACACCGTTGCTTGCATCAAGCATGTGTATAGCATCGAGGAATCCGCCCGGTTGACGATACACCGTATCCCATACTGCACCGCCGTTCGTGGTCCTGAAGATGTAGCTCGTGGCTCCAGGCGTCGTAGTGCAGATGGCAAGACTTGAGTCGATGGCTGTGATGGAGAAGA
>JANNUB010000461.1:0-2903 GCA_031394795.1 Ignavibacteriota bacterium | reverse complement strand
CGGCGACCGCGCCGATTTCTTGATTTTTTCGGTGGCTTTCGGTACACTTTGAGCATAGCGATGAACTTGATTAGTACACATCCATCGAACAAAGACGGGCGCAGCGTTCGCAGTCCGCAGATAAAAGATAACCACATGATCACGAGACGAAAATTCATTGAGACAGCAGCGCTGTTGTCAGGAGGGTTATTGATGAGACAGGCAGCTTCTTCTGATAAGCGCGGTTGGTTCATGCCGGATGAATCTGAGCCTCACAAGCGCACGTGGATGGCATTCGGCGCCAGTGCAACGATATGGGGAAAGAAGTTACTTCCCGAAGTGCAGCGCAATCTCGCGACGATCGCGCGCACCATAGCGAAGTACGAGCCTGTTTCAATGCTGGTCAGAGAAAGTGACTATCGCCTCGCGAAAAAATTAGTGGGCCAATCGGTAGAGCTTATCGTATCCCCACTGGATGATCTTTGGATGCGCGACACGGGACCTGTTTTCGTGATGACCGAGGCAGGCGAAAAAGCCGCCATCGCCTTCAACTTCAACGGCTGGGGAGAAAAACAGGAGTTTGCTCGAGACGCGGAAGTCGCAGGGTTTGTGGCAGAGCGAGCGGGAGCTGATGTTATTCACACTGATCTGATCCTGGAAGGTGGAGGCATCGAAGTTGACGGACACGGTACAGCCATCATCGCGGAAAGCTGCGTTTTGAATTCCAATCGCAATCCGGGCGTCACCAAAGCCGCGTTCGAAGAAAACCTGAATGCTTTGCTCGGACTGGAAAAGATTATCTGGTTACCCGGTATCAAGGGCAAAGACATTACGGATGGTCACACCGACTTTTATGCGCGCTTCGCTCGTCCTGGCGTTGTGCTCGCCGGTTACGACCCCGACCCGGAATCTTACGACCACGAAGTGACGAAGGAACATCTTGACATACTGCGAGCCGCCAAAGATGCTCAAGGTCGTCAGTTGGAAATCATTGTCCTTACCGGACCAATGACCGTCCGGGAGAAGTATAAAACGAACGAGTTCGCCGCTGGCTACATTGGTTTCTATGTTTGCAACGGTGCAGTCATCGCACAGGAATTTGGTGACAAGCGAGCAGACCTTACCGCAAGAGATGCTCTACGAAAGGCATTTCCTGATCGAGAGATTGTGCAGATCAACATTGACGGAATTGCCGCGGGTGGAGGAAGCATTCACTGTGCAACACAACAAGAGCCGAAAGCCAACAAGCAGGATTGAGTGTAGGCGAATTCTAAACACTCGCCACGCTTGATATGCTCTCGAACTCTTCGTAAGTTTACAGCAGACAATTGCAGGTGATTCATGGCGAAAACATCTACGAGTTTCAGGAATACACGACGCGCGCGAGGCGGCAGAGTAGAAGCGCTTCGATTGAAGCGCTCGGATTTTTATTTGCTTGAAATTCCCAAAAGTGGGCGGAGAATAACGCCGCGGCTTCCCTTTAAGCCGAGCGTAAGTCTGCGTCTCATTACGAGGGCTGTCGAACTTGTAGGGAGGGAACGCGAGCGCTTGTTGAAAGAAAGCCGAACGGCGAATGGCAAGAAGAAACAACGTGTTCATCAACTGCCCGTTTGATGCGCAGTACCGAAGCATCTTTCGCGCCATCGTCTTCACGGTGCTCGACTGCGACTTCGAGCCGTACTGTGCTCTCAACCGCGACGACTCAGGACATATCCGCGTTGAAAAAATCTACCGCATGATTGCCGGCTGTCAGTTCGGGATTCATGATATTTCGCGGACCGGGCTGGACAAGAAAACAAAACTTCCCCGATTCAACATGCCCTTCGAACTTGGTTTGTTCCTCGGTGCGCGTGCGTTTGGCAGAGGAAAGCAGAAGCGCAAAGTAACACTCGTGCTGGACAAGGAACAATTCCGCTACCAAAAATTCATATCCGATATTGCGGGTCAGGACGTTCACGCGCATCGCAACAAGCCGACCGAGGTCATCACTATCGTCCGCAATTGGTTTCTGCACGGGACACGCGAGGTTGGAGGCGAGCCGCTCCCAAGCGGAAAAGTAATTGCGGAACGATATGAATCATTTGAAGCAGAATTGCCTGCGCTGTGCATTTCCGCGAAACTCGATGGGGGCAGACTTACGTATCGCGATTACACATGGCTCGTGAAAAAATGGCTTGCAAGGAATGCGTGAAAGAGGAGGAGTTAATTATTTCTTTCCGACGTACACCGTCGCAATCCCGAACGTCAGCCGCTCTTCGCTTATCTCTTTGAATCCCACCGTCCGCAAAATCTCCGTAAACTTTTCGCCGTCGGGAAAATTCATCACCGTGTCGGGAAGATACGTGTAGGCATCGCTGTGTTTTGAAACGAGTCTGCCTATGAACGGGAGAATTGTTCTGAAGTAGAAAAAGTAGATTTTTTTGAATGGAAAAACTTTTGGACGAGAGAATTCCAGCACGATGATTTTCCCACCATCGCGCAAGATACGCCGCATCTCGCTCAAGCCTTTTTCCAAATGCTCAAAATTTCTCGCGCCGAACGCAACGATCGCCGCGTCGAAACTTGCCGAATCGAATTGCAGGTTCTCCGCTTCACCCGATTGAAGTGAGATAACGCTTGGAAGCTTTCGTCGCGCTATTTTTTCTCGACCAATCTTCAGCATCTCCTCCGCAATGTCAACACCGACGACTTTGTCCGGCTTCAATCGCATCGTCGCAAGCGCGAAGTCCGCAGTGCCGGTCGCGACATCGAGAATTCTCTTTGGCTGGATGTCTTTGAGATGTTCCACTGCGCGCCGGCGCCAGTAGAAATCAACCCCGCCGCTGAGGAGGTGATTCAGCGGAATACCCGTACGCTCCGCGAGCTGATTTTGGCTAAGGTCTTGCAACTCCCGAATGATGCGCACGGATTCCCCAACAGATACG
>JANNUB010000396.1:0-2748 GCA_031394795.1 Ignavibacteriota bacterium | reverse complement strand
CAATTCTGAGCGAAGCCCCGAAGGGGCGAGCGAAGAATCTCGTCCTTTTTGATTTTTCATCGGTTGAATTGAATAGAAATCATTCAGCAAACTCTTCCAGACGTGCGTCGCAGCTTCCTCCACAAATATTCGCGAGAATCTGACTGCAAGATCCTTCGCTCCGCTCAGGATTTACGGAAAGACCGTAACCGAAGCGAGTTGCTAACCACGCTCACAGAACTAAACGCCATCGCGCCCGCGGCGATCATCGGATTGAGCACGCCGAATGCAGCCAAAGGAATTCCGACAACATTATACACAAACGCCCAGAAGAAATTCTGTTTGATCGTGCGAAGTGTCGCCGATGAAAGTCTGATTGCCTGCGCGAGCTTCATCAAGTCGCCGTGCATTATGGTCATGTCGGCGGCGTCCATGGCGATGTCGGTTCCCGTTCCCATCGCGATGCCGACGTCGGCTTGCGCGAGCGCTGGAGCGTCGTTGATGCCGTCGCCGACCATTGCGACGACTTTGCCTTCCGATTGCAAGTGCTTCACGTGCTTCGCCTTTTCGTTTGGGAGCACGCCGGCAACCACGCGCTCAATGCCGGCGTGCGACGCGACTGCTCTCGCTGTCAGCTCATTGTCGCCCGTCAGCATCACGGCTTCGATGTTCATCGCCCTCAGTCGTTGCACGGCTTCGCGTGCGGTCGGTTTGATGACATCGGCAATCGCGATCGTGCCCGCAGGATTTCCATCAATCCAAACGGTCACCGGCGTTTTCCCTTGGGCTGCGAAGCGAGAGGTCCCGTTTGTTGATGATTGAAGCTGCGGCGAACTTGCAACGACGATGTGTTTCTGTTCGACAACGCCGCGCACACCGACGCCGCTTGTTGATTCAAACGATGCGACATCCGCGAGCGCTATTCCTCTCTGCTTCGCAAACTCGACAATGGCGCGTGCGAGCGGATGCTCGGATTTATTTTCGACAGATGCAGCGTAACGGAGCACTGCATTTTCGTCAAAGGAACTCAGCGGCAGAACGTCGGTCACCGTCGGCTTCCCTTCCGTTATCGTTCCGGTTTTGTCGAGTACGATGGTATTGACGCGGTGAATGCGTTCGAGACTCTCTGCATTTCTTATCAGAATGCCGAGTTTCGCTCCCGTTCCGGTACCAACCATAATTGCGGTCGGCGTTGCAAGTCCCAACGCGCACGGACATGCAATGATGAGCACTGCGATGAAATTGACAAGCGAGTTCGTGAAGCCAATCCCTCCGACAAAATACCAAAGCACAAATGTGAGCAGGGCAATTCCGATGACGGCTGGAACAAATACCGACGCGATGTTGTCCGCAAGCGATTGAATCGGCGCTTTCGAGCCTTGCGCTTCTTCAACGAGTTTCACGATATGCGCAAGCAGCGTGTTTTTCCCGACTGCCGTTGCGCGAAATTCAACGCTTCCGTTCGTATTGATCGTCCCGCCGATAAGTCTGTCGCCTTCGCGTTTTTCAACGGGCAAACTTTCACCCGTCACCATCGCTTCGTCAATTGCCGTGAAGCCTTTGATGATGACGCCGTCAACGGGAATGCGCTCTCCGGGTCGGACGATGACAACGTCATTCACGATCACATCATCAATCGAAATGTCGCGCTCGATTCCGCCGCGAACAACGCGCGCCGTCTTCGGCTGCAAACCCATCAGTTTCTTGATTGCATCGGAGGCTTTCCCCTTCGCTCTCGTCTCCAAAAATTTTCCAAGCAAGATCAGAGCGATGATCGTTGCCGTCGTGTCGAAATACACCCCGCCTTCGGCGGGGCTGAAGTATTGAGGGAAGAGAACAACCGCCGCGCTGTACGCGAACGCGGCGCCCGTGCCGACGGCAATAAGAGTATTCATGTCTGCCGTGAAATGCTTCGTCGCAGACCAGAAGCCTTTGAAGAATCGCTTCCCCGAAATGAAAAGTATCGGTGTTGTGAGAATGAGAAGAATCTTGTTTATCTCATCCATCGAAAGCGGCGAGACGCGCATGTACCAATCGGTCATGCTCCCCATGCTGAGCAGCATGATGGGAACCGTCAATGCGGCAGCGAAGAGGAGTTCCTTCTTGATTTTCGCAGTCGGCGATTCTTTGCTCTCCTCAAGTGATTGTGACTCCGTCCCCTTGGAATCTTCCGCCCTCGGTACAATCAGCGTGTACCCGGCATCAGCGACGACGCGCTGCAACTCGCTGAGATTCACTTTTGACGAATCGAATTCGATTGTCGCTTTTTCCGTCGCGAGATTTACGGAAGCGTTTGCTACGCCGTCAATTTTCTTCAGAGTCTTCTCGACGCGGGCAACGCAGCTCGCGCAGGTCATGCCCTCTACCGGCAGGGTCAGTATGTCAAACGGCTCTCTCGTTTCCATACCCGTCATGACGCCAACTTGAATCCTGCTTCATCAATAGCGCGGGCAAAATCTTGCGCGGCGACTCTCGTCTCATCGTACTGCACGCGCGCTTTGCCGATTTGCACGTCTTCTACCTTCACGTCGGGGAGCTTGCTTAACTCCTTCTTCACACTCATCACGCAGTGCGCGCATGTCATGCCTTCGATGTTCAGTTCTTCAGTCTTTATAGTATTCATTGTTTGTTTGATTGAATTGCTTGATGTAAATATACAACATGAGTTGAACCGATGTGTTACATAATTCTTGACAAAAGTTGTATTGTCATTGAGTTTACTCTGCCGATGATGTTTTGTATATTCATTTGGACTTTGAAATAGCGTAG
>JANNUB010000393.1:0-3766 GCA_031394795.1 Ignavibacteriota bacterium | reverse complement strand
ACGAGAAGGTCATGCGGTTCCGGGGAGGTGACGGATTGGCACGGGTCGAACAAGGCCGACTTAAAGTGAAATATCCGTATGAGAATAGCGACCTGCCCGAGACAGATGAAATTTCGACGCTTTGGTACAACAGCTATTTTCTGGACTCTCTCCGGAATCTGGCTTCTTCACTGACAACATGACGGAAGGACGGCATGGAAAAGAAGATACTATCTAGCGCTCTTGTTGATGCCATAGGCGCGAGGAAGATCAGGCACTTGTTGTTTACTACCTACAGCTTTGAGCCTGATTTCTTCGAGCTTGAGATTCTGTCTGACCTCTTCGATAGAAGTTTTTCCCAAGATCCGGCAGTTCGCCGCGTCCAGATGTCGTTTGTTCTCCGTGAGGTTGCTGGGATTGAAGTTTATTATGACGAGACTGTATTCGACTCGATTACGTCTTCCCGTCTCGACCTCGCGCGGATTCCTCTTCGTGCCCGGAATGCAGCTTTTCATCCAAAGGTAACACTTGTTCTTGTTGAGAATGAGGATAGCAGTGATTCTCTCGTTGTCATGTCCGGTTCAGCGAACCTGACCAGGGCAGGCTGGTGGGAAAATATTGAGTGTGCGCATATTGAAAGTTGTAATGCGGGAGCAAAAAGTGGGCTTAGGGAGGGCCTTCTTGCTTTTCTGGAAAGGCTTAGGCGTCTCGACAAAAGTCGTTCGGATGGCGAACGCCCGGCATGGATAGCAATTCACGATTTTGTGAAAAAACTTGAGACAGATGTGCGGAAGCATCCTTCTACATCTTTCTATCCAACAAGTTCAGCGAACTCGTTTATCTCCTTTCTGCGCGAGCGAGTGGGCCGACATCGCTCCCCATGGAAGATGGAGATAATCTCCCCATTTTTTGCTAATGATGCCAGTAACTCTCTCCATGAGGAAATCGCATCTGAGCTTAATGTTTCCCAGATTCGTCTTTTACTCCCTTGCGACGACAAGAACCAGGCACTCTGTGCGAAGGAATACTATGAGGCGATAACCGCTGATAAAACTGTCCACTGGTCTAGATTTGAAGACCGGACCCTTAGCCCTTCTGAAAAGGGAGCGGTTTATCGAAAGCTTCATGCGAAAGTCTACCGGATCTACTCAAAGGAAATTGGCGAGGAGTGGATATTCACGGGATCAGTGAACTTTACTAAGATGGCATTTGGTAGGAAGAACGTAGAGTCAGGGTTTCTCATCAAGATGCTGGAGCCTTATTACCGCCCTATGCTTGTTCCGATTGATGATGATGCAGAAGTCTTATTTGCCCCTGCGGAAAAGTTGGAAAAGGCTCCCGGCGGCAGTGCATTTCCTCTTCTCCTCCTCAGGTACAACTGGGCAAGTAAAGAATTCTCTGCATGGTCGGAATCACCAGGTCCTGTCACAGCTAAAGACAGTTCCGGTCTACCTGTAGGTACAATCCCTGCTTTGAATGCAGAAGAATGGCAGCCGGCACAGGATGTTGATGTGGATCGGCTCGAGAATTCGTTAAGGAATTCATCGCTCATTACTGTTGAGTTTCCCGGTACAGGTGTCACAAAGATCATGGTCCAGGAAACGGCGATGAACAACAAACCGTCGCCCATAACGGCCCTTTCTCCACGTCAGATTCTTGAGCTCTGGGCAACACTGGATCCGGAGAAACGCTTGAATCTACTGGGGGCTCTGGCGATGGAGAAACTACTCCCATTGCAGGTAAGCCCGCAGTTCTATGAAAAGGCTTCTGGCACGGACGTTTCATCGTTCTTCAGTCAATTTTCAGAAATATTTCAGTCATTCATGAGGTTGCGCCAGCACCTCGATAACGCGTTGAAATCGCAAAGCAGGAAGGAGTTTGATTATTATCTTTATGGGCAGGACATAGACTCTCTTCCATCCCTCCTTACAACCGTTATCGGAAGCGGTGATTTTGATGCCGTCCTCAAGTTCATCATAGGACTATGTGCTAAGCAGCTTCTCCTCAGATTTGCTCCT
The DNA here is from genome assembly GCA_031394795.1 of Ignavibacteriota bacterium. Taxonomy (GTDB): domain Bacteria; phylum Bacteroidota; class Ignavibacteria; order UBA10030; family UBA6906; genus CAADGV01. The sequence continues at coordinate 1,769 of JANNUB010000393.1, read as the reverse complement.
GGTGGATGTTCAGGTAAGTCGGGCGAGCTTGCGACTGCATCCCATGCCGCCAATCTGCTCCCGGCTGACGCATTATCCGAAAAGATTGAAGCACTTCTGCAGCTCAAGGAAACGATAAAACTCCCTGATTTCCCTAAAAGGCCGGAGGAGTTTTTCGATTGGTTCGAAGAGATGTTTCTTCAATGGGCTGGAGAGGAGAGTGCAGCATGAAAACGATAAACGTAGAATCGGCTCTGCACTTACTCGACTTCAGCGGCGGCGAGAGTAGTCTCAAAACTCTAGCCAAGGGCCAACTCGAGGCTGCGGTAGCGCTCTACAACATGCTCAACCGGCATTCATTTGCCTATCTCGCAGATGAAGTCGGAATGGGGAAGACATATGTCACGCTGGGCGTTGTTGCAATGCTGCGCCATTTCCGTCCATCGCTGCGGGTCCTATTCATTGCGCCCAGCGAGAATCTTCAGGAAAAATGGCAAAAGGACTACATTAATTTCGTTCGAAACAACTATATACTCAATGATCAGAGGGTGAAAAATTTCTCGGATGATCCAGCTGTCCCTGCTGTTTCATGTCGTAACCTTCGCGATTTTGCTCGATCTCTCGCATCGGGACATTACGCGGACTTCTTCCTTCGGATGTCGAGCTTCAGTTTCGGGATAGGCAGCCAGGAAGATATGAAGCAAAAAGAGCAGCAACTTCGTGAGTTGGTGCCGGGGAAAGTTTCAAAGCCGTTCAAGTTCAGCGGGAATCTTGATCTCGATAAACCTGCGTTCAAAACATGGTATGCCACGGTTCTTAATCGACTTCTGCCACATTTTGACCTTGTAGTTATCGACGAAGCACATAATCTCAAGCACGGTCCGGAGAGGAGTGACAGAAACCGCGTGTTGTCCATTGTCCTTGGCAGCAACCCAGGAGAAATCGCCGGGATGGAGACAGAGCGGAAAGCAGGAATGGCACTCCTTCTTTCGGCCACACCATATGATCAGGACTATCGGCAACTTTGCAGGCAGATGATGGTAGTAGGAAAGGAGGACCTGTTTCCGTACGAAGATCGAATGACCGACAGTGAAACCCGGGGTATTATAAAGAACTTCATGGTCAGACGCTTGTCACAACTGGATATTGATGGAAAGATATGTACTCGGAACATGTATCGTCGAGAATGGAGGAACGGCGGTGTTGTTCCACAAAAAGAGCTTGATGTCCAATCGGATCTCCAGAGACTTGTCGTGGCTCTCTTTCAGAAGAAAGTCTCTGAGATTATCAGCGAGGCCCGCTTCGGAAACTCCTTTCAAATGGGTATGCTCGCGTCCTTTGAAAGTTTTTTTGCGACCACGAATGCTCGTCGCGATAATGAATCCGACCAGGAATCCTCCGGGGTAGCTGAAGATGCAGCTTTCGACGCCAAGCAAACCGATAACATTTCCGAGAAGGATGGGGTTGATTCATCAGTGGTGGACAGAATCGTGCGTTCGTATAAGGAGAGGTTTGACTCGTATCTCCCTCACCCGAAAATGGATGCTGTGGTCGAATGTTTTAAATCAAGCTTCGAAACGGGAGAGAAACATCTCATTTTTGCTCGGCGGGTGATGACCGTTCCTGAACTCAAGGACAAATTCAGCGAATGTTACGATGAATGGATCATGAAACGCCTGCGAAACGATCTATCGGAGTACTTGCCCGATCTGGAGGAAATCTTCGATATTTACGTGAATCGCCATCGCAAGTATCGTGTCCAGCAGGAAGATTCCATTGAAAAACTAGTG
>JANNUB010000353.1:0-3368 GCA_031394795.1 Ignavibacteriota bacterium | reverse complement strand
AAAAAATTGGGTGACATTTTCATGGAGATCAAAAGGTTCAACGATACGGAAATCGTGAAGGAAAATGATAACCTTAGGATGCTCTACTATTACTACAATTACGAATATGCCAAGGACGAAAAGTATAAGCTCAGCGAGGATCAAATAGAGGCTTTGAAAGCACATGTCAAAGAGATGTCGGGGCAAAGTCAATACGGGGTGTATAAGAGAATCTCGGATGTGGACTTGATGATTCGAGCATTCATTGACGGTCTCAAAGCTCGACCATTGAGTTGCGAATAGAGCGATCACTTTTCCAACATCAACGAACGGAGAACTTATGAAAAAAGCACTCAATTGTATGAATCTGTTAGTGGTTCTTGTTTGTGTACAGTTAAGCTGCGTTGATCCCGTGACGGCACTAATATACTTCCCAGTCATCACGACTCAAACTCCCAGCCTCGATCCGCCTATTCGCTTTTACACTTTCTCTGTTACTCAGATATTCCCCGATAGTTCCGGAGGTTCCTTTACTGGCAACGAGGCGGATTCTGCTCGCCAGTCTCAACTTCTTGGTGAGTGGAACCGGAATACTATTTCATTTACTGTTTATCGGCCAACAGGTCCGGTTTCCTATAGAGGTCTCATTATTTCGCCGGGATGTTACAGACTTAATCTCGGGACTCTAAGGATAGGATGTGCAGGTGTCCCTTGAGAAAAAGTATCGGACGGATCATCCTAAGATCCTTCGGAACTACCTTATTCTGACGTTGATAATTTTTCATCCCACCTTCCGATAAATCTTTTCCCCCGCAAACAACGAATCCTCGATCACAACACTCATATCATTCATCAAATCGGGAAACAGATTTGAAATCGCCTGCGGCACGAGAATCGGCTTTCCTTCGCGGAGAATCGAAATCAACTGCAACGCATTCGCGACCGTCTTCCCGTTCGTCGTGTTATTGAAGATGACCGTAATGTGCTTACACTTCTCTTCAAGCGCTGCAAGCCGCCGCGCAATTTCGCGCAGCTCACGCGCGTTGTAAAGATAATCGTACCGCGTATCCATTCCGTTCACCATCCAGCCTTTCTCGTTTCGACCGTGCAGCCGCACGTACGCCGCGTCGCCCAACACTCCCGTCACGAACGGCATCAGCTTGTTGATGCGCGGCAGGTCGGCGTTCACCGGGCGCAATTGGTTCTCATCCAAAAAATTCATCAGGAACCGAACGTCGTTCCATGATTCGTTGCGAAACTCGACGTGCAAAGGAAAACCGCGAAACACTTCCGCCAACTTCACAAGATGAAACCGGTTCGAGCTTGTGTTTGTGAACGAGTAGGGAAGTTGAACGAGCAACGCGCCAAGCCGGTCCTGCTTCAGCATCTCATGCAAAATCTCCCGCACCCGCGTCGCCCGCTCCGGCTTGATTTCTTTTTCATGCGTGAACGAGCGATGCAACTTTACGTTGAACCGGAAGCGCTTGTTGTCCGCGACCGCGTCAATCCATTGGAGTGCATCGTGCGCCGACAGCTCGTCATCCCAAAACGTCTGTCGTACCTCCACCGTGTCGAAGAACCGCGCATAATAGCGGAGCTTCACGCACGAGTACTCCGTTGCCGTGCCGTACAGGCATTGGTCAAAGCTCTCATGTTCCCATCCTGCGATGCCGATTGAATATTGAACTGTTTCTTTCATGGCTAACTCCAAATATTGCTTGACAAAGCGATTGCGATTCCGTATTTTGCTCTCGTTAAGATACGACATAAATGTCGCTATGTCAAGACCCAAGTTGACAAATCTGTCATCATCGTTTGATTTGAATATGCTTGCAACGCGGCGCAAACAAGAGTCCGCCCAATTGAAAGCGCTTCAACAAATCCCCGGCGTTGGTCCATCCATCGCCAAAGACCTGCTGCAAATCGGCATCAGGAGCATTGCCGATTTGAAAGGGAAGAACCCTGCAGAACTCTATGAGAAGTCCAATAGAAAGAGAGGAGCTGTGCAAGATCGTTGTTTGCTTTACGTGTTTCGCTGCGCCGTGTATTTCGCTACAACGAAAAAACTCTCGCCGGAAAAATTGAAATGGTGGTATTGGAAAGACAAAACCTTTTACGAGTGAATGAAAATCTACTTTGCGCCTTTGCGTCTTGGCGCGAGACTTTCTTTATTGAAGGAAATGTAAAATGAAAACAACCATCGGCGACCGCATTCGCGAAGCCCGCGACAACAAAGAACTCGACCAGGCAACCCTTGCCGACAAAACAAACATCGTTACGCGCACGTTGCAGCGCTGGGAGAAAGGCGAGCAAATTCCCGACGGCATCTCGATTACAAAAATCGCGAAAGCCACCGGCGTCCATCCGCACTGGCTCTTGACAGGTGAGAGTGAAATGTATCCGCAGCCCACCCAGCCAAACAACATCTTCCGACTGCCGACGACATTCCTTCGAAAGAACAAACTTGTCGCGCTGCCGCTCGTCTCTGCTGTTCCCGCCGGAAAACTCGCGACGCATTTTCATCCCGACTACGTTGAAGACTACGTCGCCTCCGACGACGTGAAAGACCCGCAAGCCTTCGCGCTCCGAGTGAAAGGCAACAGTATGGCGCCTCGCATTGAAGACGGCGACATGGTCGTCGTGAGTCCTGCACAGGAGCCGCACAACGGCGACATCTGCGTCGTCCGCGTCGGCGGCGAAGACACGCTCAAGAAAGTGAAGTTCGAAGGAAACTATATTCACCTCGTTCCCCTCAACCCCGACTTCGAGCCGGTGACCGCGAAGAAACGCGACGTGGATTTTGTTTGGAAGGTGGTGAAGTTGATAAAGGAGTTGTGACTTTCTTCCAACCCTTCCAAAGAACTTCGTCATTCATTATTCGGTGTTCGATATTCGACGTTTTCCTTGAATATCGAATATTGAACAAGGAATATCGAACGCCGAAGTCCTTTTTGGACGTCCTCGAAGGGTCTGGAAACTTTTATCCACCGCTGTTTAAGTTCAAAATTGGAGACACACATGAAAGCTAAAGCAACCTACTCCGTCAAGAAGTGGGAAGAAAACACCTACGATCAGATTTCTCCCGAAATGAAAATGACCAAAGCCTCAGTCGAGTACGAGTTCAGCGGAGAACTTGAAGGCAAGGCATCCGTAGAGTACTTGATGTTCTACAAATACTCTGACCCGAAAGATCAGCACAAATCATCGGCGACGTATGTCGGACTCATGCGATTTGAAGGAACGCTTGGCGGACGTTCGGGAAGTTTTGTTATGAAAGACGATGGCGCCTTTGAAGCGGGTGCTGCCAGCTCCACTTTGCGGATTGAGGAGGGATCGGGAACGGGATCGCTGCAAGGAATCACCGGAGCTGGAATGTATGGAGCGGACCA
>JANNUB010000317.1:0-20619 GCA_031394795.1 Ignavibacteriota bacterium | reverse complement strand
TTTATTGAGAAGATTCGCGAAGGCAAGTTCGCAACGGACGTGGCGCTGAAGCTGCTGCTTTCGGTCGGACTGATTGTACTGCTTGCGCTCATGTTTCCACGCGCCGAAGTGTTGGAATTCGAGTACAGAGTCGGCGGCATCTGGACGCAAGGAGATCTTTATGCCCCGCTTGCATTCCCCATCAACCGCAATGCAAGGGAATATGAGCAGGATCTCGATGCGGCGAAAGCGAATGTCTACCCCGTGTTCACGCGCGATGAAACAGTAGCGGGGCGGGTGTCAGAGAAGGCCACCGCTTTTTTTGGACTTCTGCAACAGGCCGTGCAGGCGCGCAAACAACTTCACGCCGTGCACAGCGGGGCAGATTCGATCCGCTTCTCGCAGCTTGCCCAACATCTTGGTGTGAAGCTGCGAGAGAAAGAGTGGGATCTGCTGATGAAACTTTCGGATGCGGAGTTGGACAAAATGCGGGGGATAACACACACCGGTCTCGAACAGTATTTTCGCAACGGTATTCTCGATGTGGAAAAGAAAACGCTGCCGCGCGCGGAGATCGCGCTGCGCAAAGGGACCGAGGAAGAGATTTTCCCGGCTTCCAGTTTCTTCGACCAGCATGAAACCGTCTCGCAGCTTGAGTCCGACCTCATTGCATACTACAAACGAGACAACGATACGGTGGATATTGTGCACCGGATCGCGGTGATGCTCGTTGTTCCCAATGTGCATTACGACGAGAGCGCCACCCGGCGTGCGATCGAGGCGGCGATTGCCTCTGTGTCGCGGACAGCAGGGTTCGTGAATGAGGGAGAGCGCATTGTGAGTAAGAACGACCGCATCACCCCCTCCATCAAACAGAAGCTCGATGCGTTGCAGCATGCACGCCTGGAGCGCGGAACGGACACCGCCGGTCCGCTGCAATTTGTCGGGACACTGCTGCACGTTGCGATCGTCGTCGTGTTGTTCGGCATTTACTTGCGGCTGTTTCGCGAGAGAATATTCAAGAACAACCGCCGGCTTGCCCTCATTGCTCTCCTCATTGTGTTGGAAGGTTTCTTCGCGTATCTCTCTCGCGTGCTCAACGTCAGCGCGCCGGTGGAGTATCTTATCTTTGTCCCCGCCGCCTCGATGCTGCTGACGATTATCTTCGATTCACGGGTCGCGTTCTACGGAACCGTAATTATCGCCTTTCTTGTGGCTGGCATTCGCGGCAACGATTATGCGATCGCGCTTGCATCGCTCGCCGCGGGCGCGCTGTCGGTGTACACGGTGCGCGGCGTTCGCAACCGTTCGCAGATCATCCGCTCGCTCGGATTCATCTTTCTGGGCTACGCTGCTACCATTCTGGCTCTTGGTCTCCAGCGCGCCGAGCCTTGGATGGGAGTGGTGAGCGAGCTGACTTTCGCTCTCGCGAACTCGCTTATCTCACCCGTCCTGACATTCGGGTTGCTGGTGTTCTTCGAGCGCTACTTCAAAGTGACGACCGACCTTACGCTTATCGAGCTTGGGCAGTTCAATCATCCACTGCTGAAGTTGCTTTCGGAGAAAGCGCCGGGCACGTACCACCACAGCCTGAGTATGGCATCGCTCGCCGAAGCCGCTGCATCGGCCGTGGGGGCGAACGAAGTGCTCGCTCGCGCAGGCGCGTTGTTTCATGATATCGGCAAAATAGAAAAGCCGACATATTTCGTGGAAAATCAGAAAGGTACGCGCAATCGCCACGACAAGCTTGCTCCGCGCATGAGCTCGCTCATTCTGCAAAATCACGTGAAGAAAGGAATAGCGTTAGCGCGTCCATACAATCTTCCGGAGGAAGTGGTTGATTTCATTCCGCAGCATCACGGGACGACGCGCATCGATTATTTTTACCGCAAGGCGCTGAAGTTAGCGGAAAACTCGGATGACGAAACCAAGCTCGATGAAATCAAAGAGCAGGACTATCGCTATCCCGGCCCCAAGCCGCAAACGAAAGAGACGGGAATCCTGATGCTCGCCGATTCGATCGAGGCGGCGGCGCGGACACTCGACGATCCCTCGCCACAAAAATTAGAAGTCTTGATTGACGAGCTGATAAAAAAACGTTTTGGTGAAGGGGAGCTTGACGAGTGCCCGCTCACGTTGAAAGACCTGACGAAGATCAAGCAGGCGTTTCTCGGGGTGCTGGTTGGAGCATATCATGGACGCGTCAGGTATCCCGATGAGGAGAAGGAAGAGGAACAGCGCGAGGAGCCGGTCGGTGACGCGCCAAAAAGCGAGCGCTTGAAGCGCGCGAAGCAGAAACGTGTCCACGAAGAACAACAGCAGAACGCCGCCGCGCAGCCTCGTGAGGAAAATGAACAAGACAGAAAACCGCTGAATGCCGGGGAAGAAGCACAACCCAACGCCGTCGAGAGTCATGGAACAACACTGTAGAAGCTATCTCCATTTTCTCACGCTGGAGAAAAATGCATCGCACAACACCGTCGCATCGTACGAACTTGACTTAAAGCGCTATCGTGCATTTCTTCAACAGCACAATGTGCGGAGTGTTCGGGCAATCAATGATTCACACACGGCGCAGTTCCTCGGCTTCTTGCGCGACGAAGGACTTTCACCCCGCTCGGTGACGCGGGCGCTTTCGGCAATCAAGGGGTTCCACAAATTCCTGGTCGGCGATCGCATCACGAAAAAGGATCCGACGGAAACCATCGATGCGCCAAAACTGCCGCGCTCGCTGCCTGGTGTTTTGAGTCAACACGAGATCGAAGCCATTCTGTGCGCTCCGCAGTCATCGCCCAACGATAAGAAGAATCTTTGGCTGCGCGACAAAGCGCTGCTCGAAACCATGTACGCAAGCGGCTTGCGCGTGTCGGAAGTAGTCGGGTTGAAACGGTCCGGCCTCCTTGCTGGGGAAATGCTCGTGCGTGTCCTGGGGAAGGGCGCGAAGGAACGGATCGTCCCCATCGGCAAATCGGCGCTGCGATGGATTGCCCGATACACCACTGAGGGACGTACCCTCCTCGCGAGGCGAAGCTCATCGGAAGATGCACTGTTCCTGAATGCGCGCGGCACGCCGATGTCGCGCATGGCAGTATGGAACATTGTGCGAACGTATGCGCAACGCGCCGGCATCAAGAAGGAAGTGCACCCGCATACGTTCCGTCACTCGTTCGCAACGCATCTGCTGGAAGGGGGGGCGGACTTGCGCGCCGTGCAGGAAATGCTTGGGCACGCGGATATTGCAACAACACAAATCTACACGCATATTGATCGCGAGTATTTGAAAGAAGTTCACCGAACATTTCATCCGCGAGGTTGAAAATTCGTCACCATCCAATGGAAAAGACTATGAAGAGAAATGGCACATCTCCCCAATGAAGATCTTCGCAGCGAAATCGTCGGCATAGACACGATGGTTCCGGTACTTGACGGCTCGATGCGGCGCTACGTGTTTCTCGACAACGCGGCGAGCACCCCGACGTTCAAGCGCGTGCTCAAGTGTATCGAAGAGTTCCTTCCCTGGTATTCGGGCGTGCATCGCGGGACGGGCTACAAATCCATCGTGGCAACCGAGGTCTTCGACCGTGCTCACGATATCTGCGGTGAGTTTGTCGGCGCCGATCTCTCGATGAATTGTGTCATCTTCACCAAGAACACGACGGAGAGTATCAACAAACTCTCCAACCGTTTTGATTTTCAGTCCGGCGATGTCGTCATCACGACTCTGATGGAGCATCACTCGAACGACTTGCCGTGGCGCAAGAACGCGACGGCTGTTCACATCGGGGTGACGGAAGAGGGGCATCTCGACCTTCCGGCGATGAGAGCGGCGATTGCAAAACACCGCGGCAAACTGAGATTGGTTGCCGTGAGCGGCGCGTCCAACATCACGGGCATCTGTTCACCGATTCATGACATCGCCGAATGGGCGCACAGTGCGGGAGCGAAGATCTTCGTCGACGCGGCGCAGCTTGCCCCGCATCGGTCAATCAATATTCTTCCCGACGATCATCCCGGCCACATAGATTTCATCGCGTACTCCGCTCACAAAATGTACGCGCCGTTCGGTACGGGCGTGTTGATCGGACCGAAACGTTTTTTTGCCGAAGGGAGTCCGGATGCGGTCGGCGGCGGCGTTGTGACTGCGGTATCCGTTGACACGGTCGCCTGGAACGAGCCGCCTCACAAGGATGAAGCGGGAAGCCCCAATGTCATCGGCGGGGTTGCGCTCGCCGAAGCAATACGCGTGCTGCAAAGTGTCGGCATGGACGCGATTGCAGCGCACGAACAGCATCTGCTTGAATATGCATACGCTCGTTTGAAAAAGATCAAGCGCCTGCAGCTCTACGGTCCTACGGAGGATGTGTCGGACAAGGTCGGCGTTGTAACGTTCAACATCGAAGGAATGTACAATGCTCTCGTCGCCGCCATCATCAGCGCCGAAGCCGGCATCGGGGTGCGCAACGGCTGTTTCTGCGCGCAGCTGTATGTGAAGAAAATGTTGAACGTCACCCCCGAGGAAGACGACTATTTCACGACGCGAATGATTGCAGGAGACAAATCAGAAATGCCCGGAATGGTGCGCGCAAGTTTCGGCTGTTACAGCAACGAAGCGGATGTGGATGCGCTGATCGAGATTCTGGAAAAAATCTCGTGCAACGAATACCGGGGCGAGTACGTTCAGGAAAAATCTTCAGGCGCGTATCATGCTAAAGGATTTGAAATTCATGCGGGCACATGTTTTTCATTCATGAACGACAGCGAACGCCCAAAATCGCGCGCGTACTCGGAGGCATCGTAATTCGGCAGATGAACGCATTTACCTACGCGCAGCATTCTCTTACGTGCGAGGACACGCTCCTCTCACAGGTTGCCGAACAGTACGGAACACCGCTGTACGTCTACAGCAAGAAAGCGATTCTTGAAAACTGCGACGCAATCGAACAAGGTTTCGAAGGCACCCCTCATCTTACAACCTACGCGGTCAAAGCAAATAGCAATGTTCATCTTCTCAAGTTGATTGCAGAACAAGGCTTGGGAGCAGATGTCGGCTCAAGAGGAGAATTGTTTCTTGCACTCAAAGCCGGGTTTCCTCCCTCAAAGATTTCGTTCAGCGGAGTCGGAAAGCGAAACGACGAGATTGAGTATGCATTGCAGCAAAACATCCTCGCGTACAATGTTGAGAGCGAGGAGGAAATTCAGGTCATCAGCACAATAGCGTCAACCCTGAATCGCAAAGCGCGGATTCTTCTTCGTATCAATCTTGACCTCGATGCGGGAACCCATGCGTACATTTCCACGAGCAAGAAGCAAAATAAATTCGGTATCGCGTCGCATCGCGCTGCCGAGGTGTTGGCACGCGCGCTGCAACTGCCCTCTATCGACGTCCGCGGCATTCACAGCCATATCGGTTCTCAGATTACGAACGTCGACGCATTTGTGTCTGCTGCAAGCATGCTGAGCAAGCTTGTGGGGGAACTGCGTCGCGGCGGCCTTCCTGTACACGATTTGGATTTCGGCGGTGGGTTTGGCGTGCAATATCGTGGCTTCGTTCAGCATGAAATACTTCCACATGAAGAATCACATGAGGCAGAGACCAACGTCGGTAATTTCATCAGACGTGTACTTCCAATTCTCAAAGAGACGAGATGCAACATCGCCATCCAGCCCGGCCGCTCAGTTGTCGCGATTGCAGGAGTGTTGTTGACGAAAGTACTGTATCGAAAAGAAGAAAACGGAAAACTTTTCATCATCGTCGACGGCGGGATGAACGACTTGATACGTCCAAGTCTGTATCAGGCGTATCATCAAATTGTGCCGCTTCGGCTGAACCATTTACCGTTCGAAACTGTTGATGTGGTAGGACCGTGTTGCGAGACCGGCGATTTCTTCGCACTGAACAGGAAGCTCTCGCACGTGGAGCGCGGCGATTATCTCGCACTCATGTGTGCAGGCGCCTACGGCTACGTGCTCTCGTCCAATTACAACGCGCGGCTTCGTCCCGCGGAGATCTTGGTTGACGGGCAATCGTTTCAACTCATCCGCGAGCGGGAACGGGTCGAGGATTTCGTTTCCTAATTCACATTCTCTTCACAATCACATACATGGAGGATCCATGAAGAAGTACGTCATTGGTGGTGCAGTTATTCTTCTGGGCGCAATCATTTTGTGCGCGAACACGGCTTCAACATCATCCATCGAAGTGGGGAAGAAAGCGCCGACATTTTCGCTGAAGGATTACAACGGCGCAGATCATCCGCTCGATGAATTTCTGAAAAGCAAATACTCGGTGCTGATGTTCATCGCGACGCAGTGTCCTGTTTCTAACGATTACAACGAACGGATGGCGAAACTGCACGATGACTACGCTTCAAAAGAGATTGCGTTCGTCGGCATCAACTCGAACAAGCAGGAAAGCATCGAGGAGATCAAAGTACACTCGGCGAAGAATGGATTCAAATTCGTTGTGCTGAAGGATTGGAACAACGGCGTTGCCGATGCATACGGCGCGCAGTTTACTCCGGAAATTTTCGTCGTGAACTCGGACGGCGTATTGATGTATCATGGGCGCATTGACGACGGACGGAACCCGGAAAAAATAAAGACCAACGATTTGCGCGAAACGCTCGACGCGTTGCTCGCGGGCAAAGCAGTGGCGAGGCCGGAAACCAAGGCCTTCGGCTGTACAATCAAGCGCGTGAAAAAAGAAAGCTGATGAAACAGTTTCCTCTTTTGTTCCTCCTTCTCATCGTTTCCGTTAGCGGTACGCGGGCGCAGGGACAGCCAACCTCTGCGCCTGCACTTCTTTCCGTCGACGCTAAAGGAATTGACGCGTTGCGCGCGAAGCACAAAGGCAAAGTCCTCGTGATGAACTTTTGGGCAACGTGGTGTACACCGTGCGTTCAGGAGTTTCCTGATCTTGTCAAGCTGCGGAAGTCGTATGCGACTAAAGGACTTGCTGTCGTCTTCGTTTCAATTGACGATGACGATGCAAAAACCAAGCAACGGGTCACGTCGTTTCTCCGGAAGCAGAAAGCGCTGCCTCCTTCCTACATCAAATCAGGTGGTGACGATGAGCAGTTCATCAACGCCGTGAGTTCGGAATGGAGCGGAGCGATTCCCGCAACATTTGTCTACGACAGGAAGGGAAACCTCGTGAAGATGAGGGTAGAGGAAACGAATTTCGCGGAGCTTGAGCAAACCATTCGACCACTTCTTCATTGAAACTCATACCCCCTTTCGCTATTATGCTTGAAGACAATTTCGAGCAACATGCCTGCACCTCCTGAAATCATTTCTCACCTCATTGACGTTTGTCATCGCCTCTACGCTCGCGGGATGGTGACCGCGACGGACGGAAATGTCAGCGTTCGTCTCGCGAACGGGAATATTCTTGCCACGCGTTCCGGCATCAACAAAGGAATGGTGACGGAGAATGATTTCGTGGAAGTGACGCTCGATGGGACACAAGTCGGCGGAAGCGGAAAGCCCCAAGGGGGCAAGCCCTCGACCGAAATCGCGATGCATCTCTTCATCTACCAACAGCGAAGGGATGCGAATGCCGTCGTGCACGCGCATCCGACGTACGCGACCGGCTTTGCAACTGCGCGTATTCCTCTTGATGGATGCGTGTTTCCTGAAGTCATCGTCGGGCTTGGAGCGATCCCGCTTGCTGAGTACGCGACCCCTTCGACGGGCGAAGTTGCTGATTCGCTCGCGCCGTTTGTGAAGAACAGCGAAGCGATTCTCCTTGCGAATCACGGGGCGGTCACGTTCGGTCCGGATTTGTACGACGCGTATTTCAAAATGGAGAAAGTCGAGCACGCCGCGCACATTACATTTGTCGCGCGAATGCTCGGCGGCGCTCGCTCGCTGAACGAACAAGAGTTGGATAAACTCCGAGGTGTGAGTGTACAAAGCTACGGCAAAGATTTCTCCAGCAAGATTGCGTGCGAGCTTGGCGATACGCTTTCCCAAGATTTGTCAGAAACAGAACTGCGACAGTACATTATTCAAAAACTTGAAGAGCGCGGCGTCATGACACACCCCAAAATTTTGTGACTTGCATTACTCCAACAATCCATCACTCCAATACTCCATTGACAGAATCAACCGAAAAGAAAATACGCGTCGGCGTCATCTTCGGCGGTCGTTCCGGCGAGCATGAAGTCTCGCTCGTGTCCGCGACATCCATCATCAACGCGCTGGACAAAACCAAATACGAAGTTGTTCCCATTGGCATCACGCACGAAGGACGATGGATCAGCTCGGGCGAATCGCTGAAGTTGTTGAAGTCGCGCAGCGGGTTGGAGCACGAGCCTGAGCGTTTCCTCGCGCCGGAGCCGAATCGTCAATCGCTTGTGTCGTTGAACGGCGAGGCGAGCGACACGAAACTCGACGTCATTTTTCCTGTTATGCACGGAACGTACGGCGAGGATGGAACACTGCAAGGGCTGCTGGAACTTGCAAACATCCCGTACGTTGGCGCGGGCGTTCTCGCGTCGGCGGTTGGAATGGATAAAATCATTCAGAAGCAGTTACACAAGCAGGCGGGACTTCCGGTTGTGAACTTCGAATGGTTTTTGTCGAGCGAGTGTTCGGAGAATGCAAAAGCAATCGCAGCGAGAGTCGAGAAGAAATTTAGGTATCCCGTCTTCGTCAAGCCGGCGAACACAGGCTCAAGTGTCGGCATCTCCAAATCGCACAATCGAAAGGAATTGTTCGATGCGCTCGCGCTTGCCGCGCAGTTCGACCGCAAGGTGATTGTTGAAGCGGGAGTCAGGAATGCTCGCGAGATCGAGCTGAGCGTGCTCGGGAACGACAAGCCGATTGCATCCGTGCCCGGCGAGATCATTTCGTCGAACGAGTTCTATGATTACGACGCGAAATATGTTGACGGGAAATCTGTCGCTGTAATTCCCGCAAACCTGCCAAAGAGTGTAATGAAGAAACTGCAAGAGCTTGCGGTGAAAGCATTCACGACATTGGATTGTGCAGGAATGGCGCGTGTGGATTTTTTTGTCGTGAAAAAGACGAACAGAATTTTTCTCAACGAGATCAACACCATTCCCGGGTTCACCTCCATCAGCATGTACCCGAAGTTGTGGGAAGCCTCGGGTGTTTCGTATTCAGAATTGCTCGACAGACTCATTCAACTCGCGCTTGAGCGCCACAACTCGAAAAGACGTATTCGAACAACCTACCAACAGACAACGGAGTGGTACAAGGGGTAGCCGTATTCACCGCTCTTCCTCTCGTCCGTGATCGTTAACAGAGTCGCGGGTTCCAAGATGTGAGCTTTGTGTGTCAAGCTTCACAACGTCACTGTGAGGCACGACAAGCACATCTCCTTTCTCGTTGACATTCGCGTAGGAAATTCCTAACATCAATTGGACGTTGTAGGTCACTCGTCTAAGACATTTTTCGTTCTTATCAATAGCGCTCTGTAAGATTTTCTTGCACGAGCGCGTTTTTTTCACCACAATAATTGGGGAGCCCCATGAAGGCAAAGCTTCTAGTTCTGCTATTCTTTGGAATAGCGATGTTTGGTTGCAAAAAAGATGAAACCCCGGCTGATCCCAGCGCAACATATCCTGTCACTGCAACTGTCCTCAATCCCGCTGGACAGCCTCAAGGCGGTGCAACGCTTACCTTGAAGAACCCGCCGTCCGCGAGTTCAATTTTCTCCGCGATTACGAACAACTTGGGCAACGCAACAATTCAGTCGCCAGCTGGAAACCAGACGCTTGTTGCAAAGATTGGATCGGTTTTTCTTACGGAGGTAAGCGTGAATGTGCAGACAAACCAGGCAGGAACGAACGCTGGCTCGATCACGCTTCGGCAAAACACAACGGGCACGGTGAGAGTGCTTGTCGTCAAAGCAAGCGCGGAACAACTTGAGAATGTTTTGCGCAGGCCGACCATCGGCTTTACCACATTCGATTCCACCACCGTGCGTGCGATGCGCGATTCTTCTGTTGCCGACTCGACGCGACTGCTGAACTTTCTGAAGCAATACACGCTTATCTTTTCCGATTGCGACGGGGGTTCGGAAAGCAGCTATCCGCTTCTTTCACGCGTGTATGGCCGCTACATTCAACAGGGCGGAAAAATGTATGGTGGTCATTACAACTATTATAACTTACGCGTCATCTGGCCTCCGGCGTATCGGATATCGGATAACCAGAACAAGCGGCCGAATGATAGTCTCCAGATCATTGATGCAAATCTTCGATTGTATCTTGGGTTCACCGTTGTCAAATGGCTTTCGGATGATAGCCGCTTCCTGTCCGGCTATGAAAAATTCTCCGATTTGCCGTCAGGAACAAAAGTGTACGGCGTCATCGGCGGGACTACTCCTCCAGTCGCGGTCATCACGGAAAACTACGTTGGCACGGGAAAATATCTCTGGACGGACTATCATAACCAAGACATCATCAATTATCCGGAGTTGTTGAAGATCGTTCAATACTTCTTGTATTCGCTCTGACACAGAGTCATGTGAATGTCAAAGCCGGCCACGATTCATCGGGGTCGGCTTTGTTGTTTCCGTACCAATATCGGAATAACCAGCCGCTCCTCAATTCCGATTTAGAATTCGCATACCTGAAAGAATAGAACGCGGATAACGCGGATTGAGCAGATTTGCGCGGATTTGGTTGTACTGTGTGAAGAAACATGACACCACCGGAAAGGTGAAATCTCGAAGTTGTCCGAGGGACTCCTTACGGAGAAGATAGCCTGCATTTATGCTTCTCCTAAGGAGTCCTTCGGACAAAAGAAAAATCCGTATCAATATCCGTTCAATCCGCGTCATCCGCGTTCCTATGTATGTATAAATTTGGATTTTCTAAATCGGAAATCAGGGCGCTGCCATCTGTTGCAACGTCTATCAATTATTGGTACATTGAAAGCGCTATGGATGGTCAATTCTATCGCAAAGATACATTGCGCTTCGGCATCAGGGAAAAAGCAGTAAAGTTGCTGAAGAACAAACGCTTCGTCGTGCGGTTCGTTGCGGGCGCGATTGTTGCCGGAGTCGTTCTCTTCGGCGATCACGGCGTCATCCAACGGATTCGCTTGTCGTCGCGAAAGTCTGATTTGCAGGCAAAGATCATCGAGGCGGATCAAGAATCGAAGCGGCTGCAGGCAGAAAGCCGCGCGCTCGACGGCGACGCAAAAGCGATAGAAAAAGTAGCCCGCGAAAAACACGGCATGATCCGCGAAGGAGAAACGGTGTACAAGGTTAACCGGAAATAGAAGCACACGATTGCCTGTTGATTGTCCGAAGGACTCCTTCGGAGCGGATTGCGAATTGCCAATTGCGGATTCAAACACATTGAAATCCGCAATCAACAATCCGAAATCCGAAATCAAAAAACATGGAACTCTTCGACCTCACACCTCCCGAACTACCACCATCACAACGAAAGCCTGAAGCCCAATCGCATGCTCCGCTTGCTGAACGCGTTCGCCCGCGCGCGCTTGCCGATTTCGTCGGACAAGAACACCTGCTCGGCGAGGGAAAGCCGCTCCGCGTTTTGATCGAAAGCGATCAACTTCCTTCGATGATTTTTTGGGGACCGCCGGGAAGCGGGAAGACGACCCTGGCGCGCATCATCGCCAATCAAACGAAAGCTGATTTTTATCAACTCAACGCTGTGTCTTCGGGTGTGAAGGATGTTCGCGAGGTTTTGGAGCGGGCTGAACTCGGTCGCAAGCGTCTTGGCAAGCGGACGATTCTCTTCATAGACGAAATCCATCGGTTCAACAAAGCGCAACAAGACGCGCTGCTTCACAGCGTTGAAGATGGCGTGATCACGTTGATTGGAGCGACGACGGAGAATCCTTCGTTCGAGGTCATCTCGCCGCTGCTCTCTCGCTCCCGCGTTTATGTTCTCGAACCGTTGAACAACGAACATCTCAACACCATAATTGATCACGCGTTGAGAACAGATCTGTCGTTGAGCGAGCTGAACATCGTCGTTAAGGATCGAGAATATTTGATCCTTCTCTCCGGCGGCGATGCGCGGATGTTGTTGAACGGGCTGGAAACAGCGGTCAGCCTGACGAAGCCCGACGCGCAGGGACGACGGCGAGTGACGAAACAACAGATTGAAGAAGCGTTCCAGCGGAAATTCGTGAAGTATGACAAAGGCGGTGAGGAACACTACAATCAAATCTCGGCGTTTATCAAGAGCGTGCGCGGCAGCGATCCGGATGCCGCGGTGTACTGGCTGGCGCGAATGCTTGATGGCGGCGAGGATCCGAAGTTCATCGCCCGGCGAATGATTGTACTCGCATCGGAGGATATCGGCAACGCGGATCCGCATGCGCTGACGCTGGCGACATCATGCTTTACTGCTGTGGATTACATTGGGATGCCTGAAGCGCGCATCGTTCTTTCGCAGACCGTGGTGTATCTCGCATCGTGTCCCAAAAGCAACGCAGCGTATGTGGCAATCAACGAAGCCATGGACGATGTGCGCACGAAACCGGATGAGCCGGTGCCGCTACATTTGCGCAATGCGCCAACGAAATTGATGAAGCACTTGGGCTATGGCGCCGAGTACAATTACAGCCACGATTACGAACAGCATTTCGCCGAACAACAATATCTTCCCGACGGATTGAAAGACAAAGTCTATTATCGTCCGACGGAGAATGGCGCGGAGAAAGAGATTCGCGAGCGGTTGATGGGGTGGTGGAAGAAGAAGTACTCTAAACCCTGAGCGAAGCGAGAGGTCATGTCATTAGTCATTGGTCATTAGTCATTGGAAGGTCGAAAACATACCCATAAACTTCTCGCCGTCGGGTTTCTTCTCGCGATAGTATTCGCGTTTTCTCACGCGCAGCTCCGCGACTTTCCTCAAAAAGTCCTCGTCAAGCCGGACACATCTCTTGCGCAACGCGACTCGCTCGCAAAGGCTTCCACTGATACGACAAAGATTGATTCACTCAAAGCTGTGAAGTCTCCTTCGGGCATTGATTCGGTCGTCACGTATTCGTCAACGGACTCGGTCATCTATTCGCTTTCGACGAAGACCATGTTTATGTACGGCAAAGGAAACATTCGGTACAAAGAACTCGGCTTGAAAGCGGAGAAGATTGACGTCAATTGGAACACCTCGACGCTGGATGCGCAGGGCGTTCCCGACTCCACCGACACATCGAAGACCGGCTACCGCGGACTGCCTGACCTCATTGACGGAAATGAAACTTATCGCGGGATGAGGGTCGCGTACAATTTCAAAACCAAAAAAGGAAAGATAGGCGCCGGCACCACGGAAATGGAAGACGGCTACTACCGCGGCGAGGAAATAAAACGTGTGTCGTCAGACGTCCTGTTCATCTCAGACGGCAAGTACACGACGTGCGACGCCGAGCATCCGCATTACTACTTCGCGAGTCCACGGATGAAGATGGTTGTCAAAGAGAAAATCGTTGCGCGTCCGATGTATCTGTACGTTGACGATGTTCCGATATTCGCGCTGCCGTTCGGAGTGTTTCCGACCGAGCGGGGGAGACGTTCGGGAATTATTGCGCCCGCGTATGGGGAAAGTGCACGGGGGCGTTATCTCGTTCATCTCGGATACTACTGGGCGATCAATGATTATCTCGATTGGAAGTTTTACGCAGACGGATACACGAAGGGGACGTGGGTTCTCTATTCTGATTTGAACTACGCCTTACGTTACAACTTCAGCGGAGGCATCAACGCCTCGTATGCAAAAAAAATCGGCGGAGAGCGGGGCGATCCGTCGTATGAGAATACGAAAGAATTCAGCGTACACTGGGGGCACAGTCAACAGATAGATCCGACGATGGCGCTCATCGTTGATTTTACACTCGCAAGCACCTCCTTCTATCGCAACGTGAGTTACAACCTCAACGATTTCTTGCGGCAGGAGATCCGATCGAACGCGACGCTCACAAAGAGATGGGAAGGATCACCCGAGCACAGCTTGACGTTGAACGTGAGCAGAGTCCAGAACCTCCAGGCGCCAAGCGGTCAGCCCGAAATCAGCGATGTGCTGCCGAGCGTCGGTTTCAGTCGCGCCCAATCGTACCCATTTCGTTTCGGCAAGCGTCGGGAGGCGGCGACCGATCTCGCATGGTACGAGCTGATAAGCTACTCCTACGGCGCGCAATTATTGAATACGCGCACGCAGTTCAAGGCGGACCCGACGGGCTTCGAGAAAGTGGATGAGCGACGCGGCATACTGCATTCGATTCCCATCACCGCAGCGCCCAAAGTCGGTTACTTCACTGTCGCGCCATTGTTCAATTATACAGAAAAGTGGTACGATCACAGCATTCGCAGATCGCTCGTAACAACGTATGGCGTGCCCGACTCAGCCGGACGGCGCGATACGATCAATCGGCTTGTAGACACCGATGTGAAGGGGTTCAAAGCAGTCCGCCATTTCGATCTCGGTATCGCGGCAAGCACGAAGTTCTACGGCGTCGTTCAACCGAACATTTTAGGCATCAAAGGCATTCGTCACCAAGTGATGCCGACGCTCTCTTACACATACCAGCCCGACTTTTCCAAAGCATCATACGGTTACTACGGAACGTATCGGGATGAGTTCGGCGATGTGCAAAAGTACAGTTTTTTCGAGCGCGAAGTGTTTGGCGGCGCGCCCGCCGAGGAAAGGCAGGCGATCGGTTTGCGTATCGGCAACGTGATCGAAATGAAAACCGCTGCGGGCGATACGGCGGAGAATAAATTTCAGCTTCTGAATTTCGACGTCAGCACGGGCTACAACTTCGCGCGCGACAGCCTGAGGTTCGACGACATCAACCTCGGCTATCGAACCCAAATCGGTTCCCTTCTCAATATCAGCGGCGGCAGCACATTCTCACTTTACAAATTCGAGCTGGATCCGCGCAGACCGCAGTTCGGCCGCCGGGTCAATAAATTTCTCGTGAGCGAAACGGGACAGCTTGCGCAGATGACAGGCTTCAGCCTGAGTCTCTCCACTTCGCTGAGCGGAGAAAAAAAGAAATCCACCGCCGGCCCGGTACGGAGCGCCGATGATTCGTTGCGGCAGCGAAGCAAGGCGCAAAACCTGTATGATACTCCGGATCCAGATTTCAGTATTCCATGGCGCATGGATTTGAATTGGAATTTCTCGCAGTCGCAGCAAGACCCGCGCGTGAAGTTCCGTCAATCGAACATCGGCGCTTTGCTCAGCTTCAATCTCACCGAGAGCTGGAAGATTACGGCAACAACAAACTACGACGTGATCGCAAAACAATTCGCGGCTCCGCAAATTGATGTGTACCGCGATTTGCACTGCTGGAGGTTTACCCTCCACTGGGAGCCTATCGGAGCCAATAGAAACTACCGGTTGGAAATCCGGCTCAAGTCTCCTCAGCTGCAGGACGTAAAGGTAACGAAGCAGCAAAGCTCGAGGGATGTTTTCTGAGTTTTCTGTAACCGCCATGGTGGCGCAAGGGGGGTTCCGGTCAACTGCCTGCGGACTGATGGCTGCAAAGTTAAGCTGCGATCGGACTCGCACTTAGAACAAAGTTTCGTTAGCTTGGCATGAAAGGAAGGAGGAAGCAATGAAAGAGACAGACGTCATAAACGTTGATGCTGAGATTTTGGGGGGAACGCCCGTGTTTCGAGGAACACGCGTTCCTATCGAAACCCTGTTTGATCACATCCAAGAGGGCGTTTCACTAGACGAATTCTTGGAAGATTTTCCCACAGTGACGCGTGAGCAAGCTCTTGCCGTGCTAGAAATTGCCGAGACACTGCTTGCCTCCAACGTCAAGAAATTATATGAATATCCTGCTTGACGAGACTCTTCCAGACTTTTCTTACTTCACCGCCGCTTCAAGATATTCCACTACGCTTCGGTTTGCGTCCACGCGCACCGTCAGGCCGATCGGGAGAATCATTTTTTGTGAGACATGTCCGAAAGGAAGATTCGAGAGTATCGGTCTTTTTATTCGCGTTGCGAGTTCGCGGAGAACCTGTTCGATGGTAAGCGAGGGCTTGGTGGGATCGGCCGGAGTGCAGTCGGTGAATTGTCCCAGCAGAAGCGCGCCGGCTTTAGCAAAGACGCCGGCATTCCTCAGATGCGTCAACATACGATCGACGCGGTACGGTTCCTCTCCGATTTCTTCGAGAAAGAGAAGTGAGTTCTTAAAGTCGGGCAGATAGTGCGTGCCGAGGAGCGATATGATCAGCGAAAGATTTCCGCCGAGCAAACGCCCGCGTGCCGTTCCTTTGCGCAGAGAGTGAACTGCAGGGCTTTCGGGAAACGGGATTCTGCCTAACTTCTTCGTTGAGGTGAGGGAACGCCAGAACATCTCTTCAGTGAACGCATCAACCGTTCCCGCAAAATCAACTCCCGCCATTGGCCCATGAAACGTGACGAGCCGGCATTTTTTCCAGATGGCAAGCGACAGCGCAGTTAGGTCGCTGTAGCCGCAGAGAATCTTCGGGTGTCGCGCAATGAGACTGTAGTTGAGACGCGGAAGCAGCCGCGGCGTGCCATAGCCGCCCCGCAGCGCGAGAATCGCTTTCACGTGCTTGTTGCTGAACATGGCGTGCAGGTCCGTAGCCCGCTCTTCATCCGTTCCCGCGAGATAGCCGTGAACCTTTCCGACATTCTTTCCCACTTCAACGCGATAGCCCTGCAATTCGAAATAGTGAACAGCCTTCTCAAGTTTTGTTGAATCCGCCAGCGCGCTGGCAGGCGCCACCAGACCGATCGCATCGCCTTTGTTCAGTTTTGGAGGTCGGAGAGTTTTCATTTTCACTTTAAGATTCGAAGGAAACAATCAAAGGATTGGAGGAAAGATAGCGATAGAGGTGGAAAAGTCAAAGCATCAATGCGAATCAATATGTGACCCTTCCTTCGAGGCTCAATTCCCCCCTCATGCATTGCGGGCGGGTTGTCGTGTGACTTTTGACTTGACAAAACTCGCGTAGTTCTGTAGCTTTGAACAGTTCACTGTGAGCAGTTCAGTTGCGCACGTTGGTAAGCCGCAGTGACAGAGTACCACAAAGTAACATTGATCATTTCACGAATGAACCTCCGCGCTCCGTTGCTGATTCTTTTGTTTTGGGCTGTCCAGAGCCAAACAACTATTTCCTCGGACTCCTTCCCGCGAGCAAGAATCGCAGAAGTGATGCACTCCGGCGAGGAGCTTGTGTATGAGGTGAGCTGGACGTTCATCAAGCTTGGCAGGATTCGGGTCAAGACACAGCCTGCAATAACTCCCGGCGCAGCGTTCGGCTCGATTGCGTTTTCCGATTCATACGATCTTCCGTTTGTGGACTTTCATGCCGTCTCAACCACGGAGATGGATTCGTCCTTGTTCTCGAAGGGCGCTACGCACTACGAGAACAAGGACGGAAACGAATTCAAACAAATCTATCATTTCAATCCTTCGGCAAAAATACTTGTCACCGAGAACATTCTCGTCAAGGGCAGCCGTGCGCAAGCTTCGTCATCAACGACATTCGATACACTGAAAGCTTCCTCCAGCCGGTTCCAGGATGGAACCTCGATCCTTTACTACGCTCGCGCGCACGTGCATGATCGGCAAGGTGTTCGGGTTCCAACGTTTGTGAGAGGAAAAGCAGGATTCACCAACTTCTACTTTCCCTCCGAGCAACGGGACGTGAGTATCGATGTCCTACCGTATCCGATTCGAACGAGGGAGTTCGAAGGACTTGCAGAGTTTGAGGGAATCTTCGGCTTGACGGGTGAGTTCACGGGCTGGTTTTCGGACGACGCTGCCGCAGTCCCGATCAAAGCAACCATGAAGATCATCTTAGGGAGTATTGCCATTGAACTCAAAGAGTGGAAACGTCCCGGCTGGACGCCGCCGAGTGCTGAGTGATCAATATCCGTTCAATCAGTGTCATCCCTACTCTACGAGCCGTAGGCGGGTCGTAGACCGCGTTCCGAATCATAACAATCTTTTGTGACTTGGATTTTCTAAATCGGAAAGCAGGAATTTCCGCCTTTTGGTTTTCCGGCGATGCAATGCATATATTGTTGCGGGTCTGAGCCGCATAGGGCGTCCACCTCAAGCGCTGATACTCCCGGCGCGAATCACTCACTCGTACGAATTACCCTTATGGTACACCCCTTTGCTTTTGCTGTTGTGCTCTGCTTCTCCTCCGCGCACGCGCAAAGCGAACGCGATTCGATTGTCGGCTCGGGTGTTTCTTCGGGTGTTTCTGTTGAGCAGACGAATGAACAACGAGATGGGGACGTCACCGGTCGTCCAAAGCAACAGAATCTGTTGTCGAATTTTCTCTCCGATCACGGAGACATTTGGTCATCGCCATTCCGCATGGATTGGGAAGACGCGGCGCTCTGGGGAGGGATTACCGCTACAACGGCGCTCCTCATTACGGTGGATGAACCGATATACAGAAGTTTTCGCGATTTTCGAAACGATCATACGTGGGTCAAAACGGTTAGTCCCGTTGCGTCTCAATTTGGAGAGTTCTATGTTCCGTACGGCATTGCTGCGCTGTATTGTCTCAAAGGGCTGGCGTTTGATGACGACGACGCGCTCGACACCGGGCTCCTTGCTGCGCAAGCAATGGTTCATTCAGGCATAGTGGTTCAAGTAATGAAACACATTTTTGGGAGAAGTCGCCCATTCGTTTTCAATGGCGATGACAATTGGTACGGACCGCGAGTGTTTTTCACGCGCTATGTCAATGGAGGTTTTTCCCCGTACGATTCATTCCCTTCCGGTCATACGATTACTGCGTTCAGCCTTGCCACTGTTCTCGCCGAACGCGAGCGGCCCTGGGTTGGAGCAACTGCCTACGCGTTAGCCGGCTTGTGCGGTCTCTCCCGCCTCACGGAAAACGATCATTGGCTCTCGGATGTTGTTATGGGAGCAGCGCTGGGAGTAGGTATCGGGAAACTTGTGGTGAATAACCACAACAAGCGGCTTGCGATTTATCCCTCCGTCGGCGCCCGCTCGGCCGGTGTTACGATTCTGGTCAGCTATTGATGACAATGACACGCGTAGGCAAATTTTTTCTTATTCCAATTCTCGCAGACATCTGTTGCGGTGGATACGGCGTCGCATTCGCAGTCGGCACAAAGCCCCCCTTCAAGGAGCCAGCCGACTCAACCTCCATCGTGCAAAGCGATTCAATGCGCTTTGCCATAGATGTCCGCGACCTTCAGCCCACTGGCCCCAAGCCGTTGGAATGGTACACGATGTTCGAGCGCATTCCCGGCGATTGGGCGACATTTGGCAGAAGAAATTTTTCTGTGGAGCGGCTTCCGATGATTTCAGGAATCACAGCGCTGACGGCATTTGCCGTCTGGACCGACCAGCCAGTCTGGGAAGCGAGCGACCGGTGGTACAAGAGCTCGAGAACGATCAAGAATCTCAGCGACTTCTTCGAGTATTTGGGAGATGGAAAACCGCAATTCGGACTCGCAGCAGCATTTGGAGCCGTCGGACTTCTTGCGGGCGACGACCGCGCGCTGCGGACAGGCAGCCAGCTTGTGGAAACCATTCTCGCGTGCGGCATCGTCATTCAAACACTGAAGCATATCACCGGGCGCGAAAGTCCGTTCGTATCCTCACGCATCAACGGGCGGTGGGTCTTCTTTCCGAATCAAATCGAGTATCACAAGAAAGTGCCGTACTACGATGCCTTCCCCTCGGGGCACATTGCCACAGCAACAGCGACGCTCACCGTTGTCATGGAGAATTATCCTGAATGGAAGCCCTGGCTCCGGCCGCTTTCCTATTTTATTATTGCAGGAATCGGCGTCGGACTTTCCAACACGGGCATTCACTGGTGGAGCGACTACCCGCTCGGCATCGCGCTCGGGTACGAGTTCGGTATGATTGCCGCGCATCCGGAAGGGCTGGATGTCACGGAGTCGGATGACCTGCCCAAGCTCTCCCTTACGCCGGAATTCTCTCCTTCTCGTTTAGGAATTCAGGTGGTGTTACGTTTTTAGCAACCGGCGCGGACGGATGCGCATTCTTCAAACATCTGTGCAACCCCGTTTCAGCTTTTCATACACTTCTCTTTCACCAAGCACAATCGGAAGCTGCTGCGCTTCCGCCTTCTCTCTGTCGGTCGTCGCAAGCTCGACGAATTCTTTTGCGCCATGGTGCGTGAACACCTCCGCGACGGGATTGTCAATGCAGTCGCAGATCTTCCGGGCGATGACTTCAGCCGGAAGCACTCCCTCGATATTCGGAAGTTCGATGCACCGCTCGTAAGCAATGCGCTTGATGCCCGGTTCCGCTTCAGAAAACATCGGCAGCATCGCGCCGCCTTCCGTCACGCTTGCCCATTCAGTGAGAACGCCGTTGGGACAAACAACCGTCGCGTGGATGCCGGTTTCCATTAGCTCCTGCCTCAGCGCGTGCGTGAACCCGACGCACGCATGTTTCGCAGCGACATACGCGCTGTTGTACGGATAGCCGACTTTGCCCGCCATGCTCGCGATATTGATGATGTATCCGCTTCCCTGCTGCTTCATGTATTTCAACACGGGACGCACGGTGTACCACAACGCGTACACATTCAGCTTGAACATGCTTTGAATCATCTCATCCGTCGTATCCTCCACACTGGAGAAATGTCCGCGTCCGGCGTTGTTGACGAGAATGTCTATG